>DATKGE010000400.1:0-6481 GCA_035510955.1 Occallatibacter sp. | reverse complement strand
GGGGGGACTCCGCTGGGACCCAACCGCCCCTTCGATTGAAGTATATCGCTGAAACTACGCAGCCAACCGATCTCAGGATGATTGGCAAACGGCGTGCAATTAAGCTATTGACAGGAAGAGGCAAAGAAAACATGCAAGAGCAACCGTCGCACATCGGAGACGAGCAGAACGCGCCGTACCCATTCGCGAACAGAACGAAGGAGGGAGCTGTATGACAGATCAAGACAAGGTGATGAGCAATGACGGCGTCAGCCGGCGATCGTTTTTGGGTAAGACCTCAGCCGCTCTGGTAGCGGCAGCGAGCCTTCCGATTCTGGCTGCGGCGCAGCAGACGAAGGACATGAGCGGGGACCCGCATACCGGAATCAACGAGCAGGAGTTGGGGCCGAAGAATCCGGGTCTGGAGGCGCAGGAGCCGGATTCGGTGTATCCGCCGGGAACCGATGCGGGCGGTCAGCCTCCATTCAAGTACCCCTTTGCCATGTCGCACAGGCGCATTGAGGCGGGCGGCTGGACTCGCCAGGTGACGGTGCGCGACTTCCCTATATCGAAGAAGATGGCTGGCGTGGAGATGCGTCTGATCTCCGGCGGCGTCCGCGAACTGCACTGGCATGTGGGCTCCGAGTGGGCCTTTATGACGGCCGGTAGCGCGCGCATCACGGCGGTCGA
Source organism: Occallatibacter sp. (assembly GCA_035510955.1). Lineage (GTDB taxonomy): Bacteria > Acidobacteriota > Terriglobia > Terriglobales > Acidobacteriaceae > Telmatobacter. The sequence goes on along the minus strand of DATKGE010000400.1, from coordinate 5,812 downwards.
CCAGAAGGGCCGGGTGTTTATTGAGGACGTGAAGGAAGGCGATCTCTGGCTGTTTCCGGGCGGCGTACCGCACTCGATTCAGGGGATAGGCGAGAATGGCTGCCAGTTCCTGCTGGTGTTCGACGACGGCAACTTCAACGAGTTCGAGACGTTCCTGCTGACCGACTGGCTGCATCACACGCCGAAGGAGGTGTTGGCGAAGAACTTTGGCGTTCCGGAGTCGACCTTTGACAATGTGCCGCCGCGGGAACTGTTCATCTTCGCGACCGAACTGCCTCGACCGTTGGCCGAGGAGAAGAAGCAGGTGTACGCGGGCAGCGGTCCGGTTCCGGATACATTTGCCTTCTTCACCGAGAAGATGGAGCCCACCAAGGTGACGGCCGGCGGCAGCGTGAAGATCGTCGACCGCAACAACTTCCCGGCTACGAACATTGCCGCGGCAATCGTAACGGTGAAGCCCGGCGGCCTGCGCGAGCTGCACTGGCACCCCAATGCGGATGAGTGGCAGTACTACGTGAAGGGCACAGCCCGTATGACGGTCTTCACTGCCGGCGCACACGCCCGCACTATGGACTTCCACCCCGGCGATGTAGGCTACATCGAGCGGTCGCAGCCGCACTACATCGAGAACATCGGCGATACCGATCTGCTGTTCCTGGAGGTGTTCCCGACGGCCGAGTACCAGGATATTTCGCTGGGTGAATGGCTTGCCCACACGCCGTCGCGCCTGGTGAACGAACACCTTGGCACTGGTGAAGACTTCCTGGCGAAGATCAGCAAAACGGAAATTGTCATCACTCCGGATAAGTAAAGCGGAATCAATTTAGACCCAGATGGAATTCCGGAGTCGCGCGCAACGCACGGCCACGGGGCGCCCCAGGGGAGGTGTGCTTTGCATAAATTTGTAGAAGTTATGAGGGCTCTTCGGTTCTGGTCACCGTTTGCGCGGGTCTGGATCTTGGTCGCAATTTCCTGGTTCGCCTCTTCCGGGTTGGCGCAGCAGGCGCTCTATCCACTGAAGGAAGGTATTGTCCAGCCCTTTCACAATACCGATATTCCCAAGTGGATGACGCTGGACATGGAACTGCGTGGGCGCACGGAAGAGCAGACTTCGCTGGGGTACGTCTCGGGCAAGGATCGCTTGTATGAGCTTACCCGCGTATGGGGCGGCATGACGGTGGTCCCGACGAATTGGCTGACGGTCTATGGACAGTTCATGGACTTGCACGCGCTGGGGCTTCCACTGCGGGATACAGCGGCGAATATGCGTGATACTTTCGACCTGAGGCAGGGCTACCTTGATTTCCATTACAAGCCCGTGCAGTTCATGGTGGGCCGGCGGGAACTGAGGATTGGCGACGAACGCGTGGTTGGTATCAGCGACTGGACCAACACCAGCCGCACCTGGGACGGTTTCTATATGCGTATCGGGAATGTCAACCAGCTGAATCTCTTCAGCACCTCGGTAGTCGCGGTTCATCCCACCAGCCTGGATACACACGGCGCGGGACTGACCTTCCATGGCGTGAACGCGAAGCTGTCGACGTTCGAATCGCACACCACGATTGAGCCATTCGTGCTGGTTCATGCCTTGCCGCGCGTGACCAGCGAGCAGGGCGCGGTCGGAGGCCAGACCGAGGTGACCTTTGGTTCGTACTACACGACCAAGCTACCCTTGGGGTTTGATTCGTCGGGCACTGGAGATCTGCAGCGCGGCAGCTACAGCAACGATTCGATCCATGCAGGCGCGGGGATCGTGCGCGGCGGCTATGGGGCGAAGTACGTACCATGGCAGCCGCACCTCGAGGCGGAGTATGACTACGCGACCGGTAATCCGCATACCAATCCCGATCGTATCGGCACCTACGATCAGGAGTATCCGAGCAACCACAATGCATTCGGCCTGGTCGACTTGTTCGGCTTCCAGAACATCAAGCAGCGTCGCCTGAACCTGCAGCTGACGCCGCGCAGCAACCTCCTGGTGCTCTTCCAGGGCGGGTCGCTGCACGCGGCGACGATCTACGATGGCGTATACTCTGGCGCCGGCACGAGCTTGATTGCTGCGCCCACGAGCGAGTTCAAGAGCGACGATATCGGCAGCGAGTTCGATGCCTCGGCGAAGTACATTTTCCACAAGTCGTTCGTCACCAATATTGGCGTTGGCCACTTCTTCCCCGGCGAAGTGATGACGAGTGAGAAGCATGGCGCTCCGCTGACCTATGCCTATCTTGGATTCACCTATCGCTTCAAGCTCGAACACTAGAGCGCCGCAATGCTGGTGGGCCCCAACCGGAAAGCACGCCTGGCGACAATCGATCTGATTTTCAGGACGACGGGATAAAGCGTGGATCGTGCGGGCGCCTGGAGCCAGGGTTGAAATGAAAGTCGACTTCAATCCCCAGGATTGATAAGGGCGTAGTGTGAGCCGCGAATCACAAATGATCGGTGTGGCGCTGCGTATACGGTCGCTTCTGCGGTCTGTCGGATGGCTGACGCAGAGTCGAATGCTCGACGCGTGAAGCGCGCTCCATCAGGCCCACGCACTCCCCCGGTTGAAGTATGTCGCTGAAACTAGACAGCGAACCTTTGTTAGGGCGATTGGCGCGCAGCGTGCAATTAGCAGGGGTAAACGGAGGCCTAAACGATATGCAAGCATTAGGGTCACATTTCGCCGACGAACCGCACCCCGCCGTGCACACTCGCCAACAGGGCCTGGGAGAACTTGAAGAAGCTGTTTCGCGATACCTGCCCAGGCTGTACAGCAGGGCCTATCGCTTCGTGGGCGACCCACACGATGCTGAGGACGCGGTTCAGGATGCCCTCCTGTCCGCTTACAAGCACCTGGATCAGTTCAAGGCAACGGCAAAGATGACGACCTGGCTAACCACGATCGTTACGAATAGCGCTCTGACGCAGCTGCGCAGAAGGCCGCGCCATTCTCACGTGTCTTTGAACGAAAAATTGAATGAAGAGCAGGACTATTCTCTGTCAGACACACTGGCGGACGCCAGGCCAAACCCTGAAGACGAGTGCGCCAGCTCGGAGTCGCATGGTTTCCTCATGCAGTTCATATCGGAGCTTACGCCCTCGTTGCAGCGGACAATTCAATTGCGCTACCTGGATGGGCTGACCATTAGCGAAACAGCGCGGATTTTAAAAGTTCCGGCGGCAACAATCAAGGCCCGCCTGTGGCGGGCGCGCGGGCAGCTGAAGCAGATGATGCGCGAATTGTAAGAAAGAGAGGATCGCACAGATGAGTTATGAACCGGATGCAAACCGGTATGACGGAGCTCACTTTCGGCGGTCCGGACGATCGGGAATCGTCCTACCCCCGATTTCGGTTGGGCTCTGGCAAAACTTCGGCGGCGTAAATGTCTTCGAGACGGGCCGGGCTGTCGTTCGGCGAGCCTTCGATCGTGGCGTGACCCACTTCGATCTGGCCAACAACTATGGGCCGCCCTATGGGTCCGCCGAGGAGAACTTCGGAGAGATTCTTCGCAGGGATTTTCGCAGTCTCAGGAATGAGCTCTTGATTTCAACAAAGGCAGGATGGGATATGTGGCCCGGCCCCTACGGCGTGGGCGGCTCGCGTAAATATATGCTTGCGTCCCTTGATGAGAGTCTGGCGCGCATGGGACTGGAGTATGTCGACATCTTTTACTCTCACCGGCCGACCGTGGATGTTCCGCTGGAAGAAACCATGGGTGCGCTGGCGCATGCGGTGCGGCAAGGCAAGGCTTTATATGTGGGCATTTCTTCGTATGGTCCGGAGCGGACGCGCGAGGCGGCGGCAATCCTGAAGAGTGAAGGAGTCCCGCTGTTCATTCATCAGCCTTCGTACTCGATGCTGAATCGCTGGGTGGAAAGGGAACTACTCGGCACGCTGGAAGAACTCGGCGTCGGCTGCATTGCATTTTCTCCTCTGGCTCAGGGACTGTTGACGAACAAGTATCTGAACGGCGTGCCCGGGAACTCGCGCGCAGAGGACGGACTCTGGTTTCAGAAGGAGTTCCTGAGCAAAGAAAACCTTACGCGGGTGGGTGCGCTGAACGAAATTGCACACGGACGCGGACAGACACTGGCACAGATGGCGATCGCCTGGGTGCTGCGCGACAAGAGAATAACTTCCGCACTGATTGGGGCACGTAATGTGGAGCAGCTCGATGACTCGCTCGATGCGCTGAAGCAGCTCCAGTTCACGGATGCGGAGCTCAGGGAAGTTGATCACTATGCACAAGAGGGCTCGATTGATCTTTGGAAAGACGCGAGGGAGGGGGCAGCGTAGCGAACACCATTGAGCCAGGCAAAGGAGTGCTTAACCGACGCATCTTCCGATATCGTAATTGTGTCAAGCGCAGCCACGCCGTCAAGGAACAACCACTTTCAATCCTGAGGAGCTTAAGTATGCGATCACCGTCCACCGTCGTTCTCGTCGCGGCCGCCATGTTTCTTCCCGCGGCGCTACCGGCGCAGCAGACCATCACCGGCCAGGCCGCATTCGCCGATTGGAACCAGCAGCAGCCCGGCGTTCGCCGCAAGATCACTCTCGCCGAGCTGCCCCAGCCCAAGCCCGACGAGGCCGTCAACAACACACCGCACGTCATTCCCCGGCCCGCCGACGCATGGCCTATAGCCCCCGCCGGCTTCAAAGTCACCCTCTATGCCGGCGGTGACTCAAAGCCCATGCAGCGAGCGGACAACAAGCAGGTGATGGCTCTCAGCGGTGGCACTTTCACCATGCCGCGCCTTATCCGCACCGCACCGAACGGCGATCTCTTCCTCGCCGATTCCGGCGCAGGAACGATTTTTATCCTTCGCGGCGCAGGCCCCGACGGCAAGGTCGCGCAGATCGAAAAGTTCGCCACTGGTCTCGACCATCCTTTCGGTATCGCCTTTTATCCCGCCGACAACCCGAAGTACGTTTACGTCGGCAACGCCACGACCATCCAGCGCATTCCTTACCGCCCCGGCGAACTGCACGCTACTGCGGCCCCCGAGACCATCGTTCCTGACATTCCGGGTTATGCCCAGCTGATGGGCGGAGGTCACTGGACCCGCGACGTGGTCTTCACCAAAGACGGGCGGCACATGCTCGTCTCGGTGGGTTCCGGCTCCAATGTGGACGACCCCGATACCCACCCGAAGGAATTCCACCGCGCCGACGTTCTCGAATTTACGCCCGAAGGCAAGTTTATTGAAGTCTACGCTTCCGGAATCCGCAACTGTGTTGGTGAGGCAATCAATCCAATCACCGGCCAGCTCTGGTGCTCTACCAACGAGCGCGACGACCTGGGCAATCATCTTGTCCCCGACTACGTCACTTCCATAAAGGAAGGTGGCTTCTACGGATGGCCGTGGTATTACATGGGCGGCCATCAGGATCCCCGTCTCCCCGAGCCATGCGCAAATGGCACGGGCCCCAACCTGCAGGCTCCCGCGCTCACTCCGGACGAGGCGAAGACTTGCAAGCGCGTCGATCTATCCTCGAAGGTGATTACTCCCGACGTCCTTGTTCAGCCGCACATGGCGTCGCTTGAGATGGTCTTCTATCCAACCGGCAAAAAGGAGTTTCCCGCTGCCTACGACGGCGACGCGTTCGCCGCCGAACACGGCTCCTGGAATCGCAAGAACCGCGCCGGGTATGAAGTCATCCGCATCCCCATGCACAACGGTCATGCCGATGGCAGTTACGAAGACTTCCTCACCGGCTTCGTCACGAAAGACGGCCAGGTCTGGGGTCGCCCTGTAGGCGTGGCCATCGCCAAAGACGGCAGCATGTTCGTCACAGACGACGGCACGCGCTCCGTCTGGC
>DATKGE010000399.1:0-7381 GCA_035510955.1 Occallatibacter sp. | reverse complement strand
CCGCGACCTGGTACATCTCCGGCTGCATGACTTGCATGTGCCCGCCGGGAGAGATCTGGATGTACTCGTTGTCCCAAATGTCTTTGGGGTGCTGGCGGCGCAGCTCATCGGTGAGGGCGCGCAGTTCCTGACCGGCGGTCTTCGCGGAAACGCCCGGAGCGAGCCGGCCCCACATGCGGACGGCTGATTCGCCGGGATCGGTGAGTGCGTGGCTGCCTTCGACAAAATAAGGCTGCTGGACGATGGGCATCCAGATGTCGGGACTCTGGCCGCCGAGACTCGCGAATGCGTAGGGAAGCACGCCGACGACGGTGGCGGGCTTCCTGTCGATGTGGATGATGCGGCCAACGACGGAAGGATCGCCGCCGAAACGGCGCTGCCAGAAACCGTAGCTGATTACGACAGAAGGAGGCGCGGCAGGATCGCCGTCGCGTTTGGGATCGAAGAGGCGGCCAATGGCGGCCGGTGTTCCCAGCTCGGTGAAGTAGTTGGGCGTGATGAAGGACGCACTGGCCTGCTGGATGTCGTCGTCGACCTGGATTGGCGGCACGCCCATCACGCCCATGACTGCCGACAGAGTCTTCGCATTCTTCTGGTAGAAAAGGAGCGATGTGTAGGGCGCTGCGTCGGTGTAGGCATTGGGTGAGCGGCGTTCCAGGCGCACCAGCGAGCTGGGATCGAGGACCGGGAGCGGCTCGAGCGCCACAATGTCGAAGACGGTGAACGCGGCCACATTGACGCCGATGCCGATGGCAAGCACCAGCACGGCCATGAGGGTGAACCCGGGGGAGCGGGCGAGAATGCGCACCGCGTAGCGCAGGTCCTGGGCAAGCCGGTCGAGCCACGTCCATCCCCAGGCCTCGCGAGATTGCTCGCGCATGCGCAGCGTGTTGCCGAAGTTGCTGCGTCCGGCGCGCGCGGCCATCTCGCGATGAAACTCCATATCGCTTTCGAGCTCGGCGTCGAAGCGGCGGCGGTTGATGAGGTACTTGATACGGCGGAAAAGTTCGCCCATGGTGGACCTCCTGGGAGTACGTGAGCTGCTATGCGGTGCGCAGAATGTCCTGGATTGCCTGGGTGACGCGATCGTATTCCGACAACTCGGCCTTCAGATGCTTGCGTCCTTCGGGCGTGAGTCGGTAGAAGCGGACCTTGCGGTTGGTTTCGGAGATGCCCCACTCGGCCGTTACCCAGCCCTTGACGAGCATCTTTTGCAGCGTGGGATAGAGCAGTCCCTCTTCCACGCCAAGGACTTCGCTGGATAGCACGTGAATCCGCTGGGCGATGGCGTACCCGTGCAGCGAGCCGGATTGGAGCATACGCAGAATCAGCATGGGCAGTGCGCCGGAAGGCATTCCTGGCTTAGGTGTATCGGTCATAGGCATAATTTACTTATGCCTTGAGAATTTGTCAAGGGGAAGGAATCGGTGAGTTCCGCACGGCGGTTTTCTTGGTCGTTGCAATCGCATGAGCAGAGATCGAGAGCATCGTAGGTGTTCGCACCGCCCTTCCAGGGCGGGATGTTTTGGTTGGAATGCGTTCCCAGGGGTGCGCTGCGCTTCCCCTGGGCTATTTTCGTCTCCTCCCTCCGGGAGGAAATGCGGCTATCGATCAATTCAGAATTCGGAAGCAACCGGTTGCGGCAGCAAGAAAGCGCTCACGCGAATGCGGTGTTCTGCAAGCCGCTCATTCCTGAGCCCCGTTTCGGGGTCTGCTATCCTGAATCGTTTACTTGTATCGGGAGCAGGAGCTATGCCGGAGAACAGAGCGCGGAAGCATCATCAGGACAGGGTGGCGGAGACGCTGCGGCTGGAGATTGGAACCATGATCGACGGCGAGCTTTCCGACCCACGTATCGGCAACTGCTATGTGAGCGAAGTGGCGCTCAACCCGGGCGGAAAATCGGCGCGCGTTTACGTGGCGCTGGACAGCGCCGTCAAGGACATTGTGCAAGCGGAGAAAGACACCATCGCCGGCCTGGAAGCGGCCAAGGGCTACATTCGCTACGAGTTGAAAGAGCGCATGGGTGTGCGGCACGTACCCGACCTGGCCTTTCTCGCCGACCGCTCCGGCCGTTTCCAGGCGCGCATTGAAGAGCTGATGGATAGGTCGCGCAAGCGGAATAAATTCCCCGTGGAGGCCAAGCCCGTGGATGTGGGACTGGAGTCCGTGCCCGGCCAGGGACCGCAGGCCGGAGAAAAGGCCAATGCGAAGTAGCCGTGCAGCGAACGAGAGTCCGGTCGTTTGCGCGAATTCGTGAAGAATCTTACGGCTTGCGGACTTGGGTGGGTCAGTTTGAAGAAACCTGCCCTCAGAGGCTAAAGCCCACGCACATTTTTGGCGAGTTTACGTACGGGCTGAAGCCCGTACCCTTCAAATTGACCCAGTACCATGACTTGAGAACCCTCCAGACTCCATGCAAATCTGTTAGCCTTGACCCTGTCGAAACCGAGCACTATCTCCGCGTTTCTGTGCGGCGCGGACCGCAACCCGGCAAGGAGGCTTCCCCCAAGCCTGACCCTGGCTGGAAACGCTGGAACTGGAGAACAACTCGAAGTGGAGACTGCACTCGAATCAACTGCTTTGGACGTGCCTGAAAACCGGCGCAAACGGCTGACCCGTTGGGCCACCATCGCCGAAGCAGCGGTATTTCTTTGTTCTGCCGTCTTCTTTCTTGCCTATGGGCTGACGCCTCTGCTGGGCGGCGATGGATTGGGTCTGGTGGGCGCCGACGAGCCGCGCTATGCCCAGATTGCTCACGAAATGCTGGTCCGGTTTGATTCCGCACATACACTCAGCGATCGCCTCAGCGCCTGCGTAACGCCGTACCTGTATGGCCACCCCTGGCTAGAAAAGCCGGCCCTCTATTACTGGCGGGCGATGTTCACCTTCCAGGACTTCGGCGTCCACGACTGGAGCGCGCGACTGCCTTCGACCAGCTTCGCGTTCGTCATGGCGGCTCTCATTTACCTGCATATGCGCCGCTTCCGGCGCGGCGGGCATTTGGATGCGGCGCTGATTACGGTGGCCTGCGCGGGCATCATCGGGTTTGCGCGGGGCGCCTCGACGGACATGCAGATGGCCGCGCCTCTGGCCATTGGCCTGCTCGGCTGGTATGCCTGGTACGAGACGGGCTCGAAATTCTGGCTCTTCGACATCTACTTTTTTACCGGCGTGGCCACGCTGGCCAAGGGGCCTGTCGCGCCTTTCCTGGCTGCAGTCATCATCGCCGCGTTTGCTTTTCTGCGCCGCGAATGGTCCGTTCTGCGGCGCTCGTTCTGGTGGCCGGGCGTGGCGCTTTACCTGGCCATGGTGCTGCCCTGGTTCATCGCTGTCCAGCATCAGAACCCGACCTTCTTCCGCGAGTTCTTCATCGAGCATAATCTGGAGCGATTTGCGACCGACCGCTATCAGCACGTCCAGCGCATCTGGTACTACCTGGTTGTCGTGGTGCTGGCCATGATGCCCTGGACGGTGCTGGCGGTCCGCGCCCTCATTGACGGAATCCTGACCTCGGTGGCGGAGTGGCGTTTGCGGCGTCTGAACAATCCGCGGCGACGCATTCCCAAACGGCCCGGCGATGCTTTTCCGGAGTTTCTGGTTCTGTGGGCGCTTATTCCCATTGTTTTCTTTACTTTTTCCCAATCCAAGCTGCCGGGGTACATTCTTCCCTCCATTCCTCCCCTGGCCATCCTCACCGGGGACTTTCTGTTCCGCCGCCGCAAACCAGGGCTCAACCGCTGGGTTCTGCTGGGCCACGCGCTGTTGTGCGGCGTGATGACCATGTTTGCGCTGCTGCTGCCATGGTTCGTGTCTCACGGCGCCAAGATGCCCCCGCTGCGCGGGCTGGCCATAGCGGCAATGGCGGCTGCCGGCGCCGCGCTGCTGATCCTGATTGTGGTCAGGGGCTACGGCGTGGCGCGGCTTCGTCTTGTCACCACCGGCATCCTGTTTGTGCTGATGCTGTTTCTCTACGGCGTAGGCCCGTTCTTTGGCATCCCCGCCGTGGGCGCCACCAAACGCGTGATTCACCTGCTGGACCGCGCCTACTCCGCACGGCCCCTTGCCGACCGCCTTGCCACCCTGGCCCCCGCGGACGAGGCTGTCGCCGTCTTCCGCGTTCGCCGCGACGTTGAGTACGGCCTGTCGTTCTATCGCAATCGCGAAGTGATCAATTACGAGCAGGACGGCGTGCCGGACGGCCAGCATCTGCTGGTGGTGCGTGTAACCGGGCGCAATGGCGTGGATCTGCACTCGCCTGCGGCGCTGGAGGAATACCTCGAGGGCCGGCACTACGAGCAACTGTTCGCCTGGCCCGAGCAGGGACTGGTGATTTATATGGTGGGCAGCCGCTGAGCTTTTGGTAACTCGGGAGTGGCGCGTACCCATAGTAGTTATTGACAGGCTCCGGGCTGATAATCTGTCCTACAAGTTGCACGCGGCCGGAAATCATGGCAGAGTGACGGGAAGGCGTAACGCGCATACGGATGTTTTGGACCTTCGCGGCTGTTCGCCTTCAGCGCTGTCTGTTTTGGACCTAAGTCGTCCAGGATTCAGGGGATGCATGACGACAGATGTTTCCATCGAGATTCTCGACCTGCGGCACTTTGCTGCGCCGGTGTTGCGCCCGGTGCTGGATGCCGAGGGCGAGATATGGAAGCAGCGCCTGCACTGGGACTATCGCACTTCGTCCAAATTGCTGATGCAATATCTCGACAGCCATATGCTGCCGGGCTACGCGGCCGTGGAAGGCGGCCAGGTGACCGGCTATGCATTCTGCGTATACGAGGAGACCAAGGCGGTCATCGGCGACGTGTTTGCGCTGCGCAGCGAAACGCCGGGCCAGGACGCTGCTGCCGGGTTCGACTCGTCTCCTGCTCCCCAGCTTCCCGCCTCAGCTCACGAGATCGAACAGATCCTGCTCAAGCATCTCTTTGAGACTCTGCTGAACTCACCGCACGTGGACCGCGTTGAGTCGCAGCTTCTGCTTCACCCTTCCGGTGTCCACGCCGGCATTTTTCGCGAGGCGGGGTTCCAGGTCTTCCGCCGCCTGTTCATGGTGCAGCCGCTGAAGAGCGTCTGGAGCCAACCCCGCGTGGAGATTCCGCAGGGCCTGGAGCTGCGAACATGGCGCGACGAGGACCTGACTCCAGCGGGCCAACTCATCTCCGAGGCCTACCGCGAGCATCCCGACAGCGTGATCAACGATCAGTACCGCTCGGTCCACGGCTCGCAGCGGTTTCTTCACAACATCGTCCGCTACTCCGGCTGCGGGACGTTTTCCCCGCAGGTTTCGCATGTGGTGGTGAACCGGCAAAGCCGCGAAATGGTGGCGCTGGTGCTGGGCTCGCGGGTCAGCTCGCAGAGCGGCCACATCACCCAGCTTTGCGTGCATCCGCGATACCGCCGCCACGGCCTGGCGCGCATGCTGCTCTCGATTGCCGCATTCCACTTCATGCGGCATGGGGCGACGGAGATTTCATTGACGGTGACCGAGTCCAATATTTCGGCGATCGATCTGTACATCTCCGAGGGTTATACCTCCGCGCATTCGTTCGATGCCGCTGTGTGGCAGCGGGAGCGTTTCGTTTAGAGGCGTTGGTTCGTGGATTCCCACCCTTGGCCAGAAAGAAGGCGAAAACGGGGACCTTCAGTTGGGTCGACCGCTCGCCCACGAAAAATGATGGACGGCCTGGCGAATGGGTGTGTAAGCTGATCGCTGCCGGTGAGTACACCCTGCAAATCCCAAGAGAAAATTCGATCGCTGACACGGAGAAAGCACCATGAAAACAATTCGTTGGTTTCTCTTGCTCGTTGTGACCACTCTGGTTGCAGCGCAGTTGTGCCTGGCGCAGGCCAAGCCGCCGCAAGACAGGAAGGGCTGCAAGGATTCCCCGCTTATCAGCCGCTTCCCCGGCAGCGTAATCACCGAGTGTGAAGACAAAGCTGACAAGAGCTATGACTTCGCCATGCCCGGCGCGGGCCATCAGACGGTGGAAGGTGAATACCATTACATTTGGTACCGCACCCCGGAGACCGCGAGCAATCCGCAGATTCAGCGCAACATGGGCACGGCTCTGCGCAACGCCGGTTACACGATGGTCTACGAAGCCCAGGGCCACGATACGTACGTGGGACACATGGGCAAGACCTGGATTCAAATCTATATAACCAGCAATGGGGAAATCGCGGAGCACATCGTTACGGAGACCAAGCTCACGCAGGACGTGGTGGCCAACGCGGCCGCGCTCTCCAGCGGCATCTCCGCCAACGGACACATCGTGGTCACCGGCATTCTCTTCGATACCGCCAAGGCCGACGTCAAGGCGGAGTCCAAGCCTGCTCTCGATGAAGTTGTCAAGATGCTCAAAGAGAATGCGTCGCTCAAGGTCTATGTCGTGGGCCACACGGACAACGCTGGCGCTTTGGCAGGCAACGTGGATTTATCGAAGCGCAGGGCGGCTGCGGTGGTTCAGGAACTGACCACAAGGTATGGAATTGCCGCCGCGCGGCTGGCGCCTTACGGCGCCGGACCCTATGCGCCGATCGCCTCCAACGACAGCGAAGACGGCCGGGCACTGAACCGCCGCGTGGAGTTGGTGAAACAGTAGACGAGAAAGGCAAGCTCCGAACCAACGCAAGAACGGCTGGCCTTGGTGAGTTGCACGCCCCGGCGGGTTGCCCATCCGTGCTCGAAAGAAGCGAAGGGTGGTGCACCCTGACTTCTAAGGCATGTCAAGCGTGGCGCGCCCGGCAAAGTCCTGTAGGTGTAGCCGCTACCGCGCGATGAAGAACATGACCCAGCTGAGAGCGATTGCCGAGCCCACAAACAGCACGAAGCAGTAGATCCCATAGCGAACCATGCGGCGCGGCGTCTCGCGCTGCGTGATGGCGAAGACAATCGAGGCGAAGAGCGCGAACAGGACCACTGCCGCGAAATGAGAAAGATGAGAGGGCCCAAACACTAGGCTTTCCTCCCCGTGCGTAGGTTGTGTGCGTCAACCGCGGCGATTACATTCAAGAGCCCCGCGACCACAATGAAACGCGTGCCCCAGTCGGCGGTGGTGACCTGAATCTGGTCTCCGCCCAACCCCAGCGCACGGCTCACCATGTAAAGCAGACCGTTGCCCAGATCGCCGGCCAAACCCAGCAGGTCCAAAATGTCATGCGCGCCGGCGTAGAGCTTGCCCTGCATGGCGATGCCGACCGCGAACATGCCTAGAATCGACAGGGCAAGCAGCGCGCCGCGGCCCCATTTGCGGAGCAGAAAATGGCCCGCGCCAGGGACCAGCCAGCCGGCGATCAGGGGCAGATAAATGAACCCGCTTCCCGTATCGGTTTTCTTGTTTTGGGGATTTGCCATGCCTTCTTGAATATATCG
>DATKGE010000398.1:0-3559 GCA_035510955.1 Occallatibacter sp. | reverse complement strand
GAGGGAAGGGGCGAAAATAGCCCCGGATGGAGCGTGGCGCAATCCGGGGAATGCGCCGCAGCCGAATCTGCCCGCCCCGTAGGGGCAGAACGAGCCGCCATCGTGCCGTCATCGGACGTTCATGCGATTGCCCTGAGTTTTCTGGCCGGCGCCTTGGCTGCCAAGCTGATTCCGGGTATACTAGAGATTCGGCAAGCTTCCGGTGTCGTGTGTCTGAATGCGCCCCGATAGCTCTCCCGGCAAAAATCCCAGGTTTGAGTTGCTTAAGAGCAATCCCAGGGGTTCAACCGGTCAGCCCGAAACACAAAAGTCTGGAGCGAAGTCATGGCACAGGTATGCGATATTTGCGGCAAAGGCCCGCAATTCGGTAACAACATCTCTCACGCGCACAACGTCACGCGCCGCCGCTGGAACGTCAATCTGCAGGCCGTCAAGGCCCTGGTCAACGGCGCTGCCAAGCGCATCCGCGTGTGCACCAGCTGCATCAAGGCGGGTAAGATCGCCAAGGCGTAAGCATGGCTGGGCGCAAGCCCACCGTTTTCCGCGCAAATCAGGCTCGACGCAAACCCCGTCCTCCTCAGGACGGGGTTTTGTTGTGCCCGCAATCCGGCTCTACTGCCTGGGCGCGGCCAGCGGATTCTCCCAGGGAAAGCCGGTCGCATCCAACCCGTCCGGCGACCAGCGCAGCACAATGGCCTCCGCCAGTTTGCCCAGCGTCTTTTGGGCCTCGTTGTCGCCCGTCCAGCGCTGATCTTCATTGGCCCAGGTAAAGCCCGCAATCACCACCGGCCCGTTTTTGGTGGCAATCAGCGCCACATCGTTGCGCACCCGGTCCAGCGCGCCGGTCTTGTTGGCAATGGCCGAGCCGTGCTCGCTCGTATCGAGGGCCTCAAGATAACGCGGCAAGTCGTCGCGGTCCTGCTGTTGGCGAAGCATGTGTAGAATTGCCCCGCACAGCGGCCCGTCGCCGGGCAGCGGAGCCGAATTGTCCAGGCTCAACCGGCACTCGGTAAACCGCTCCATGATCGAGGCCATTTCCCGCGCCGTCGTCTTGCCCAGCCCAAACTTCGGCTGGTCCGCCGGCATGGGTCCCGTCGCCGCCACGTAGACCTTCTTGTAGAGCACCGTCTGCTTCAGGCCGGCGGCAACAAGCGTCGCGTCGATGTGCGCCAGTCCCAGCCGATCTATGGCTACGTTGGTCGCCGTGTTGTCGCTCAGCACCACCATCAGGTGCAGGATGTCGCGCAGAGTCAGGCTTAGCGGCGCAGTCAACTGACCCAGCACGCCCGAACCCTGCACCTGGTTCTCCTTGGTCAGCACCAAATTCTCATCGAACGATGCTTTGCCGGCGCGAATCTGTTCCGCCGCGTCCAGCAGAATCCCCATCTTGATGACCGACGCAGTCTGCACCGGCTCATCGGGCTTGATCGAAGCCGTCTCGCCCGTCTTCAGATTGTGGGCATAGAGCGCAATCATGCCGCGATGCGCCGTGGCAATCGACTGCAACTGCTCATCGAGCTGCGTGTCTTCCTTGAGCGCAGCCTGCTGGGAATGAAGCTGCGGGTCGCGCGCGCAAGCCAACGCAACCATCAGAATGAATGGAACCCTGCACCGGGAAAGAATCATGCAGTCAGAGTAACGCGCCAAGAGAAGCCGCCGCTACTTGTCTTGCGCTGCCCGGCCCGCTATTCGGCGCGCTCGAACGTAAGCGAAGCGGAGTTGATGCAATAGCGCAAACCGGTCGGCCGCGGCCCATCGGGAAACACGTGCCCCAGGTGTCCGCCGCAGCGCGCGCAGGTCACTTCAATGCGCCGCATGCCAAAGCTGCTGTCCTCGTGCTCGACGATCGCCTTGGAATCCGCCGGCAGCATAAAGCTGGGCCAGCCGCACCCGGAGTCGAACTTGGCCCCGCTCATGAACAGCAGTTCGCCGCATCCCGCACAGTGGTAGTTTCCGGTCTCGTGGTTCTCCGTCAGCACGCCCGTAAACGCGCGCTCCGTCCCCTTTTCGCGCAGCACGTGGTATTGCTCAGCCGTCAGCGCAGCGCGCCATTCCGCCTCAGAACGCACAACCTTGTCCGCTGTTTCGCTCATGGTCGTCTCCTCAATCTCAAGCCCGGTCTTCGAGCTCGGTCTTCGAGCCCAGTTTTCGAGCCCAGTTTTCGAACCCGACGTTCGCCTCGCTCCGATTGGATGCGAGCAGCCGGATCACGGTAACAAAGCCGTCTTCAGACTTCCGCGATCAGATCGATCTCCACCAGCACATCCTTGGGCAGGCGGGACACTTCGACCGTCGACCGCGCCGGAGGAGCAACTCCTTGCGGTGCCAGGTACGCGCCATAGACTGCATTCATCGCCGCAAAGTCGTTGAAGTCCTTCAGAAACACGGTCGCCTTCACCACCTTCGCCAGGCTCGTGCCCGCCGCTTCCAGAATGGCTTTCAGGTTTTCCATCACCTGCGTGGTCTGTTCCGCGATGCCCGGCGCGACCACCTGCTGCGTTGCCGGATCCAGCGCTATTTGTCCAGCTGTGAACACAAGGCCCCCCACGCGGATGCCTTGCGAGTAAGGCCCGATGGCCGCTGGAGCCAGGTTGGTGGCAATGGCTGCTTTGCTCATGCCTCGATTGTAATGGCCGCTCGCCCGGCTTGGGTTCGAACGCTCAACGCCACACGGCCAGCAAACCGCCGGTGATGGACAGCCCCACCAGCCAGTAGCCGGCATTGATGGCGAACAGATCGAACGACCGGCCCTCGTAGATATAGCTCGCGGACATCGGTGCAGCAAAAAAGCCCAGCCACAGAATGAACCCGATCAGTGCGCCCAGGTAATAGGTCTCCGCTCCCGCCCACATCACCACGTGCGCCAGCATGAACGACGTCACCAGGCTGCCGACAAACGAGGCAACCATGCCCACCATCATCTTGTTGCTCTTGTTCGCGTTTGGGCGAACGCCGGCCATCTCCATCCAAGGCTTGGCAAACAACACCGGCGAATACCACACAGCGCCCAGTAACCATTGAATCAGCGCCGAAACCAAAATGGCCCAATGGTTGAGGTGGAGATCGTGCATTGTGCAACCTCCGTAATGGCAAAAAATGCGTTTTCGATGGCCCGGGATTTCCGGGAAGTTCGCCTGAAGGGTATGACCGGCCTGCAAGGAGTGGTGCAATTGACTGTGCTGCAGGCGCGAGGGCCGTGTCAAGAAGAAATCCGTCGCCGCCTGTCTAAGCTCGTGTTTACCGTCGCTTCAGCGCCTCCAGCTCATCCAGCGTGCGCGGCCAGTCCTTGCCCAGCAGCCGCGAAAGGCTTCTGTCGGCCAGCACCTTACCGCCCGTCTGGCAGCGCGCGCAGTAGTTGGTTTCATTGTCGGCGTAGCGAATCCGCTGCACCTTTTCGCCGCAGCGCGGGCACGGCTGGTCGAACTTTCCATGGACGGCGAACTCCGGGCGAAACGCCGTAACTCCCTCCGGAAATGACTTCTCCGCTTCCTTGCGGAGCCGCTCCATCCAGATCGTCAGCGTGGACCTGGTCGCCGCAAACAACCGCTCCCACTCCTCT
>DATKGE010000397.1:0-13050 GCA_035510955.1 Occallatibacter sp. | reverse complement strand
GCAGTCAGAAAGGGGAGAGAGTGAGGTTGCGCAAAAGAAGATAGGACGCCAGGCTTGACCGCGTGTACGGAGAGTCCCCACGTGATATCGAGCATGTGTCCTATATGTGTCTTGAACTAATCTTGGCTAAATCTGGTTACTACTAAGTACTTTAGAATGTGGTGGCCAGAGACGGGATTGAACCGCCGACGCCGGCCTTTTCAGGGCCGCGCTCTACCACTGAGCTATCTGGCCTCAGTGCAAACTTCCCTCAGTGCAAACTTCAAGGTGCAATTATGTGCGCGGAATCCGGCGTCGCCGGTTGAGGTGGGCGAGTCCACGAAACACTGCGCTCAAAAACAGCCTCAGACAGTATAGCAACTCCCTATCTCTGCGCAAAACCGGCGTGCGCAAGCCCTACCAGGTCGGCAGATTTTCCTCACGCAAGGTGCAAGCAAATCGTCCCCAGATAGGGCAAGGCTCGACTACACTGGAAGGCAATCATGCGACCCCTTGCCTGTGTTCTCGCCTGTTTTGCTCTCGCCTTCACCGCTCACGTCACCATTGCCCAGGCGCCGGTTGCGCCTGCTCGCAAGCCGGCTGCCTCCGCGGAAGCACGGGCTGCGCGGGCTTATCAGACGGCTGCGCAGAACGGGCCTTTGGCGATGCGGGAATTTCTGGCGGATTTTCCCAAGGGCGCCGACCTGCACGTTCACCTCTCCGGGGCAGTGTATGCGGAGAGCTTTATCCGCGCGGCGGGAGAAGACGGGCTGTGCGTAGACCCGTTGGCCCTGCGATTTGCCAAGCCGCCGTGCGAGGGGCAACTGGTCCCGGCGGAGAAGGTTCCGGCGAACCAGGATCTGTATGACCGGCTGGTGGACGCCTTCTCCATGCGGAGCTTTGTGCCGACTTCAGGGTTCAGTGGGCACGACCAGTTTTTTGCCACGTTTGCGCGGTTCGGCGGGCTGGGCAAGAAGCACGCTGGCGAGTGGGTGGACGAGGTGGTCGGCCGGGCCGCTGCCCAGAACGAGCAATATCTTGAACTGATGCAGACACCGCCTTTCAACCATGCGGCGCAGGTTGCGCATGAGGTGGGCTGGAATCCGGATCTTGCTCAGTTCCGGCAGACGCTGCTGGACCACGGACTGCGGGACGAAGTGGCCGCGGACCGCGAGGATGTGCGGACGGCGGAAAGCGACCGGAGAGAGCGCGAGCATTGTGGAACGGCGCAGGCGGCTCCAGGCTGCCAGGTGGAGGTGCGATACATCTACCAGATTCTGCGCGGGGCACCGCCGGAGCAGGTGTTCGCGGAGACGCTGCTGGGGTTTGAGACCATCCAGGCGAGCACGGAGGCGCACGAGGATACCTGGGTAGGGATCAACTTCGTGCAGCCGGAGGACGGGTTTCTTTCCATGCGCGACTATAGCTTGCAGATGAAGATGCTGGACTATCTGCACGGAGTTTACCCGCTGGTTCACATAACGCTGCACGCGGGGGAACTGGCTCCAGGGCTGGTGCCGCCGGAAGGGCTGCGGTTCCACGTCCGGCAGGCGGTGGAGTGGGGCCATGCGGAGCGCATCGGGCACGGCGTGGACGTGATGGATGAGGACGATGCGCAGGGGCTGCTGAAAGAGATGGCCGCGAAGCATGTGATGGTGGAGATCAACCTCTCCTCGAATGAAGGCATTTTAGGGATCAAAGGCGCGGAGCACCCGTTTCCGCTCTATCGCGCGGCGCATGTACCGGTGGCGCTATCGACGGACGACGAAGGGGTGAGCCGCATCGACCTGACCCACGAGTACGTGCGAGCGGCGCTGGACTACCACCTGAACTACCGTGATTTAAAGGAGCTGGCGCGGACGGGAATGGAACACGACTTTCTGCCGGGGACAAGCCTGTGGGCTGCGGCGGATGCTTTCACGGCACCGGCGGCAGCATGCAAAGGACAGGCGCTGGGGACGGAGAAGCCTTCAGCAGAATGCAAGGCGCTTCTGGACGGGAGCGAAAAGGCTTCGGCGCAGTGGGAGCTGGAGCGGCGGTTCCGGGCGTTTGAGGCGAAGTTCTGACGTTGCTGTTCGCGGTCTCCCACCCATGCGACAGAAAGACAAAATGCAGGTTCTTCGACTCCGCTACGCTGCGCTCAGAATGACAGCAAGGATGGGACACAGAGAGTACGTGAAGCACACTGCCCCGGTTCGTTCCTACCCGGAATATGCCGCGGCGAGTTGGGTCGCTGAGGGGGCGCGATGGACAACGAGCGGATTCGGGAGATTTGTTTTGAACTGCCGTATGTGGTGGAAACGGTGGGTTGGGGACATCACCTGGTGTACTGGGTGGGGGATCGGGACATCGGAGGCAAGATGTTCGCTTCGACCGATCTGGATGGGAGCGGGGTGGGCGTGCTGGCGTTCCACTGCGGGGCGGAGCGGTTTCACGAGCTGCTTGAGAAAGAAAGGATTCGGCCGACGCCCTACTCGGCCAAGCACTTCTGGGTCACGCTGGAGCGGTGGGATGCGCTGCGGCCGCGGGAGATTGAAGAGGAACTGAAGCGGGCTCATGCGCTGATCTATGAAAAGCTCCCCAAGCGGACCAAGGCTGTGCTGGCGATGCCGGAGAAGGAGCGCGTCAGGTTGATCAGGGAGCGGAAGAAGGTACTTAAAGACAGGGAATAGGGATTAGGGATTGGGACCACCGCTAGCGGCTATTGGGAACTGGTTGCGGGCCTGGTTCGTATCTTGCATTGAGCTGGTTGGCTCACAAGGGGTAAGGCTATGGTCAAGTTTCTGCTTTGGTGCATTTTGCTGGTGTTGTGCTGGCCGCTGGCGCTGCTTGCACTGGTGCTTTATCCGGTGGTTTGGTTGCTGCTGCTGCCGTTCCGGTTGGTAGGGATCGCGGTGGATGGCGCGCTGGAACTGGTGGGCGCGGTGGTTCTATTGCCGGTGCGGGTGCTGCGGGCGATCTGATTGGAATTTGTGATGGGCTGAAGAGCCCTCAAACTAAGAAACCTAAAGGACAAAAACCCGTAGATAGGTGGATCTATCCCACCCCTTCGACTGCGCTCAGGGCGGCCTTTAACCACGGTGAAACTGTGTGAAGGTGTGTCCCGCGGTTGAAGCGGGATACGCAAGAATTATTAGAAGCTGTTTCATAACCGGGTTCGTGCGCTGCGGGGCCTTCCCTCAGGGGCTGAAGCCCGCCATTTTCCTGCTCCTTTAGCGGCACGGCTGAAGCCGTGCCCTTTCAAAGCCATGTTATGAAATAGCGTCTAGAAATCTCTTGGAAATCTCTGGAGATTCTGCGGGGCGCCGATATGTTGGATGAGGCGCTTCTCATGAATCGAAATCTGACAATCTGGGTTGGGGTCGCGATGTTGATGGTGACTGCGTGCGTGTGCTCGGCGGATGAGGTCTTCCCGGTGGTGCACCACGAACCGATCGCGGTGCGGGTTGTGGACGGCAAGGGCGGCCGGCCGCAGGCGCGGGTCCGTGTGCTGTTGACGGCGGGATATGACCGGCGCGACCTGGCGCTGGGGTTGTGGCGCGAAGAGGCGGTTACCGACGCCGAGGGCCAGGTGCGGCTTTCCGATGCGCTCCGCAACCTGCCGCTGCTGCGCATGGAGGTGCTGAAGCGGCACGTCTGCTCTGCCGGCACGAAGGCGGCGATCAGCGTGGAGCGGATTCGGCTTTCCGGGCTGAGCGGTGCGAACCGGTGCGGATTCGCTTTCGCAGAAAATGTGCCGGGGGTGTTTACGGTGTTTGTAAAGGGTAAGGGCGCGAGTCCTCAGAGCGCGAGTCTCCAGAGCGCGAGTCCCCAGATCGCGAGTGTGAGGAGCGCAGAAGCGCCGACGAAACCGGTCGCGCCGGAGACAGGGCCGCAGGCCAAGAGCGAGGCGCTCATCATAGAGCCGGATCCCCCGGCGCCATTGACTGACAATGAAGTTGCAGAGATGCTGCTGGAGCAGAACTGAGGCAACCCGCTCTTGCTCCCGGCTTGTTTTGCTCCCGGCTTGCGGAGGCGGGGCTGGCTGGGATAGCGTGAGCGCTATGGCAGGTGTGTCGCTGGTTTTGGATGGGAAGGTCGCGCTGATTACCGGAGGATCGCGGGGAATCGGTGCGGAGACGGTGCGGGTGTTCCGGGAAGCCGGGGCGCAGGTGGCGTTCAGCTATGAGAAGGCGGGGGAGCGGGCTGAGGCGCTTGCTGCCGAGTGCGGCGGGCCTTCGCGCTGCGCGGCGATCCAACAAGAGCTAAGTACGCCGGAGAATGGGCGGGCACTGGTGCGCGCAGCGGTGCGGGCGTTTGGCCGGCTGGATGTGCTGGTGGCCAATCACGGCATCTGGGAGCCCGGGGATGCGCCGATTGCCGCCATGAAAGAGACGCAGTGGCGGAGGACGCTGGGCGTGAATCTGGATTCGGTATTTGGGCTGGTGCAGGCGGCGGTAGGCCAAATGGAGTTGCAGGGGCGCGGCGCGGACGGCGTTGCAGGGCATATTGTGCTGATTAGCTCGACTGCCGGGCAGCGCGGCGAGGCCAACCACGCGGACTATGCCGTGACGAAAGGAGCGCTGATCAGTCTGACAAAGAGCCTGTCGAGCGAGCTGGCGCCGACAGGGATTCACGTGAACTGCGTGGCGCCGGGATGGGTGGCTACGGAGATGTCGGCCGGGACGCTCGAGGACCGGGAACTGGGGTTGAAAATAATGCAGGGGATTCCGGTGGGGCGAGCGGCGCGTGCGCGGGAGATTGCCGGGCCGGTGTTGTTCTTGTGTACGCCGCTGGCGGGGTTCATCTCCGGTGAGATTCTGAACGTGAATGGTGGGGCGGTGCTGGTGGGGTGAGAGTGGATGAGCTTTCGAGAGCCGCGACCTTTGCAGGCCGCCTGGTTTGGATTTATGGTTTCCCACCCTTTCGACAGAAAGAAGTCGAAAGGATGGGGCACGGAGGCTCTGCACGAGTCAGCGCATCCCAGGTCTCAAATGCGAGACCTGGGGCACCCGAATTAGGAAACTAGCCGTCAATACAACCAATGAATTGGGCTGGGATTACAAGGCAAGGCATAGAGATGGAGAGAAGGCCGATGCGGAGAGTTTTGGCGATGGGGCTGGCGATGGCGATTTTAGCGTGGCCTCATGGAACGTGGACACAGACGCCGGAGGACACGGGCGCGAAGAACGCCAGGCAGGCGAAGACAGTTCTGGACGCGATGGTGCTGGCGCTGGGCGGGCAGGCGTGGCTGAACATGAAAAATATGGAGCGGCAGGGACAGGTGGCGGCGTTTTTCCACGGACATCCGGACCTGGGGACCACGGAGTACTTCGAGTTTCACCAGTGGCCGGATCACGACCGGCTCGAATACTCCAAGCACCGCGACGTGGTGCAGTTTTATGTGGGGCGCACGGGTGAGGAAGTGACGTACAAGGGCAAGGCGGCGCTGCCACAGGACCAGGTGGACGACTATCTTCGGCGCCGCGACCACTCCATTGAGACGGTGGTGAAGAACTGGATGAACGATCCGAAAACCATTCTGATTTACGAAGGGCAGCGCCTGGCAGAGCGCCATCTGGCTGACCAGGTTACGCTGATCTCGCCGGAGAACGAGTCGGTGACCATCCAGACAGATGTGCAGACGCACCTGCCTTTGCGGCGGACCTTCCAGTGGCGCGACCCGATTTATAAAGACAAGAACACCGACGCGGAGGAGTATGACGACTACCACACCATGGAGGGGTTCCCGACGCCGTTCACCATCTCGCGCTATAAGAACGATGACGAGATCCGGCAGTACTACATCGTGCACGTGCATTACAACCAGGAGCTGCCGGCGGACTTTTGGAGCGTCGACGATGCGGAGAAGCGGATCAAGAAGTAGGCGAACGAGGGAGATAAAACGTTTGAAATGTTCGCCGGGATTCTGGGGTGCTAACGGGGCGTCTGGAAACGGTTCCAGCGGTTTCCTGGAATGGGTTGGGCGGGGAACTTGATTTTCTTTGCAGTTAACACTTAAGTTGCACTATAAATTGACGTTATTTGCTTGCTTCGGCAGCCGTAACTGGGTAGAAACAAGAGAGTCTCCTCCTATGCCCGCGCTCCATCTGGGTAGAAAATCTTCGGCCAATTCGGGCGGAAAGTACTGCGGATTCTCAACATATATGGCTACGTCAGAGGAATTACCTCGGGTGCGAAACGATCTCCCAATGGACGCCGCGGAACCTTCGGCCGGCCATACCGCGCCTCCCCTCGAAGTGGTACGCGCCATCGACGAACCGGTGAGGGTCCAAGGGGTGGTCGATACGGAAACGACATTCGAACCCTTCCTGAACGACGAAAACCAGGACGACGAAATGCTGGACGACGAAGTTGAGAACGAGCTCGACCGCAAGATTCTCTCCTATTGCCAGCGCTTCGACATTCAAACCGGTCTGCTGAATCACCAGGCGATCCAGGATGCGCTGGCGAAAAAGCTGAGGAACAGATCTGCCGGGCTGGAGGTGGCGCTGATCTGGATCGACCTCGTGAACCTGCGGCAGGAGTTTTCGCTATGGGGATGGACGGGAGCGGAGGCCCTGGCGCGGCGGGTTGCGGGCACGCTGCGGTCGGTGGTGGACGCCGGCGCCCTTTTGGGCCGCGTGGGCGGGAAAAGCTTTCTGGTGGCCTTGGAGGCCTCGAAGCACGACAAGGCCGGCAAGCAGCGCATTCAGGCGGTGGTGAATGCGCTGACGCCGGTGCGGAGCCGGGGTTCGGAGACGCGGCCGGAAGTGGCGGCGGGGGTGGCGTTCTTTCCCCTGGATACGGATTCGGTGGAGGACCTGGTGCGGTTTGCCAGCCTGGCGGCGATGCGCGCCGGGCACGTGAAGAGCAAGACGGTGGTTGCTTTCAACGCGGGAATGAACAGCCTGATTGTGCGCGACCACGCGATGGAAGTGGAGATGCGCAAGGGACTGGACCAGGGACAGTTCTCGATGGTGTACCAGCCGAATGTGGATCTGGCGACGGGAAGGGTTCTTGGCGCCGAGGCTCTGATGCGCTGGAAGCACCCGCAGTGGGGCGCGGTGACGCCGAGCGAGTTTATTCCCATTGCCGAACGGTCGGATTTGATTCATCGCATCTTCGACCTGGCGTTGCGCACGTCGCTGCAGCAGATCCAGCGCTGGCGCGAGCAGGGACTTGACTTGCCGCTGATAGCAGTAAATGCCTCGGCGGCCAATGTGCGCTCGGAGGACTTTGCGCACTCGGTGCGAACGATCATGGACGAGTTTCCGATTGGGAAGAGCGAAGTGGAGTTGGAGATGACCGAATCCCTGGCTTTTGAAGATGAAGCGCTGTTCACGACGCGGCTGGGGCAGTTGAAGGCGATCGGGGTGCGGATTGCCATCGACGATTTTGGGACGCGGTACACGGGATTCAACGTGCTGAAGCATCTGCCGCTGGACGCGATGAAGATCGACCAGTGTTTTATCCGCGGCATCGACCACTCGCCGGGAATGCGGTCGCTTTGCGAGACGATTTTAGCCATGGGGCGGCAGTTGAAGCTGCGGATCGTGGCCGAAGGCATTGAGGAGCCGGGCGAGTTTGCAGTCATGCGGGAGATCGGCTGCGATGCGGGCCAGGGCTATCTGTTTCAACGGCCGGCGCCGGCGGACGAATTTGCTCAGTTCCTGCGCGAGTGGACGGAGCGGAAGCACGGATTTGGCTTTGCGCGCGCACAGTCGATGCGGGAGCGTCCTTCGCTGCGCGACATTGCATAGCGAGGTATCCCAGAAATTCTCATTAGAAATGTTGAAGGACAAATGCAGATTCTTCGGCTCACCACCCCCAAACTGAAAGACGTTTGGGGCCCCGTTCGCTCAGAATGACATCCCGATGATGTTGGAACCTCTGGGACGCCACACTAGCGAGTCAAAGACGGCCCGGCAGGCAGCAGCTTGTTTATAATCCAGACGAGCACGACGCGGGGAAGCCCGCCTGCTGTCTGGAGCTAGAGAATGACCTTCGACATCCAGGAGATCCTGGGTTTCCTTCCTCACCGTTATCCCTTTCTGCTGATCGACCGGGTGGTGGAGTTCGAGCCCACCAGGCGGCTGGTTGCAATCAAAAATGTCACCATCAACGAGCCTTTTTTCCAGGGACATTTTCCCGGCTACCCGATCATGCCCGGGGTGCTGGTGGTGGAGGCCATGGCCCAGGCCGGCGGCATGATCATGATGGCCGAAATTCCCGATCGCGAAAAGAAGCTGGTGGTGTTTACGGGGATCGAGCGGGCCAAGTTTCGCCGCCCGGTGACGCCCGGAGACCAGTTGCGGATCGAGGTGGAAGTGCTCTCGATGCGGACGCGCGCGGGGCGCATTCTGGGCAGAGCGATGGTCGATGGAAAGCTGGCCTGTGAGGCGACGCTGACCTGCCAGGTAGTGCCAAGGGTGCGCGAGCCGCGCGTGGCGGCGGCCGAAGGCGGTGAGGCGCCGGCGGAGTGAGCATTCATGCCAGCGCGGTGATTGCCGTGGGAGCCCAGGTTCCGGAGTCCTGCACGGTGGGGCCGTTTTCGACCATCGGACCGGATGTGGCGCTGGGAGAGAACTGCGTTCTGATTTCGCACGTGGTGCTGGACGGGCGAACGCGGATCGGGGCGGGTAATACGTTTCATCCCTTCTGTGCGGTGGGGGTTGCGCCGCAGGATCTGAAGTATGGCGGCGAGCCGACTGAGACGGAGATTGGCGACAGCAACAATATCCGCGAGTCGGTGACCATCAGCCGCGGAACCGTAGGTGGGGGCGGCGTCACGCGGATCGGGTCAGGGTGCCTGCTGATGGCGAGCGTGCACATTGGACACGACAGCCTGGTGGGCAACCACTGCATTCTGGCCAATGCGGCAACCCTTGCCGGGCACGTGGTGATTGAGGACTACGCGACGGTGGGTGCCTTCAGCCCGGTGCATCAGCATTGCACGGTGGGCAGGTATGCGTTCATCGGCGGCGGGACGATTGTTACGCAGGATGTTCTGCCGTTTTCGAAAACTTCCGGGCGGCGCGAAAACAAGGCCTTCGGGGTGAACAGTGTGGGCCTGGAGCGGCGCGGATTCAGCCCGGAGCGGATCAGGGCGCTGCAGAAGGCTTTCCGGCTGCTGCTGGTGTCGAAGCTGAATACCACGCAGGCTCTGGAGAAGATGCGCGAGCTCATCGCGAGTGGTACGGCAGGCGAGGACGTGGCGCTGCTGGTCAGCTTCATCGAACGCAGCGAGCGCGGGGTGATCAAGTAGACATGAAGCTCGGCCTCATTGCCGGCAATGGGCGGTTTCCGTTTCTACTTCTTGACGCGGCGCGGGCGCAGGGGCTGGCGGTGACCATCGCGGCCATCCGCGAGGAGGCCGACAAGGAGATTGACGAGCGGGCGGCGGCGGACCGGTCGATTTCCGTGCATTGGCTTTCGCTGGGAGAGCTTTCGCGGCTGATCGAGGTCTTCCACAAGGAAGGCGTGACCAAAGCGGTGATGGCCGGGCAGGTGAAACACAAGCAGATTTTTTCCAGCATCCGGCCCGACTGGCGGCTGGCCAAGCTGCTGCTCAACCTGCGCACCCGCAACACAGACATGCTGCTGAGCGCGGTGGCCAAGGTTCTGGGCGACGAGGGGATCGAGCTGATCAGCTCGACGGCGTTTCTGGAACCGCTGCTGGCTACGGAAGGCGTGCTGACGGAGCGTGCGCCGGACGAAGAAGAGCGCAGGAACATCGAATACGGGCTGGCTGTGGCACAGGCCGTGGCGGCGTTCGACATTGGGCAGACGGTGGTGGTGGCGGCGCAGGCCTGCGTGGCTGTCGAGGCCATGGAGGGCACGGATGCGGCCATCGAGCGGGCCGGTGCGTTGATGCGATCGCTTGATCGGGTTGGGGATCGAGCTGAGGGAGAAGGTAGTTTCCCAGGTCTCAAAAGCGAGATCCTTCGACAAGCTCAGGACAGGCTCTGGGGCACCCAGGACGCTGCGGCGGGCGAGGCTTCGACCTTGGCGCGCAAACTGACCATTGTGAAGGTGGCCAAGCCCAAACAGGATATGCGCTTCGACGTGCCGGTGATCGGGATACGGACGGTGGAGACAATGATCCGGGCCGGGGCTACGTGCCTTTCCGTCGAGGCGGGACGGACGCTGCTGTTCGACCGCGAGGCGCTGCTGGAGCGGGCCAGCGCGGCGGGGATTGCAATTGTGGGGTCAGTGCGCGGATACTGATGTCTTAGAAAAGCGGGCGGGAGATTTTTGAGAGTCCCGCCGCAGAGGTTCCCCGTCCAATCAACTGGAGGTCCCCCGTGAGAAAACCACTCTTTTTCGTTCTGGCCGCGGCTCTTGCGCTGGCGGTTGCTTATGTCACGGTCCATGCGGCCGATGAGCCGATGCCCGCAGTTGGGCAGGCTGCTCCGGACTTCACGCTGCCATCGCAGGATGGCTCGCAAATCGCACTCGACAGCTTCAAAGGCAAGTGGGTGGTGCTCTATTTCTATCCCAAAGATATGACTCAGGGTTGCACCATCGAGGCGCATAACTTCCAGCGCGACCTGGCGCAGTACGAAGCCAAGAACGCAGTCATCGTGGGCGTGAGCGTCGATACGCCCGACAGCCACAAGCAATTCTGCACCAAGGAAGGGCTGACCTTCCGGCTGCTGGCCGACCCGGAGCACAAGGTGGTGGATCAGTACGGCTCGCTGGGCCACTATGGCCCCATGACCATCGCCAACCGCAACACCTTCCTGATCGATCCGCAGGGCAAGATTGTGAAGGTATGGACCAAGGTGAGCCCGCAGGGACACTCGGCTGAGGTTCTGGCCGCGATTCCGGCAAGCTAAGGCTCCCAGATGGCGAGCGAGTCGGCGACGGAACTGGCGCAGGAGTTTCGCAGGGAGCTGACCGCTTTGCAGGCCGTCCTGCTGGGGTTGCCGCCTGAGCTGGCCGACACGGCCTGGCGCGTGGGCGGATGGACGCGCAAGCAGATTGTAGGGCACCTGCTGGACTCGGCCGCCAACAACCGGCAGCGATTTGTGCGCGCCGGCGCGGATGGGTGCTACGCGGGGCCGAAGTACGCGCAGGATGCGTGGGTCGCGGCGCATGGGTATGCGGAACAAAGTTGGGAGACGCTGCTGCGCTGGTGGCAGGCGGAGCACGAGATTCTGGCAGCAGTGATCGATCGGATTCCGGAAGAGCGGTTTAGCGCGGAGTGCGTGGTGGGCGGCAATGAGCCGGTCACGCTGCGGTTTTTGATCGAGGATTATCTGGAGCACCAGCGCTGGCATTTTGCCCAACTGACGGGCGCGACGCAAACGAAATAGATGCGGCTACAGAATTCCCGGGCCATGCGGCGCTTCAGGATACGAATCCGCGGGGTTTTGGGAGTTGCTTCCGGATAGCCGGTGACTCGCCCGCAACTCAAAGATCAGAGTGGGTCTTGACTCACACGACGGAATGTCATCGATGCGGACAGCCCGGCCAGCAGCACGGCCGCCGCATCCCTTCTTTGAGTTCCGAGCACACCCTATCGACATGCTGCCGCCTTGTCTCATCTTTCTTGACGGAGATGGTCCAGCAGATCCACTCGTTGCGTGCGAGCGGCGTTATGTCTTCCCAGGCCGCTAGTGCCTTTGCGTCGGACGTGAGCGCCTTTCGGAGGTCAGCCGGAAGGTTATGCACGACTCCTCCGGAGATTAGAACGGTTGTCATGGCGCGATCTCGCAGGCTAATGGATCAGGCATCTGATACCAGAGTACAACTCGGACTCCGGGACCATCGTCGGCCAAGCGCACAGAACCCCCGCTTTTCGGTAATCTCCGGAATGCAGGTGACCCGACCGGAATCCGTCAGGAGTGCCTTTTCCTAGCTTCAAGAAAACGGGCGCGGAAAACAGCGCCGCTTAAACTCTCGCCCCTTAAATGTTGCAGATTGACAGGCCATCCTCCTCGTTTATCGTTTTTTCAATCTACCGTCATCGGGTTTTCATCCTCGGGGCAGCCTAATTGCAGCGTACGTCCATTTCTCACGAGGAACCAAACTATGAGAGTATTTGCGCGCTGCTTCCCGTTGCTTCTGATCTTTCTATCCATCCCTGCGACTTTGCAGGCACAAGACGCCAATTCCAGACACAGGGTCAAGCACGTTTTGCTTATCAGCGTCGACGGCATGCACGCTCTCGACCTTACGAACTATGTCAGCAGCCACCCGCAATCGACGCTCGCGCAACTGAGTTCGCATGGCGTTACCTTCGACAACGCAGCCACCTCGCAGCCGTCCGACTCCTTTCCCGGACTTTCCGCTTTGGTTACCGGCGGATCGCCGACGACTGCCGGGTTCTGGTACGACGTCACCTATAACCGCAAGCTCTCTCCGCCGGCTCTCACCACGCCGTTCATCGCTTTTGTGGGCGCCCCCGGCGGTGCGTGCCCAGGGCAAATCGGCACCATAACGGAGTTCGACGAATCGATCGACAAGGATCTGACCAAGCTGTATGGGTCCATCGATCCGAATTTTCTGCCCCGCGATCCCAATCGTGGTTGTGCGCCCGTCTATCCGCACGAATATCTCCGCGTGAACACCATCTTTGAGGTGGTGAAGGCCCACGGAGGCTACACGGCCTGGACCGACAAGCATCCCGCGTATGAATGGACCAATGGTCCGAGCGGCCAGGGTGTTGATGACTTCTTTGGTCCTGAGATCAACTCCATTCCTGTTGCCTTGCCATTTCCCGGCTGCACCCCGGTGCCCGCGCCCGACACGACTCCCGACGATGGCTGGACCAACGATCTGAAAGTCATCCAGTGCTACGATCAGACCCACGTCCAGGCAGTGCTCAACCAGATCAATGGCTACACGCACGATGGATCCCAGCGCGCGCCCATCCCAACGTTGTTCGGCACCAACTTTCAGTCGGTCAGCGTAGGCGAGAAATTGGCGGGCAATGGCTATCTGGATGTCCTTGGAACCCCTTCACCAGGACTGCTCAGCGAGTTGGAATTCGTGGATAACTCTCTTGGGGAGATGGTCAGCGCGCTGAAAAAAGCCGGCATTTATGACGAAACGCTCATCATCATCGGCGCAAAGCACGGCCAG
>DATKGE010000396.1:0-28691 GCA_035510955.1 Occallatibacter sp. | reverse complement strand
GCCCACTACCACGCCGTTCCGCACGCCGTAGCAGTCAGCTCGGGGACCGCCGGTCTCCATCTGGCGCTGATCACCCTTGGCATCGGCGAAGGCGACGAGGTCATCGTCCCCTCCTTCGCCTTCATCGCAGTCGCCAATGCTGTCCTCCAGGTCCGCGCCACGCCTATCTTCGCGGAGATCGATCCGGTCACCCTCAACGTCGATCCCGCCGCGGTCGAACAGGCCATCACGCCCCGCACCCGCGCCCTGCTGGTCGTCCACATCTTCGGTGTCCCCGCCGACATGGACGCCCTGCAGTCCATCGCCCGCCGCCACAATCTTGTGGTCATTGAAGACGCCTGCGAAGCCATCGGCGCGGAATTCGGCCAACCCTCCGGCGCTCGCCGCGCAGGCAGCTTCGGCAACCTGGCCGTCCTAGGCTTCTATCCCAACAAGCAGCTCACTACCGGCGAAGGCGGAGCTGTCCTGGCCCACGATCCGGCCCATGCCGCGCGCCTGCGCAGTCTGCGCAACCAGGGCCGATCAGCCACAGCCGATTGGCTCGACCACGTCGAACCCGGCTACAACTACCGCCTCTCCGACATCGCCTGCGCCCTCGGCCGCGTCCAACTTTCCCGTATCGATGAGTTACTCGTCCTGCGCCGCGCCGCCGCCCAGCGCTACCACACGCTGCTCGCCTCTCTTCCCGGACTCGAACTGCCGTCCCTTACCCTGCCCAACCGAACCACCAGCTGGTTTGTCTACGTGGTACGCTTGCCTCGGCAAGTCGACCGCGATCGCGTCCGCGCCTCCCTCGCCGAGCGCGGCATCGCCACCGGCCGCTACTTCGCTCCCATCCACCTTCAGCCCGCCTACCGCAACCACCCTAGCGCCGCAGTCCAGCTCTCCATAACCGAGTCCATCGCCCGCCGCACTCTCGCGCTGCCCTTCTTCAATCGCATCTCCCCACTTCAGCAGCGGCAAGTCGCCGCCGCACTCGAAGAAGCAATGCTTTCATCCACTAACTCGATTTAGTAATACAACGTTTTCGCAGCATTGCTGTCTTGTAACTTCACCCTTACCCAAGACAGGTTTGCACTTGGTTCGCACTTATCTCAAATTGCCTACGAAAGTTCTGGAAATGTGGTTAAAGATCCTCAGCGAAACAACCGCAAAGCCCCCCGTCCGCATCTACGGGACAAGAACATTCTCCAGCAACAAAAATCATGAATTCAAGTCTTGACACGGGAGCAAAAGGGGCGCACCATCGACCCAACTCGGGGGTCTTTGCTGGTGTGTTTCAAATGCGGAACCCTCGATCTGGATTGCAGACACCAGCATAGGTTTCCTCGCCACGTGGCTCTCTGGACTGACTTCATCTAACCTTGAAGAGCAGGCGCATATGGTGGTCAAAACACAAAGCAAAGGGCGCGGCGTCACCGGGCTGCACGTCGGCGCTACAAATGTTCGCCGCTATTTTCCCAAGGACATTTCCGTCATCGAGCTCGAACTGGATCATCTCAAAATTCAATGCGGATTGGGGCCCGGCTTCTGGCAGGACGAGCCGGAGATTTACGATCCGAGGCTCTGCGCATGGCTTGAATCCAAGCACTTCCACACCCGGCCGGACCGAACACCCGTCCCGCTGGCTATGATCCCCTCAGGAAAAAGCACTTTCAAGCTGCAGCCCGCCACGCTCAACGGCGAAGCAAAGCTCCGGCAGGTACCCACCCCCTCCGCCTGAGGCGCCGCACTCATCACCCAGCCCGCATCCGCCTTGGAGCGGCAAGAAGCTTCTGCGCAATCCATCCACATCAGATGTCCTTCAATTCCTCGCGCCTTGTTCCCTGTTCCCTATTCCCTGGTCCCTGTCTTGATAAACTCTGAACTGCGATGCCCTTCACCAAACTTCAGCAGTCCATCGAGCGCCATTTTGCCGCCGGTTCCGGGGCCCCCAGCGACAGGTCTTCGTCGATGGGGTGGGGTTCCGCCGCCATTGACGACCCCGCAGCCATGAAGGATTTTCTGTCCCTCCGCTCGGGCCTTGAATCCGGGGACCTCCGCTCGGCCTCGCCCGACCCCGCATCGCCTACCGGCTGGCGAGTCAACGCCTGGGTCAAGCAGGGAATCCTGCTCGGCTTCCGCCTGGGCCAGCTTCGCGACTTCCCCGCCGGCGAACAATCCTTTGTAGACAAGCACACCTACCCCGTCCGCCAGTTCTCCGCCCAAGATGGCATCCGCCTGGTTCCCGGCGGTTCCTCCATTCGCTCCGGTGCATACGTGGCGCGCGGCGTCGTCTGCATGCCGCCCATGTACATCAATGCGGGCGCGTACGTCGACGAAGGAACCATGGTTGACTCCCACGCCCTGGTTGGCTCCTGCGCCCAGATCGGCAAGCGCGTCCACCTGAGCGCCGCCGCCCAGATCGGCGGCGTTCTCGAGCCCATCAACGCCAGCCCGGTCATCGTTGAAGACGACGTGCTGGTCGGCGGCAACTGCGGCGTCTATGAGGGAACCATCGTCCGCAAAGGCGCGGTGCTGGCTGCCGGAACCATTCTCACCCGCGGCACCCCGGTCTTCGATCTCGTCAACGGCACCATTCTCCGCGCCACGGAAGAATTGCCTCTCATCATCCCCGAGAACGCCGTAGTCGTGCCCGGCTCCCGCGCTGTAAGCAAAGGAAAGGGGCAGGAATGGGGTTTGAGCCTCTACTGTCCGGTGATCGTCAAATACCGCGACGACAAAACCAGCCTCTCCACCACGCTCGAAGACTTGTTACGCTGATCCCATGAGCCCGCGCACTCTCCAGGTCATCCCCATCCTGCGCATCTTTTCCATCGAGAAGGCGCGCGAGTTTTACCTCGACTACGCCGGCTTCCATCTTGACTGGGAGCACCGCTTCGAGCCCACCGCGCCCCTTTACATGCAGGTGTCTCGCGACGGCCTGGTCCTGAACCTCTCCGAGCACTACGGCGATGGCGCGCCCGGCACCCGTTTCCAGGTCACCTTCCAGGGCGTCCGAGAACTGCACGCCGAGCTCTGCGCCAAGAATTATCCCTACTGGCATCCCGGTATCACTCAGACCTTCTGGGGAACCGATCAGCTCAATCTCCTCGACCCTTTCGGCAACAAGATCGGTCTCTGCGAGCCGAAACCCGAAGACAAGACGGCGTGACGGCTCGGCGCGATAACCTTGAGCCGTGGCAACTCCGCAATCAGCAGCTCCGCGATCAAGAGATGAAATCCGCTTCGGCATTATCGGCCCCGGCCGCGCTGCCGCCCGCTTTGCCCATGGCCTAACCGCCGTGCCCAACGCCAGCCTCGCCGCCGTCTGGGGCCGCAACCCCGTGCGCACCCGCGTATACGCCGAAAAATTCGCCGTGCCCCGCATCGCGGCCTCACTCGACGAGCTCCTCGCCGCGGATATCGACGCCGTCTACGTAGCCACGCATCCCGACACACACGCCGAGCTCTGCATTCCGGCTCTCGCTGCCGGCATGCACGTCCTCTGCGAGAAGCCCTCGGCCCTCAACCAGCACCAACTTACACAGGTGCTGGCAGCCGCCGGCCAACACGACCGCCTCTTCATGGAAGCCATGAAGCCGCCCTTCTTCCCGCTCTACCAGCGTCTGCGCCGGCGCCTCGCCGAGGACCCCATTGGCCCCATCGGCTTCGTTCGCGCCGGCCACTCCGATTCATCCATCGGCCCCGACTACCCTCTTCACTTCGCCGAGCTCGGCGGCGGCGGCATCCTGGGCATCGGCCCCTACGAAGCCTTTCTCGCCCTCGACTGGCTCGGCCCCCTCGAGCGTGTACACGCCATCGGCCGGCTCAACTCCGCCGGCGTCGACTCCTTCGCCCTCATCCACACCGAGCACGAGCGCGGCCTGGCCCAGCTGCACACCGGCATTGACCTGTTCAGCCACGGCGACGCCCTGCTCTCCGCCCCGCTTGGCTACGCGCTCATCCACGCCAACTGGTGGAACCCCACCCGCGCCACCATTCACTACATCGATAACCGCATCGTCGAGCTCCACGAGCCCTACATCGCCGGCGGATTCAACTACGAAACCGCCCATTTCTGCGATCTCATCCGCCAGGGCCTTCGCGAAAGCCCCGAAATCCCCCACTCCCTCTCGCTCTCGATGGCCAGCCTTCTTGAGCAAGCCCGCATCGCTCTCGGCGTCCGCTTCCCGGGCGAGTGATGTGCTGAATCCAGTAACCGGAGGCGCGAATCAATAGTCAAAGAATGGGAAGATGCGCAAATGCACCCATCGGTTTGCAGGAATGAGCAGACGAGAATCGGAGGCGGGACCGTTGAACACCACAACATCCAACTGTCTTCCCGACCCAAAACGTCCGGCCAGCCCCTCTCGTGCGCACCACAAAGGAGGCACCATGCATCTTCGCCCCACAGCGTTTCTCGCAGCCCTGGCTATGCTTCTTTTCGGCGGCGCCGTCAGCGCCCAGGTGCAGGGTCCCGTCCAGGCACCGCCAGCTGCCACGGCAGCCGTCCCACCCGTCGACCCTCACCGCATCTCCATCGACGTCGAGGTCACTGACAAGCTGGGCCACAACATCGGCGGCCTCAAGCCTGAAGACTTTACCCTGCTCGACAACAGGCAACCCACCAAGATCCTCGACTTTCGCGAGATCGATGCACGCAACTCGACCGATGACCCGGTGCACGTCATCATCGTCATCGACATGATCAATACCGGGTTCGAGGCCGTGGCGCGCGAGCGCGAGCAACTGGGTGAGTTTCTCAAGCAGGATGGCGGACGCCTGGCTCACCCAACGACAATCGCCATGCTCAGCGAGAAGGGCATCAAAATGCAGCAGGCGTCCTCGCTTGACGGCAACGCCCTGCTGGCCAGCCTCGATGGCGCCAAATCCGAACTGCGCATGGTGGGAAGGTCCGCAGGCTTCTGGGGAGCGGCCGATCGGCTGAACTGGTCACTGAACCAGCTCACCCAGCTCACCGCGTACGAGGCCAACCAGCCCGGCCGCAAGGTGGCCTTCTTCATCAGCCCCGGCTGGCCCATGCTTCCCTGGGCAGGGGTGGAGGCCACGGACAAACAACGGAAATGGTCCTTCAACGCCATCGTTGGACTCACCAACGGGCTGCGCGAGGCCCACATGACTCTTTATTCCCTCGATCCCTTCCAACTGGGACGGACCGACCCCTTCTACTACCAGACCTTCCTCAAGCCGGTTCCGACCCAGAATAAGGCGGAGTACGGCGATCTTGGCCTGCAGGTGCTTGCCGCGCACAGCGGCGGACTGGTCGAGGTCAATGGCATGGACATTCTCGGCGAGCTCAACACCGCCATGCGCGATGCCGACGCCTGTTACCGGCTGACCTTTGAAGCCCCGCCCGCCGATCGCCGCAATGAGTACCACGACCTGCACCTGCAGGTGGACAAGCCCGTCGCCCAGGTCCGCACCACCGCCGGCTACTACGCCAACGTCCAGCAGTGACCCTGTGCTTGGGCGCCCCAGAACCTGCCCTGAGCTTGCCGAAGGGTCTCGACTCTGAGACCTGGGATTGCTGACTTACTGCCCATGTATAATTCCCCCCAGTTTTCACAATCATCGGAGGAAACCCATGGACGTCGTTCTCCTTGTCATTCTGGCCGTCGCAGCCATCATCTTTCTCACTCTTGTTTTTGGCAGCTTCTTCACCGTTAACACCGCGCAGGTCGCGATCATCACCCGCTTCGGCAAATTCCTCCGCGTCGCCGATCCCGGCCTCAACTGGAAGATGCCCTACTTCGATTCCGTCACCGGCCTGGTGAGCCTGCGCGTCAACCAGATCACGCTCACCATGGAGACCAAGACCAAGGACAACGTCTTCGTCACCATCCCCATCTCGGTGCAGAATCGCGTGCGCCCGGAAAAAGTTTACGACGCCTATTACAAACTCTCCGACCCGGTGGCGCAGATCAAGTCCTACGTCGAGCAGGTCATCCTGGGCCATGTTCCCGGCATGACGCTCGATGAAGTATTCGCCTCGCAGTCCTCCATCGCCGCCGCCGTCAAGCAGGAGCTGGACGCCGACATGGCCACATTCGGCTACGAGATCGTCAACGTCCTGGTCACCGACATCGTTCCCGACCAGAAGGTCAAGTCCGCCATGAACGACATCAACGCGGCGCAACGCGAGCAGGTGGCCGCCAACGCCCGCGGCGAAGCGGAAAAGATTCTCGTGGTGAAGAAGGCCGAAGCCGAAGCCGAAAGCAAAGCTCTGCAAGGCCAGGGCATTGCCAACCAGCGGAAGGCCATCATTGAAGGCCTGCAGAACTCCGTCGAGCAATTCCAGAAAGCCGTCGAAGGCGCAACTTCGAAAGAAGTCATGCAACTGGTCCTGGTCACGCAATACTTCGACACCCTCAAATCCATCGGCGAGAACGACAAGACGAACACGTTGTTTCTGTCTCACTCCCCCGCCGCCGTAAGTGAAGTCTCCGACCAGATTCTGAAATCCATGCTCGTAGCCAACGCCGTCAAGGTATAGGGCCTGTCAACGCTGATGGTCCACAAGTGCCGCCTGCCCCCCATCGCAGCGGTCGCTATGAGCTCCGTCCTCCATCGTTGCGTCCACTGCAGGTGGCAGGTGGTGGTGGTACCATCAAGGGTGACCAATGCAAACGAAGAATCTTAAAATCATCCCTCTCGGCGGTCTTGGCGAATTCGGCATGAACTGCCTCGCCCTGCGCTGGGAAGACGACATTATCGTCATCGACGCCGGCCTCATGTTTCCCGAATCCGAACTCCTCGGCGTAGACATCGTTGTCCCCGACATCACCTACCTGGTTGAGAACAAAGCCTGCGTTCGCGGCATCATCCTCACTCACGGCCACGAGGACCACATCGGCGGCCTGCCCTGGATTCTCTCCGAGCTCAAAGTCCCCGTTTACGGCACCGAGTTCACCCTGGCCTACGTCGAAGGCAAACTCGACGAGCACAAGCTGCTCGACGAAATCGAACTCATCGAGATCGAGCCCAAGCGCAAGTTCACCCTCGGGCCCTTTACCATCGAGCCCATCCGCGTAACCCATTCGCTTGTGGATTGCGTAGCCCTGGCCATCGAAACGCCCGTCGGCATCGTCATCCACACCGGCGACTTCAAGATCGATCTTTCCCCTCTCGACGACCACGCCTTCGATCTGCACACCTTCGCCGAATACGGCAAGCGCGGCGTCCTCGCCCTGCTGCAGGACTCGACCAACGTCGAGCGCTCCGGCTACACGCCCAGCGAACGCGCCGTCGTTCCCCGCCTCGACGAAGTCTTCTCGCAGACTAAGAAGAAGCTTTTCTTCACCTGCTTCTCGTCCTCCATCTTCCGCATCAAGATCGCCCTCGACCTGGCCAGGAAGCACAACCGCAAAGTCGCTGTCGTCGGCCGCTCCATGATGGAGTCCACTGAGATTGCCCAGGACCTCGGCTACATCGACATTCCTCAGGGCCTGGTCATCAATCCCGGCCAGATGCGCGACTTCAACCCCGAGCAGTTGATGATCCTCATCAGCGGGACCCAAGGTGAACCCATGAGCGCGCTCTCGCGGGCCGCCGTCGACAACCACAAGCACGCCCACATCGATGCCGGCGACACCGTCATCCTCAGCTCGCGCATCATTCCCGGCAACGAGAAGGGCATCTTTCGCGTCATCGATCACCTCTACCGCCGCGGTGCCAACGTCATCTGCGACGACGGGTCCAACGGCCTCATTCACGTCAGCGGCCACGGCGCGCAGGAAGAGCAGCGCCTGCTCATCAACCTGGTTCGCCCCAAGTACTTCATCCCCGTCCACGGCGACTACCGCAACCTGGTGCGCCACGCCGGCCTGGCCATGGAGACCGGCGCCGTCGAGCACGCCATCGTGATTGAAGACGGCGACGTTCTCGAACTGGACAAGACCAACGCCCGCAAGAAAGACAAAGTCACCGCCGGCCGCGTCCTTATCGACTCCGGCTCGTCCATCGATGTGGTCGAAGACCTGGTGATCAAGGATCGGCGCATCCTGTCGGAAGACGGCATCGTCCTGGCCGTGCTGGCCATCAACAAGCGCACCGGCAAAGTGGAGCAGCAGCCGGAAGTGATCATGCGCGGCTTCGGCGGCTCCGACATCACGGAGCAAGCGCGTGAATCGGTCCTGAAGACCCTCGACGGCCTGACCATCGAGCAGAAGTCCGACTACGGCACGGTCAAAGAAAAAGTTCGCGCCGAGCTGAAGCGCCTAATCCAGAAAACCACTGGCCGCCGACCCATGATCATGCCCGTCATCCTCGAAATCTAACACATTCCGGACGGCGCAATCGATAGAGCTCTGTGGCCTCCCGGCCGCTCGTTGCCTCCGCAACCAACTTCATTTCGGCTTCTGCAATCACAAGGTTCCCCCGCGTATACCGCTGCTCGACTGAATCGTCACCATTCCACGGTGAGGTCTGCCGTGGTGATGGCGCTGATGGCCGCAGCCTGAGTAAGGCCTGCCACGTTCGGTATGCTAATCTGCGCGGAACCGCTGGATACCACCGGCAGTTATCTTCTGAGAGAAACCTAATCGGCGCTGCCTCAAACATCACCCGCGAATTGCTCCATCTCTTCCGGTAAAGCAGTCGACCTCTTTGGAACCTGGCGTTGCTTCGATTCGACGGGAAGCAGGAGATGGATAGCCAGGCAAGATGCAATCAAGCCCACAAACCAGCCGTCTCCGCGCTGCCGGCCAACACTGTCCTCAACCTTACCAAGCCGTCGCAGGCTGGGCCCTTCCCGTCCGTTGCTATCGATGGTCGGCGCGGCGCGGTCGCGAGCGGCTGACGCATCCCGGAGGTCACCATGGCGATCGCCCTTCATGAAAGCGAATTGGGGAATGTGGTTGTGCTGGAGGGAACGATTGACATCTCTTCGGCCGGGGAGTTGAAAGCTATCTTGCTCAAGGCGCTCGGTTCGGGCAAAGAAGTTTGCATTTCTCTCGATGCGGCGACGTATCTGGATGTGACCGCAGTGCAGTTGTTGTGGGCTGCCGAGCAGCAGGCACGGCTATCCGGCGCGGTCTTCCGGTTCTCCGGGCATTTATCGAATCTGGTCTCGACCACATTTGCGAATGCAGGCTTTCCATCGTTTCAGACTTCGGTGAATGCCGCCTAGTTTTTGCGGGGTGTACAGGTGTCAACTTTGAGCAGTGCCGAGCAGTTCAAGCAAAGCTTCAGGGAAGAAGCACGGGAAGTCCTCGTGGATCTGGAAGCTGCATTGCTGGAGTTGAATGAAAATCGCGCGGATGACGAACTGGTTGGACGCGTGTTCCGCGCCTTGCACACGATCAAGGGTTCGGGGTCGATGTTCGGTTTCGAGAATCTGGCGGCGTTCACGCACAATCTGGAGACGGCCTTCGACGAGGTGCGTAACGGACGGTTGCAGATAGGCTCGGAGCTGATTGACCTGACCCTTGCAGCGCTCGACCAGATTCGAGCCATGCTGGAAGAACGCGAAGGCCCGGAGGAAGCGGCGGTACGCGCGGAGATTCTGGTCAAGGTGCGCAGGCTGGCTGGAATTGCCGAGAGTGTGCCGGGAGGTTCCGCAGGTTCAATTGCGCAGACCGCGCCCAGCGGCCTCCCCATCAGGCAGTGGGCCATCCGCTTTGCGCCGGGCCCCGATCTATTGTTGAACGGCTCCAATCCGCTGTTGCTCTTCGCCGAGTTGCGGGAACTTGGAGGCCTTTCCGTGAAGGCTTCGATGGAGATGGTTCCACCCCTGGCGGATCTCGATCCGGAACGCTGCTACTTGTCCTGGGATATGGTGCTGGCCGCCCCGGTGGACAGGGATGCGGTCCACGATGTGTTAATTTTTGTCGAAGACAGTTGCGAGCTTGTCATCGAGCCCGCCGCGGATTCTGAAGGCGACGCCCGGCAAGCCGGCGACGCGACGGCCAGGGCTCTCGAAGAACCGCGTACAGGCAGCGGCGGGCGCCGCACGTATGACAGGCCGGACAACGCCAGCAGCCTGCGTGTCCCCGCCGCCAAGCTCGACCAGTTTGTCGACCTGGTGGGCGAGCTGGTCACGGTGCAGGCGCGGCTGGCCGAACTGGCCACCCGCCATGACAACTCCGAAGTGGCCGAAGTTTCCGAAGAGATTGAACGGCTGACATCCGCGTTGCGCGAAAACTCGATGAACATCCGCATGACGCCGATTCGCGCCACCTTCGAGAAATTTCGCCGCCTGATTCATGACCTGGCGCGCGACCTGGGTAAGGATGTCGAACTCACCATGGAAGGCGCCGACACCGAGCTCGACAAGACGGTGATCGAACAACTTGGCGATCCGCTGATGCACCTGATCCGCAACAGCATGGATCACGGGATCGAGGGCCGGGAACTGCGCCTGGCTCGCGGCAAATGCGCCACCGCCAAGTTGCAGCTCTCCGCGCGCCACTCCGGGGCCAGCGTGCTGGTCGGCGTATCGGACGACGGCGGCGGCATCAATGCCGAAGCGGTGCGGCAGCGCGCGGTCGACAAAGGCCTGGTTGCGGCCGACGCCCAGCTCACCGAAGCCGAGACCTTTGCTCTCATCTTTCAGCCCGGATTTTCAACAGCCAAGCAGGTTACCGACGTATCTGGCCGCGGCGTGGGCATGGACGTGGTGCGCCAGCGCGTGGAAGGGCTGAGGGGCACCATCGATGTGGCCAGCAAGCCGCAACTGGGAACCAGCGTCACACTGCGTCTTCCGTTGACGCTGGCCATCATCGACGGACTGCTGGTGGCCGTGGACGAGGCCTGTTTTGTCTTGCCTCTGGGTTGCACTCTGGAATGCATCGAGCTGTCTTCGGCCGATATCGAGCGGGCCAATGGAAAGCATGTGGCCGATGTGCGTGGCGAGATTGTTCCCTACATCCGACTCCGCGAGCACTTCGATATTCGCCAGAAAAGGCCGGAGCTGGAGCAGATTATGGTGGTCGAGACCATAGAGGGCCGCGTCGGCTTTGTTGTGGATCGAGTGCTGGGCAATTGCCAGACGGTGATCAAGAGCCTGGGCCGGGTATACCGCCATGTGCAGGCAGTAAGCGGCGCCACCATTCTGGGCAACGGCACGGTGGCGTTGATTCTCGACCCGGAGCGGCTGGTGCAGGAAGCGCTGAGCGTGAAGCTGCCAAGTCATGGCGCGCGGGCGTCGCCGCGAGCCGCCCGGAGCGGAGGAGCGGCGGCATCTTTGCGCCACGTCGCTGAGAGTTCCTGAGTATTTCTTCGGTGCTGGATTCAAGCCCAGTGCCTGTCAACAACGAGACAACAAGCTGAGTCGCGCGCTGCGGATCTACCGGATTCGGAGAGAACGAATTCAAGCAACCAGGAGGGACGGATTTCATGTCGACAACATTGGCACGTGAAGGACGGCAGGTCAAAGACGCCGGCAACGGAAACGGGCACGGCGGCAACGGAAACGCCGCCGCTGGCCAGACGAACGGGAAGGCCAAGACCGGGGGGAACAACTCCGCGGCGGTTCTCGACGAGATCATGCGCCTGGTGGATGCTTCCAAGGAAGGGCGATTGACCGAGCGCGGTCAGGCTGGCTTGTTCAGCGGAGCCGATCACGAGGTCATTCAGGGCGTCAACGAGATGCTGGACGCTATCCTGCTGCCCATCGGCGAGGGGAATCGGATTCTGGCGCAGATCTCCTCCGGCAAGATCGACGAGCTGATCACGCAGACCTACCAAGGCGATCACGAAAAGATGAAGCTGGCGGTCAACAATGTTGCCGTCGTGGTTCAACGCCTGGAAAAGGAAATGGGGCGGCTCACTGAGGCGTCCAACGAAGGCCAGCTTACCGAGCGCGGCAAGCCGGAGCTGTTCCAGGGCGCATTTGCGGAGATTGTGCGCGGCGTGAATTTCATGCTCGACGCCATCCTCCTGCCCATCGGCGAAGGCAATCGCATTCTGTCTCAGATATCGAGCGGCAAAATCGACGAACTGATTGCCCAAACCTACAAGGGCGATCACGAAAAGATGAAGCTTGCGGTCAACAACGTTGCCGCCGTGGTCCAGAGCGTGCAGAAGGAGATGGGGCGTCTTACCGAGGCATCCAAGGAAGGACTACTGACGGAGCGCGGCAAGCCGGAACAGTTCCAGGGCGCTTTTGCCGAGATTGTGCGCGGCGTCAATGTCATGCTCGACGCCATTCTTCTGCCCATCGGCGAAGGCAATCGCATACTGGCCCAGGTTTCAAACGGAAAGATCGACGAATTGATTACCCAGACATACAAGGGCGATCACGAGAAGATGAAGCAGGCCATCAACAATGTGGCCCAGGTGCTGCAAGGTCTGCAGAGAGAACTATTGCGTCTGACTGAGGCTTCCAACGCCGGTCAACTCTCCGAGCGCGGGAAGCACGAACAATTCAGCGGCGCCTTTGCGGAGATTGTCCGCGGCGTGAACAGGATCCTTGACGCTGTGATTTCACCGCTGAATTTCTCTGCAGGATATGTGGAGCGGATCAGCAAAGGCGACATTCCGCCGCAGATCACCGACACCTACCAAGGGGATTTCAACCTGATCAAGAACAACCTCAACACGCTAATTGTCGCCATGAACGAGGTCACCGCGGCGGCTGAAGAGATCTCCAACGGCAATCTTACGGTGGAGATACGCGACCGTTCGCCGCAGGACAAATTGATGCAGGCGCTGACGGCGATGGTGGGCGGGCTGACACGCACTGTTCTCGAGATTCGCGCCATCGCGGGCGAGGTTTCGGCCGCCAGCCAGTCCATTTCCACGGCCTCGGTCGAGGTATCGAAAGGGGCCAGTTCGCAGGCCGCTGCGGCCGAGGAAGCCTCATCTTCGATGGAGGAGATGAGCTCCAACATCAAGCAGAACGCCGACAACGCACAGCAGACCGACAAGATCGCCAACAAGTCGGCCAAGGATGCGCAGGAGAGCGGCAAGTCGGTTCTTGAAGCGGTGTCGGCCATGAAGGAGATCGCCAGCAAGATCTCCATCATCGAAGAAATCGCCCGCCAGACCAATCTGCTGGCGCTCAACGCCGCAATCGAAGCGGCGCGAGCCGGTGAGCACGGCAAGGGTTTTGCCGTGGTCGCTGCGGAAGTCCGCAAGCTGGCAGAACGCAGCCAGAAAGCCGCAGCCGAGATCAACCAGCTCTCAGCCAATACATTGAAAGTATCGGAGAAGTCCGGCGAAATGCTTGACAGGCTGGTGCCTGACATCCAGCGCACCGCGGAATTGGTGCAGGAAATTACCGCAGCCAGTAAGGAGCAGGATACGGGCGCCGAGCAGATCAACAAGGCGCTGCAACAACTGGAGCGCGTAATCCAGCAAAACGCGTCCGCTTCCGAAGAGATGGCGTCGACAACCGAGGAGCTGACCGGACAGTCCGATCAACTGGTCAGCGCCCTGTCCTTCTTCCACACGGGAGACGAAGACGCTGGCCGGCAACGCAGCCCGGCAAGCGCAAAGGCAGCCAGACCCGCGGCCGGGGCGCCATCCAGGGCTGGGAAACCGAACGGGCACGCCGCCCAAGCCGCAGCCCGGCCTCAAGCCAAAGGGGGCGGAGTAAGCCTGCGCCTTAACGACAAGCACACTGACCTCGATGGAGAGTTCGAGCGTTATTGACCGAGGAGGGCGCGGGCTGCTCCGCGATCCGCGCCCCAGTCTTCAATCTGAAAGGAGTTGAATCATGAGTGTCAGCGAAATTACGGAGACACGGCAATATCTGACCTTCAAACTCGGCAATGAGACGTTTGCAACCGACGTGGCCAAGGTTAGAGAAGTGCTCGATCTCACCACCATCACATCCATTCCCCGCACTCCGGATTTCATGGCCGGAGTCATCAACCTTCGCGGCAGCGTCGTCCCGGTAGTCGATCTGCGCCTGTGCTTTGAAATGTCCAAAACGGAAAGCACACGCAACACCTGCATCGTCGTGGTCGAGGTGCTGCTTGAGGGCGAATCAACCGTCATCGGCGCGCTTGCCGATTCGGTCGAGGAGGTCATCGATCTCGATCCGGACCAGATTATGCCGCCGCCTCGCATTGGAACTCAGATCCGCACCGACTTCATCAAGGGGATGGGAAGGCGCGAGACCGAGTTCATCATGATCCTGGACATCGATCGCGTCTTTTCCGCAGAAGAGTTGGCGGCGGTGCGTGTCGATGTTCCGAACAAGCTGGATGTTCCGAATAAACAAGATGTTGCGAAAAAACAACTGGTGGAAGTTGCCGCCTGAAGGAGAGAGCGAGGCGGGCACACCGCCTCACTCGAGCGATGAGCGCACACGACGAATCCATTTCCGCAAAAGACTATGCCCGGCTCTGCGATCTGATCTACGCAGAGGCGGGCATTCACCTGAATCTG
This sequence comes from Occallatibacter sp., assembly GCA_035510955.1. GTDB lineage: Bacteria > Acidobacteriota > Terriglobia > Terriglobales > Acidobacteriaceae > Telmatobacter. Next base: position 14,354 of record DATKGE010000396.1, on the reverse strand, counting down.
GAAAAAAAGACCATGCTCGAGGCGCGTGTGAAGCGCCGCCTCAAGATTCTCAAACTCGCCACCTATAGTCTTTACTGCGACTACCTTTTCGGGCACACGGGCCTCAAGGATGAAATCTCCCACCTGATCGACGTCGTTACCACCAACAAGACCGACTTTTTTCGCGAGCCGAAACATTTCGACTACTTGACTGCCAAGGCGCTTCCCGACCTGATGTCGCGCGATCGTTCAGGGAGACCGCTGCTGGTGTGGAGCGCGGGCTGCTCGACCGGAGAAGAGCCCTACACGCTGGCCATCGTGCTCAGCGAGTATGCGCTCACGCACCCCGGCTTTCGCTTCAGAATCCTGGCCACCGATATTTCAACGATTGTGCTGGCCAAGGCAGATCGGGGCGTCTACACCACGGAAGTCGTGGCTCCCATTCCCGCGGCGCTCAAGCTGAAGTACTTGATGCGCAGCCGCGATCGCAGCTCGGACCAGGTACGCGTGACCCCGGAGTTGCGCCGCTCCGTCGAGTTTCGCCATCTGAATTTCATGGACGCAGATTATGGAATTACGGAAAAGGCCGACGCGATTTTCTGCCGTAATGTCATCATCTATTTCGACCGGCCCACGCAGGAACGTATCCTCAACAGACTCGCGAACCACCTTATCCCCGAGGGATACATGTTTGTCGGGCACGCCGAAACGCTGCACGACATGAACCTCCCCCTGACGCCGGTGGCTCCCGCACTTTACAGGCGAGTCGATGCCGCAGCCTGAGGCGCCTCTGCGGGAGATTTATGTGCAGCCCGGCGAGTCGCACCTGGTTACCGAACCGGCAATTCTGCGCACCGTGCTCGGCTCATGTGTCGGCATCGCGTTTCAAATACCGCGGCTTGGAATCGCCGCGCTTTGCCATCCCATGCTGCCCCAGTGCCCGTCCAAATCGCCCGCGGACCGAAGTGTCGCTGCCGGCCGTCGTTATGTGGACTTCGCGATCCGCGATCTTGCCGCACAGTTCAGCTCCATGGGCGCGCGCCCTTTTGAAGTGCTCGTAAAGCTGTTCGGGGGCGGCGATGTTCTGCCGGCCATCAACCCCGCTTCCCGTGCCACTGTAGGCAGGCTCAACTGCGAGGCCGCGCTGCGCGTGCTGGAGGAACAGGGCTTTGAAGTGCTCGCGTCCAGCCTGGGCGGTACCTCGGGCGTGAATATCAAATTCAACACCGCAACCGGGGAAGTTCTGCTCAAGAGGCTCGGATGATCGGCATCCATAACCATTAACAAATCAATTCCAGTCTCCAATTTCGCTGGCAACATTGAAAACAGAAAGGCGGCACTTATGGCCAAACAAATGATTCGCGTACTCATCGTTGACGACTCCGCCGTTGTGCGCCAGACCCTCTCCGAAGTACTTTCTTCCGACCCGGAGATCGAGGTGATCGGCACTGCCGGCGATCCGTTTGTCGCGGCGGAACGCATCGCCGAGCAGGTTCCCGACGTCATTACGCTCGACATCGAAATGCCGCGCATGGATGGGCTTACTTTCCTGAAGAAGTTGATGAGCCAGCATCCCATTCCCGTCGTCATCTGTTCCAGCCTCGCTGAAGAGGGAGCGCAAAGCACGTTCAGGGCCTTGGAATATGGCGCCGTGGAAATCATTACCAAACCGAGGCTGGGAACCAAGCAGTTTATCGAGGACTCGCGCGTCGCTCTGTGCGACGCAGTGAAGGCGGCGGCCGCCTCCAAGCCCCGCATCCTCCGTCCCAGCCACACGGTCGAGCCGAAGCTCACCGCCGACGCCATCCTGCCCCCGGCCACGCATGCAATGGCCGAGACCACTGAAAAAGTGGTCGTCATCGGCGCCTCGACAGGCGGCACGGAGGCCCTGAAGACCGTGCTCGAGGCATTCCCAGCCGACACTCCCGGCATCGTGATTGTTCAGCACATGCCGGAGCTGTTCACCCGCGCCTTTGCCAATCGCCTCGACGGCCTGTGCAGCATAACTGTAAAGGAAGCCGAATCGAACGACACCGTGCTGCGCGGCCGCGCCCTCATCGCGCCGGGCAATCATCATCTGCTGCTCAAACGCAGCGGTGCGCGCTACTATGTCGAGATCAAAGAAGGGCCGCTGGTTTGCCGTCATCGTCCATCCGTCGACGTGCTGTTTCGCTCCGCCGCTCGCTACGCCGGGCGAAATGTTGTCGGCGTCATTCTCACCGGCATGGGCGACGATGGCGCGCGCGGCATGCTGGAAATGAAGCAGGCCGGCGCCGCCACCATTGCCCAGGACGAAGCCACATGCGTGGTCTTCGGAATGCCCAAAGAGGCAATCAAGCTGAACGGCGTGGACAAGGTGCTGCCGCTGCATTCGATTGCCGGAGCGATTCTCGCCAGTGCCCGCTAGCACCCCTTCCGGCACCGCCGGATCCTCAACAACGCCGAGGACGCCTTTCGCTGCAGCCCAGCCCTGATTCGAATCGGAATTCCCGTAAGCAGTTCCGCACCCATAAAGAGCGCGAAACAGCGCCGCCTGTTCTGGATTTCCGATTGCTCTGCGTCAGAACCATTGATCCGAGGCGGCCTTTTCTTCACGAATCAGCCGCATTCCAGGACGCCCATGCCGCTGCACATGTCTTGAAATCCGCTCTAAAGCTTTCACACTGTCCAGCCGATGAACTTCGCATGGGCAGGTTACGCCCCGCAGCCGCGAGGCGGGTACATTTTCGCATTTTCCAACCTGAGGAATACCAATGGCCATCACAGTCCTTGTCGTCGATGACTCAGTCACCATGCTGATGAGCCTCAAGTCCACATTGTCGATGAGCGGTTTTGAGGTTGAAACGGCGGCCCACGGCCAGGCCGCGCTTGACAAGCTGACGTCGGGCCTCAAGCCCAATCTCATTCTCACCGACATCAACATGCCGGTCATGGGCGGCATGGAATTGATTGGCAAAGTGCGCGCGCTGCCAGGCTTTCGCTTCATTCCAATTCTTACGTTGACCACGGAAAGCGAAGCGTCTAAACGCGACGAAGGCAAACGCCTTGGCGCAACCGGCTGGCTGGTCAAGCCCGTTGCTGGCGACGACCTGGTCAGAGTGATCAAGAAAATTCTGCCGACAGCATAAGATCATGCTCTAAACCGAATCCAAGACGCCGGGAATTCTGGCTCAGGCGAATATAGGCAAACTGACGTTTCTTTTCTTCGTTCAGAATAACTCGATGGCTGGCCGGCTGTGGTCGCTGTTCGAGGTCCCCCCGACAACGGCATGGTGGGCTGTGGTCTGGCTGGCCATTTTGTATTTGCCGAGATGGGCTTCCTGCAATGTTTTGAAGGTTGTATCGAAGATGCCGTCCCAGCCGGCACGATCCTGTGTTTCGGTCAGCCGCAACAAGTGGTCTCTCATATCGACCAGTGCTTCCTGCACATGTTCCATCCTCTGACGCATCATGTCCTGAAACTGCACATGCTCCATCGCTTCCAATAAATATGTTGTTCCCTGTTGGTGACCTGTTTCCACGTCGGAGATAATTTCCAGTTGCAATTGGGAGCCACGGCTGAAATCCTGCTGCATTTCAGTCAAGTCGTCGACCAACTGTTGCAGTTCGTCGTGGCCATGTTTTTCTTCGAGCGCTTTCTGTGCTTCGGCCATCTTGTCCGTCACCTTGCTGGCCGTGGCATTGAGTTTTCCGGCAATCTCGGCGGCCGCACTGGTAGACCGCTTGGACAGCTCTCTGACTTCATTGGCGACCACCGAGAAGCCCCGGCCCGCACTCCCCGCGCGTGCTGCCTCAAGCCCCGCGTTAAGCGCCAACAAGCTGGTCTGTTTGGCGATGGTTGAAATGATCTGGATGATGGGCGTCAGGGCCTTGACATCGTCGGCAAGCAAGCGGATCTGGTCGAGGTTGCCATGCATCTCGGAGGTTTGCTCGCCCAACTTGGCTTCCAGCCTGGCAATGAGCTTATGGTTCCGCTCTACTCTGACGCGAGTGACTTCCGTTAGCGCCTTTCCGCCCTGGACAGACTGGGTGATGCGCTCCATCTGTTGGCTGGTTTGCGCGCTTAGCAGATTCAGTTGCTCGATAAGGGCGATGATCTCACGCTCAGATTCGGCCATTGCCCCGGCTATTTGCTCGTGCATCACGTCAATGTAAGGCCTGCAGTCTTTGAGATCGACCTTGATCGTTTCGTAGACTGCCAGTCCTCGCGACACCCCCTCCAAGTTAAGCTGTCCGAATGCCCACATCTCGGAAATGGCACGCTTGGCTCCCTTCCAATTGACCCATTCGACGATGAGGAGAGGCACAAAGTTGAGGAGGGCGAGGGTTCCGGCAATCCGCAGCCAATTGGGGATCAAAGTCGCTTGTCGACTTGAGGACAAGACCACGCCAAGCAGCGCATTGGAGAGAAGCCCGATCGCGACTCGAACGACCAACCTTCTCTCGATGCTACGCAGTCGTAACTCGCGACCGTTCATAACTTGGGCTCCTTCATCCACATGCTTTAGCCGTCGCATAAAGATTCCGTGCAAGTTCTGTCGAAGGCGTCAGTAGGTTTTCTTGAATTTGATTGGCACTGGACGACCTCCCGAATATTGAGGATCATGATCACCGATCCGTCCCCATACGGGCCGAGCCGGAGCAGGCAGACAACTTGGAGAGGGAGCCATTCAAGGGTTTCTGTATGACGCCGCTTGTTTCCTGGACTCCATCGACAAGCAGACCCAGTTCCGCGCTCCCGGCCTGGGCGAGGAACACATCTAGTTCATCGTCAGAATTTGCCTGAGGGATAGCGGCAGGGTGACTTCAGCGAATTGGCCTTTTATGGCTTGGATTCACATGGAACGGATTTTCGCCGATAAGCAGGCTGACCTTCCATTCCAAGAAAGATGTTCAATGCCGCATTTTCTTGGCGCTCATTGCCAAAGAGGGAAAGCAACAACGCGCTCGGTTCAATCGATAGGTCGAGAAGAACGGATATTAGCGCGGTCATGGAGAGCACAGTGAAGAGTCTGGTTGCTGAAGACGACGCCACGAGCCGAAAGCTGCTGCAAACCTTCCTTTCCCCCTACGGGGGATGTGACATCGCCCTCGATGGGAAGGAAGCTGTGAACGCGGTGCGCCTTGCCTGCCAGAATCACCAGAGCTACGATCTAGTTTGCATGGACCTCCGGATGCCCGAGATGGACGGGCTGGAAGCGATTCGAGAGATTCGCAAACAGGAAGCCATCGATGGTGTTCTGAAGATCGCTAAAATCATCGTGACAACCATTCATACCTATATGGAAGACATCACCGGGGCACTGCTGAGCCGATGCAATGCCTACCTCGTGAAGCCCATCGAAATTGCGAAGCTGAAGAAGGAACTCAAGACCCTCGAGCTGATTAAATAGGTGGAAACGAGCGCTCTATTGCCGGACACGCCCCGGGCGCCGCGTATATGCCTGTGCTTCTCCTATCCGCTTGCTATTTCCGTCTCTGGCCAGTTTCGGCGTAAATCGTGCCTTCTTTCTCTTTCCATTGCAGGCATTCGTCGAGGGCTCTTACGACGCCGAGGGCATGCGTGCGGTCCACATGAGATGATCATGATGATCATGGAAACGGAATGAGCCTTTGGCGGGAAGGCATTTGCAAGTGACTGAGTCAAAGCTGCCATCGATAAACACACCCGACCGGCAGGCCCAGGCCTTCCCTGTCCTGACCCCCGCGCAGATCGACCGCATCCGGCCGTATGGCACGGCGAGAACAGTTCGGGCCGGAGAGATCCTGTTCGAGCCGGGTCAGCTGGGAATGGCTTGCTTTGTTGTGCTCTCAGGAAAGCTTGAGATTCTCATGACGAGGCTGTCCGGCGAGCAGGTATTGTTGACGTATGGTCCGGGAGGTTTCTCCGGAGAAATGGTCTTGATTTCCGGAGCCCGCTCTCTATCGCGCGGGCGAGTTGCCGAGCCGGGAGAACTTCTTGAAGTCAGCCCAGATGCCTTGCACTCGCTCATTGCAAGAGATGCCGAGCTCAGCGATATCTTCATGCGCGCATTCATCCAGCGACGCCTCGCGCTCATTACGGACGGCATGGGTAACGTGGTTATCCTGGGATCGCGTCACTCAGCTAACACGCTGCGCTTGCGCGAATTTCTCACCCGCAACGGACATCCGCACACATATATCGACCTTGACAGTGACGCGACCGCTCAGGAGCTGCTCGATCGTTTTAACCTGAAGATCGACGAAATCCCCGTTGTGATTTGCAGCGGAAAGTCCGTGATGCGCAATCCGACTACGCAGCATTTGGCTGAATGCCTGGGATTCGCGGGCACAGTGGATGAATCACGCATTCGCGATGTGGCCATCGTGGGCGCTGGTCCTGCCGGGCTGGCGGCGGCGGTTTACGCCGCTTCTGAAGGCTTGGACGCCGTCGTGATCGAAGCCGACTTTCCCGGTGGACAAGCTGGAGCGAGCTCGAAGATAGAGAACTACCTTGGTTTCCCTACCGGCATCTCCGGCCTGGATCTCACCGGCCGCGCCGTTGTCCAGGCAGAAAAATTCGGCGCTCAGATGTTGGTGGGACAACGGGTGGTCCAGGTCCACTGCGATCAGAGACCATACCGGCTCACGCTCGAGAATGGCGGCGTTGTACAGGCTCGGAGCATCATCATCGCCGCTGGAGCGCAATACAATACGCCGAACATCGCCAACCTGAAGCAGTTCGAAGGGAATGGAATCTATTACGCGGCCACATTCATGGAATCGCAACTCTGCGGGAGTGATGAGGCCATCGTCATCGGCGGGGGCAATTCGGCCGGCCAGGCAGCAGTTTTTCTGGCAGAGACTGCTCACAAGGTCTATATGCTGGTTCGCGGAAAAACCCTTTCGGAGACGATGTCGCGCTATTTGACCCAGAGGATTACGAAGCATCCGGTGATTGAGCTGCATCTGGAAACTGAGCTTCAGTCATTAGAGGGCGATTCGCACCTGGAACGCGTCACGTGGCTCGACCGATCGTCGGGGGAGAGATCGACGCGCGAGATCCGGCACGTTTTCGTGATGGCAGGTGCGTCACCGCGCAGCGATTGGTTGCGTGGCTGTGTCGCCCTGGATCAGCAGGGCTTCGTTCTTACAGGACGGGACCTAGATCCAGTTCTGGCAAGCGCACCGCGGAAGTGGCCTCTGGGCCGGCCGCCGCAGATGCTTGAGACGAGCTTGCCGGCAGTTTACGCAGTAGGCGATATCCGCTCCGGAAACGTGAAGCGGGTTGCGTCAGCCGTTGGCGAGGGTGCGATCTCGATCCATCTTGTCCATGGCGCCCTGGCGGAAATATAGTCTCGACGAGCAGGAGACCATTTGCGTCGAGGTTCCTGCGTATGTCGCCGCTCTTGTTTGCCCGCTTCGCCAGGGAGCGAATCGCTTCAAGTGCTGAGCCTCCAAAGCTTCGAACGTCCTCTTGTTAATCTTGTGCCAAATCAACTGTGGCTCTTGAACCAGTCGATGGCGAATTGGGTGTATTGGCCGATCTCGATGATGTAGCCGTCGGGATCACGCATGTAGCAGCGCCATTCCCAGCCGTCAGGATTAGCTAATGGTTCGGTAAGAAAGAACGCTCCTTTGTCGCCCCATTCTTTGTAGCAGGCCCAGATGTCGGCGACGCGCAGATTCAGGAAGCTACTCACTCTGTTCAGATCCGCCGGTGTTTCAAGAACGACCGCCGGCTTGTCGGGAGTGGGGCCGCCGCCGACGTTGACAATCAACCAAGTATTCGCGATCTGAATGTGCCCAGACGCGCCCTTGCTGTCGCCTCTACTCAGAATGCGGCCGCCAAAGACCCTTTCATAAAAGTCAGCCGATCGATCGATGTCGGCGACGGTGATGAAATGTGTGATGGTGAACCCATCGCGCGGGGGCATCTCATAGCTCTTTTGTTCGATTTGTGCGCTGTTCATTGACGGCTCCAATTCCGATAAACAGTGCTCATCTGCCGATTCTGGTTCTTCCGCGTTCATACCTGCTGCCGACCAAGCCTGGCGAGGAAAGGCAAAACAATTGGACCAAGGTATCGCGCGAAACTTCGGCATCGCGATTTCCGGCGCCAATCCGGGCCGAGCGTTAACCGTAGGTGAGATCGGTGCTCTGCCCGACCTCGATAATGTAACCGTCAGGATCGCGGATGTAGCAGCGTATCTCGCCGTACTTGGGTATTGGCTCCGTGATGAACTCGGCTCCTCGACCTTTCCACAATTCATAGCACGCTTGGATATCCGCAACGCGGAAATTCATAAAGCTGTTGATGTGATTCGGGTCGGGGACGCTGAGTGTTACCGTCGGTTTGTCGGGGGTCGGCCCGCCCCCAACGTTCAGAATCATCCAGATATTCGCAAGCTGAAGGTATGCAGGCGCGTTGCCGTCACCCAGGCTCAAAATGCGAGCGCCGAAGACCTTTTCGTAGAAGCGAGCCGATCGGCCGATGTCGGCGACGGTGAGGAAATGCGCGACGGAGAGCCCCTCGCGCGGGGGCATCTCATAGCTCTTCTCTTCGACTTGTACCGCGCTCATTGATGGCTCCTTTCGATTCGGTGCTCATTACAAATACGGTGCCCCGAGTCTCGCTCCCATTCATAAAAAATCGATCGACGACAGCTAGTTCAGGAGCGATTCCCAGTTGGCCGGCACCCTTCCGGCGGGTCCAGGTGCGGGCTGAATTTCGGGATGCGCGTGCGGTGGAGGCAACTCCACGCCTTTAATCATCTCCTGCTTTTCGTAATCGTAGAACCAGCCCTCACCCGGCTCAAAGCTGGCTATGATCGGATGCCCCGTCGCCGCCGCATGTTTTGATGCATGCTGACTCGGAGAACTGTCACAGCATCCGATGTGCCCACACTCCGCACACCGACGGAGATGAAGCCACCAACCTTTCGGCGACGCAAGGCATTCCACACATCCGACGCCACTTGGTTTCGAGGCGGGATTAAATCCGCGGCGATCTTTCTTCATTTCGATTTTTCCTTTAGACGCTGCATGTTCAGCAACGAGTTCAAACCACCAGCAAGACTTTCCCGATGCCACCCTTTTCTGCCGCTGCTTGAGCCTTGGCCGCTTCACTGAGTGGCAGTCTCCGGCTAATCGGGATTACCAGCCTGCCATCTCGCACCGCTTCAGCCATGAACTGAAGAGTTTTCGCATCAGGTGTCGCGTACACCGGCACGACCTTTACAGATGGATATTTCGCAGCGTTCTGCGGTGCTCCAAGAACCGACGCAAAAACTCCTCCCGGCTTGACCTTGGCGATCAATTTTTCAGCAGTCTTGCCGTTGACCGTATCGGCCACGACATCGAGCATCGGAAGATTCGCAATCTCATTGTCGTCGTCGGTTGCGACCACCTGATCCGCGCCGAGAGTCTTCGCCGCATCCATCTGCCTCTTCAAAACCCCCGCGATCACGGTCGCCCCGCGTTCCTTTGCACAGAATACCGCCGAACGCCCCACACTTCCTTGAGCACCTGCAACCATAACCGTCTGGCCCGCTTTGATTCCCGTAGCTGAAAGGAGCTGGTTGCCGGTCGTCGTTACCAGCGGCAGCGCCGCCGCCTGGATCAAATCGAGCCCCTTGGGAATTCTCGCTAGAATGTCCGCTTTCACCACGCAGAGTTCGGCGTACGTGTTGGCCGCCATTGCGAACACCTGGCCGCCGACAGTAAAACCTTCCACTCCCGGCCCAACCTTCACCACGATCCCCGCAATGTCGACTCCGATCAGCCCCGGAAAAGTGATGGGAAAGAAGTCTTTCGTTAACCCGGCACGTCGTTTGTAGTCGATCGGATTCACGCTCGTGGCGACGACCCGCACCAGCACCTCGCCCGGACCCGGAACCGGGTCAGGGTACTCCTCGAACTTCAGTACTTCCGGACCACCATATTCGTGAACGACAATTGCTTTCATGATTCATCTCCAGGTTGGTCCCCATCACCCGCTGTGAGCTCGAAGGCCCACGCCCACGTTCGCATTATCTGCCATTAAACCAGAAGTGGGGTGAGGAATCTATCGGACGACAGTATCGGCCGGCACGTTCGCAGCCGGTGCAGCGACAAAGGAGTGGGGGAATCGGAAATTCCCACGTCTCTTAGTAAGGCCGGAGCATCACAGAGAAAAGGCAGGATTCTGATCTCTGGGCATTACGCACCTTGAAGAAGATTCAATAAAGAGCACAAACAAAATGGCCGAAGAGATCGACGGAGGCTCAAGATGAACGATCAACAAAAGAAGGAGCAGTATTCTGGAGTGCGAGATCAAGAGATCCGTGCCGCACTGGATCAGCATTGGGCGGCGTCCGATGGCAACGATTTTGAAACGGAGCACCGCATCTATCACGAAGACGCGGTGCTGGAATACCCGCAGTCAGGCGAGCGAACCCGCGGCCGACGCAACATACAGAACCAACGCGCCAGTCAGCCGAGCAAAAAGCGGTTTGCTGTCCGACGAATCATTGGCGGCTGCGATCTTTGGGTCACCGAATTCATCCTGACATATGACGGCAAGCCGTCCTACACCGTGAGCATCATGGAGTTCAAGGACGACAAGATTGCGCGGGAAACACAGTACTTTGCGGATCCATTTGTGGCTCCCGCATGGCGCGCTCAGTGGGTCGAACGGATGGACGCATGACATCAAGGCGCGAGAATTCATCAACGACACCTCCGTTTGCGGTTTGCAGCATAATCGTCGAGTACAGAGATTAACGCCAGAGACCGGCTAAGTCCTGATGAACGCGGTTACCGGAGAAGTCGAACTGTATGATGTAGGGTATCGTTTACAGCACATCCTGCAATGGAGGGACAAGAGGTGGATTGGGAACGGTTGGTCCAGTTTGCGCAGCTGGGTAGCAGCGATTTGGAACAATATGCCGGCCTGCTGGTACGCGTTTCGCTCGGGCTGTTCTTCGCCATCTCCGGGGCAAATAAATTGTTTGTCGCCGGCAGAACGCAAGCTATGTACAAAACGCTCGTTGAGGCCAAAGTCCCGTTTCCTCACCCGATGACTTATTTCGTGTCAGGTGTCGAGTTTGTTGGCGGATCCTTGCTGACCGTGGGGTTGCTTTCGAGCCTGGCCTGCCTGGCTTTATTGGTCGATATGCTTGTCGCCATCCTGACCACCGAGCTTTCCGCCATGCCTAAGGGACTTTCGCCTCTTAACTGGCTCGACGATTTCCTCTACCTTCCAGAAGTCCTGTACGTGCTCTTTTTTATCTGGCTGATCTGCTTTGGTCCGGGAAAGTTCAGTGTCGATTACTGGCTCGCCGGCAAGTTAGCGAGGTGATCGATTGACAAAGCAGCTTGTTGCTAGACAAAAGCTTGATGGTCATTACCAGAATTTTTCAGCCGCAGGACTGGCGCTAAGTACCGATGAACGCTGTGCTCGAAGAAGTGAAGTTCCAAGCGAGTAAATGTCCGGAAATCCGTTCGGGTCGAGGACTGGCGCCGTGTTCCGCAGGTCGGGCCTGTCTGTTGCTCCCCGCAAACTCTGCATTCAATATCCGAATCTCGTGATCTACGTTCAGCACGCATTGATATTGCTTTGCCCACAGGCAGCTATGTGCCAGGACTAAACGCAAAGGCAGATTTCGCGCATCACCGGCTGTCGCGTCCTTCAGGTACGGAACCGCTTCAGTAAATGCACCCAGCTCGCAAGGGGCCATTTCCATCCGGATATCCGGGCGCTGGGTCTCGAACGACGATCGGGGCTCTCAACCGCTCCGGCCGGTGGAGAGTCACCAGCGAATCCTCAATGGAGATCCAGCCGTCCTTGCGAAACTGTCCCAGCGTGCGGGTGACGGTTTCGCGCGTGGTGCAGGTCATGGAGGCGATCTCCTCGTGGGTGAGCAGGAGGGGGAACCGGAATTCTCCGGCATCGAGGTGCTCGCCGATCTGGTGGGCGAATTCGAGCAGCAGCCGTCCCACGCGGCCGGCGACGGTCTCCGCAAGCGAGATCCGACAGGCGTCCTGCAGGGCGAATCGGTATTCCTGGCAGATGCACTGGACCACGCGCACCTGGATCTCCTGGTGGATGCGCAGGAAGCCCTGGAAGCAATCTCGCTCAATGGGCCGAAGCTGGGCTGGAGTCAGAGTCTCGGCTGAAACCTCGTAAACGCCGCGGGAGAGGGCGGCATATAGCCCCAGCAGCGAGCCGGGTCCCGCCACGCGAACAATCATGTGTCGACCCTGCTGGCGGCCCACCGTGAGCTTGAGAAAGCCGCTGCAGATGAGATAGAGAAAGCGGGCATCCTCTCCCTCTGTTAAGAGCGGAGCCTGTGCGGGCAAGGAGATGGTGCTGGTGGCGAGCTCGAGATCGGCCAGCACGGCGCTACCCAATGAGCAAAACCATCCGGGCCGGCGCTTGGCGCAGGCCGTGCACCCTGCCGGACCCGCGACTTGCTTTAGCCGCGCCGGCGTTCCCTGTGAATTCCTTGCGCTTGCCATGGCCTTGCCTCGTTCGCCGGCATACGACGGCTCCGCTGCCGATACAGGCCCCGGGGGACCCCTACCCACGATCCCAGAAGGAGCAGCCCTAGAAGAGCCGGCCCGGACAGAGCCAACCGGCGCGAACCGCTAAACGCTTGATGCGAACTCTGCCTTCCACTCAGTTTGCAGGATCGATTGCCGCGGCCGATGTGACGGGCCTCACGCCTGTGCCGGAGACCGGACACCTCTCTGCCGATGAGCACAAACTCCGACGTTACGATTTTCGAGGCCACATCCGAAGTCAAGGTCGACGCCAACTCCTTTTCTGCCCAGTACGGTCTTGGCGGCATAATCTTCAACCAGATCACCAAGGGCGGTGGAGACCAATTCCACGGTTCGGCATACGAGTATTTCCAGAACAACGCACTCAACGCGGCGGACTACAGCTTGACGGCCAACCCAAACAAGGTTGCCTGCCAGCGCTACGACAACTACGGCTTCGCCGTCGGCGGTCCGGCGCTCGTTCCTCACATGAAAAAGGACCTCTTTTTCTACATCGCATTCGACAACACCTACGGCAACGGCGGATCGGGCAACACCGTCATGAGCGTCCCAACAGACGCGATGAAACAGGGCGACTTTACCGGATTGCCTGCCATTTATGACTACAAGACGCAAGTTCTCACATACCCCATCGGCAATCCGCAGGTTGTGCGTCAATCGTTCGCGAGCGAGTTCGGCCAGCTAATTCAATCCGATCATGTTCAAAAACGCATTTGATAATCCAGGACCGGGCCCGCTGGGAAATAAGCGAGGCATTGTTTGCGTGCGGAGTAGCGTATGAGCCGCCAGGCCTCGGCCTCATGTATAAGGATGGGGCTGCTGGTAGAGCCATCTTTGAAGAATTGCGACAAAAGCTGGGCCCAAATGATGAACATGACCGGCTCCGCATTTCAATCATCCCAGGTATCGATAAAGAGAATCCCGCGGACTATTCGTTAGTTGTCGGCACAAATCTTCCCGCCGACGGAACTGGAAAAGAACCGCGCGAGTTCATATCCGTGAGCAGGATTCACCGAATGCGCAATCCGGACACTTCGAATCTCAAGAGCTTCGAGGATCGGGTGTCACGAACGAAGCGGTATGGCATTTTCCCCACTCAAATGCCTACTGAAAGCAACAGGGTGGAAATGTTTGGAGACCTCGCAATCCTGAAGCGTACGATTCGAATCATTCCCGCTTGGCAAAGCGGCGAAAATGACCTCGATTCTCCTGGAATTGGACCTGACGACGACCCGATCATCCCGCCAGATGCGATAGATGTCCCAGTTCGAAGATTGATCGACCGGCGGAAGCGGCGGCCGCTTAGACGTCTTTAGCTCCCCAACTATGATTTGCTGCGAAGGTTTAGTTCAAGCCCGACAATCTGGACAAGGAACTCCCTATATTGCCGGGCGAATCCCTTCGTGGTTTGAAACCTGTTGCGCAGCGAGCTCAATGAGGGCTCGAGATTCCCTATTGTACTTTTATTGTACCTTTGAAAGTCACCTGCCAAACACTCCTAAGTCTTTTGGAATGTATGGCGGGGACGACGGGGCTCGAACCCGCGACCTCTGCCGTGACAGAAACGCGTAACTCTAAGTAACTAGGCGTAGCGAATGGCCACTTTCAGCGCCCTGAGGAACCCTTGGCAACCCTTATTGGACCCTTAATGGACCCACGACCTCTGCCCTGTAAACCTCTGCCCATGAAGCTCTGGTACTTGGCTTGGCATACCCCAAACCCGCTTGTCCGGCAGCGGCCGGCCTATGATGTCCTCTCGACCCCGGAAGGCTCGTTCAAAGTAAACGTCAGAGGAAGCACAGGGTTGACTTGTTGAGTGCTAAAGTATGCAGACCTCGTCAACAGTGGTCGCTCGCCCCACGGAATGG
>DATKGE010000395.1:0-17075 GCA_035510955.1 Occallatibacter sp. | reverse complement strand
TAGTCGTAGGCCATCAGATTGACCGTATCGACGTACTTTTGCACCTTCTTCATCTCCGTGTGGGCCAGATAGTCGTCCGATGCGCCGGCGGCAATGGTGAGATAGAGTCTTCTGCCGCGCCTCTCCGCCTCCCCGTCGAATCGATCCCGCAACTCTTTGAGCAGCAGAGTAAAATTCCGCCCGTCCTTCGCGCGAAATGGGTGACCGGCCCCGAGCATTCCGGGATACTCCCAGTCGATATCGAGTCCATCGAGATCGTACCGCTCAAGAAACTCCATCACGCTCTGAATAAACCTCTTCCTGCTTTCGGCAGTCAGTGCGATATCGGAGAAATTGGTTGACCAAAGCCACCCGCCAACGGAAACCAGAACGGTGAATCCCGGATTCTCTTTTCTAAGTCCGGTGAGGAATGCAAAATTCTCAGAGTCCGAGGCAAAGCCGGTAACCATGCGGCCATCTTTGATATTCGCGAAGGCGTAATTGACGCGCGTGAGGCTGTGCGCATCGATCTGCCCGGGCTGCAGGGCTGCATCCTGCGGAAAGACATAGCCGACCACCATCGGCTCAGATTGCTTTATGACCGCCACGCATACGGACGGCAGCATGAGGGCGAAGATCGGGAGGCAGATGTTGAGTCGGTACATAGAATCCTTTCTGAATAAAATTACCAAAGGATTGGAAACTTCTCTACACTAATAATTGTGAACTTTCGACTGCGGGCCACTCTGCTTGTCAACCTACAAGGCGACCCACCTATGTTGAAACACCAGCCCCTCATCAAGCTCTTTGTGTTTTTGCTGACAGTTCTTAGCTTCGCCTTTTGCGCACTGCCCTGTTTGGGCCAGGTTCACGTGCTTGTTGACCAGGTCGGATACGAAGCGCAGGCGCAGAAGCAAGCTGTCATAGCGGGATCTGGCCACGATCATCCGCAGCAGTTTGCACTGGTTGACGTTGACTCCGGAAAGGCTGTCTTCCAGGCGGCCCTTCAACCATCGGGGAAAGTCTATGAGTGGGACGATTGGGTCTTCTGGACGGCTGACTTTTCCGCATGGCGCAAGCCGGGGCACTATGCGCTTCATGTGCATACGGACGGCGTCGACGTCACTTCCTGCGCATTCGAAATCAACGACGACATTCTTGAGCGCAACACGCTCTCCAGCGTAATTTTTTACTTCAAGGGCCAGCGCGCCAGCGGGCTTATGGACAAGGCAGATCGCCACCTGCAACCTCCTGGCGGCCAACAGGGCTTTGTCGATGTGCATGGAGGCTGGTACGACGCAACGGGCGACTACGGCATCCATCTCTCGCACCAGAATCCGACCTCCTACTTCAATCCACAGCAGGTGCCGCTGACCGTTTGGAGCCTGCTGAAAAGTTATACCGTGCTGGAGGCGCGCAAGGACGATAACTTCTCCGAATACGAACGCCGCTTGCTTGACGAGGGACTCTACGGAGCGGACTACCTGGTGCGCATCAAGCGGCCGAATGGATCGTTCTTCGAGACAATCACCGCTCCGGGCAAGGAGAAGCTGGCGGAGGATCGCGCTATCGGGAATCCAAACTGGAAGACGCAGATCAAGCTGAGCGCATCGGACTCGACTGAGAATATTGCCAAGGCGGAGGGGCCACATGCATTCGAAGCGAGCTTTCGTGCCGGAGGGGGCATGGCGATCGCGGCTCTGGCGCTGGCCAGCACCATGCCCGTCGATGGCGAGTATCCACGCGCTGAGTACCTGCATGCGGCCGAGGAGGCTTTCACATTTCTGCAGGCGCACAATCGTGAATTGCTGAACGACGGGGTGGAAAATATTCTGGACGACTATTGTGCGCTGATGGCGGCGACCGAGCTCTTCAGCGCTACGCATGACGAGACCTATCGGGCCGCGGCTGACGGACGTGCGGCGCGTCTTATGGCTCGGCTTACTACTTCAGGGAGCTGGCACGACTATTGGAGGGCCGACGATGGAACGCGCCCGTTTTTTCACCCTGCGGATGCAGGCCTGCCGGTCATCAGCTTGCTCGAGTACTTCAGTATTGCAACACCTGCCGCACGGCCCAAGATCTTGGAGACCGTGGAACGCTCACTGCGTTTCGAGCTTGCGGTCACCGCAGAGGTCAACAATCCATTTGGATACGCCCGCCAACTCGTTCGCGCCGATGGAAAAGTGCGGACTGCATTTTTCTTTCCCCACGATACAGAGGCCGCGCCGTGGTGGCAGGGGGAAAATGCGCGACTCGCTTCGCTGGCCGCGGCCGCTCGTATGGCATTCCCGCTGTTTGCGGACAAACCGGAGTTTCAATTGCAGCTGCGCTCGTATGCCTGGAACCAGCTCCACTGGATTCTCGGGCGCAATCCATTCGACGCGACCATGTTGATGGGTAGCGGCCACGGCTACGCTCCCTATATGTTTTTCCGCTCTTACAAGTACACTGGCGCACCGGGCGGAATTGTAAATGGAATTACCGCGAGCCTGGACAGTGAAGATGGAATCGCATTCAATCTCGGTTACGCGGTTACAGGCAAGGACGAAGACTGGCGCTGGACCGAGCAGTGGCTGCCTCATGCTGCCTGGTACCTGTATGCAGTGAGCCTTCCTCACTAATGAGCGACTCACTCTGGCAGACAAAATACAACACGGCGCGGTAAAGACAGTTTCTCAGGCATTGGCTTGGCCAGCGTAGAACGTGTTCTAATTTGAGCAGGACCTTCAGCATGAATGGGTTCCTGCATGTAAGCCCCGAGGTGAGATCCGGGCACTCTTGCCGTTGCTTGCGAACTTGCGAACATCCCGGTTCTGGCAGAGGCCAAGCAGCGGGTTCTTGCCTGTCGCCAGCGACGGGCTACAAACGGCAAATCAGCAGTTCGCGCTCGTAGATCATCTCCGGTGGCAGATGGTCATGCAGGTCGAGGAAGAGTTCCTCGTGGCTGATGACCTCAGCCCGCCACGCGGCGCGGTCCACGGCTTGGAGCTGTTCAAACTTTTCTCTGGAAAACTTGAGCCCGGACCACTCGATATCCTCATAGCGCGGCATCCAGCCGATGGGAGACTCGCGGCCCTGGGTGCGCCCTTGCACGCGATCGACAATCCAGCGGAGAACGCGCATGTTCTCGCGGAAGCCGGGCCAGAGAAACTTTCCGTGCTCGTCTCTGCGAAACCAGTTCACGTTAAAGATGCGCGGCGTTGAGGCCAGGCTGCGCTGCATCTTGAGCCAATGCCGGAAGTAGTCTCCCATGTGATAGCCGCAAAAAGGCAGCATGGCCATGGGATCGCGTCTTACCTTGCCGGTTGCGCCCGCGGCTGCCGCCGTGGTTTCCGAACCCATGGTAGCCCCCATATAGACGCCAGCGGACCAGTTGAATGCCTGATACACGAGAGGCATTGTCGTCGAGCGGCGTCCGCCAAAAATAATCGCCTCGATCGGCACTCCATCAGGATCTTCCCAGGCCGCATCGATGGTGGGGCACTGCGCGGCCGGCGCGGTAAAGCGCGCGTTGGGATGCGCCGCCTTGGCCCCCGTCTCCTTCGCAATTTCCGGCGTCCACCGGTTTCCCTGCCAGTCAAAACACTCCGCCGGAGGCTCTTCCGTCATCCCTTCCCACCACACATCGCCATCGGGAGTCAGCGCCACATTCGTGAAGATCGAGTTCTTTGCCATCGTCGCCATGGCGTGCGGATTGGTTTGCACGGATGTGCCGGGCGCGACGCCGAAGAAGCCGGACTCCGGATTGATGGCGCGCAGATGGCCGTTCGCATCCGGACGTATCCAGGCGATGTCGTCGCCAACTGTAGACACTTTCCACCCGTCAAAGCCCGCGGGCGGAACCATCATGGCAAAGTTCGTTTTTCCGCATGCGCTGGGAAAGGCCGCAGCTACGTAAGTCTTCTGCCCTTCCGGACTCTCCACGCCCAGGATCAGCATGTGTTCCGCCATCCAGCCCTCATCCCGCGCCATGTTCGAAGCGATGCGCAGCGCAAAACACTTCTTGCCCAGCAGTGCGTTGCCTCCGTAGCCCGAACCATAGGACCAGATCTCGCGGGTCTCGGGAAAATGGACGATGTATTTTTCCTTGTTGCATGGCCAGGGAACGTCCCGCTCTCCCGGCCGCAGCGGCGCGCCCACGCTGTGCATGCAGGGAACCACGCGTCTTTCGTCTTTGTCGATCTCGGCAAACACCGGCAGGCCGATACGCGCCATGATGCGCATATTCACCACCACGTACGGGCTGTCGGTCAGTTGCACGCCAATTTGAGAAAACTTCGAGCCAATGGGGCCCATGCTGAACGGCAGCACATACATGGTCCGCCCCTGCATCACCCCGCGAAACAAGCCCTTCAGCTTGCGCCGCATCTCTCTCGGATCTTCCCAGTTGTTGGTGGGACCGGCGTTGTCTTTGGAGAAGGAGCAAATAAACGTGCGCTCTTCCACACGCGCCACATCGCCTGGGTCAGAGCGCGCATAGAAACAGCCGGGCCGAAGCTTCTGGTTCAGCCGGATGAACGTCCCATTGGCAATCAACTGTTCGCAAAGCAGGTCATACTCTTCCTGCGAGCCATCGACCCAGTGAATGGACGAGGGGCAAGCCAGCTCCGCCATTTTCTCAACCCAGCGCAGCAAGTGCTTGTTCCGGGTCGGGGGGTTGCCCACGTTTTGATTCGCCAATAAAGGTCTTGCCGGTTCAACTCCCGTCATGCTTTCCATGCAGCCCCACTCCAATGGCTCGCGTCTGAACTAGCCCCAGGGTCCAGGGTTGCCCGCTGAATCCCGCACCTGACGACTCTATTGTACCGGCTTCAGAGAGACCACTCCGAACAGTCAATGTGAGCTGCCGTTTGGATCCGCCTTCTGCGTCTTGCCGTCCATCGCGCTCACGTTCGATTCCTGAAGCTTGTAAAGCAGCGATCGGTAACTGATATTGAGCCATTTTGCCGTCTTCCGGCGGCTCCAGCCATTCGCCTGCAGCACTTTCATAATGATCATTCTCTCTAAGTCCTGCGTTGCTGCCCGAGTAATTTCCTTCAAAGATACGGGATGAGTTAGATCGATCTCCGGAATCAGTCCCGCCGGGGCAGCAGGCGCCAGATCTGCCGCCAGAGCCTCCTCGTTGCCGATAAGCACATGGCTGCGAATCATGTTTTCCAGTTGACGGATGTTACCCGGCCAGTTATATCGCTGCATCATGCGCATCAATTCGCGCGATAGCGGCTTCGGATTAACACGATATGCCTTGGAATGCAATTCAAGAAAATAGTTGATCAGGACCGGCAGATCCATAACTCGCTGGCGCAGGGGCGGCAAATCGATGGTGATGGCGTTGATGCGGTAGAAAAAGTCCAGCCGGAAGGTCCCATCCTCGGTCTGTTGTTTGAGGTTTCCGTTCGCCGCGCACACCAGCCGGGTATTCACTTTCCTCGACTCTTGCGCCCCTACCCGCATGAAGGTGCCGTCCTGGAGCACCTGGAGCAACTTGGCCTGAACTGAAATATCCAGGCTGCCCACTTCATCGAGAAACAAGGTTCCCTGATGAGCCAGTTCCACGCGGCCGCGCTTGGTTGCGTACGCCCCGGTGAACGCCCCCTTTTCATAACCAAACAGCTCCGACTCGATAAGGGAGTTTGGAATAGCCGGGCAGGCCACTTTGACCCAGGGACACTTCGACCGGTTGGAGCGCGCATGCAAAAACTTGGCAATGATGTCTTTGCCGGTCCCGCTCTCCCCTTGCAGCAGAACCGGGACGGTCGTATTCGCAACTCGCTCCATCTTCGCGCGAGCAGCGGCCATCAAGGGTGATTGGCCGAATACCAGATCCTCCGGAGGCAGAGACAGAATGTCGACGAATTCGGTGACGCGTGCGAGGGGCATACTCGATCCAATTCAGCGCTTGTCTTAGGTCCTTTGTGCAACTTTATATCCAGACCCATTGCTAAGTTGACAATAAAAGTACCACAAAAGTAATCTAACTTGCGTGCTGAAGGTACTCCTAGGTAGATTTTACCCGAGTTACTCCCCATTCATTACTTCGGATTAGGTAAATATTTGCACAAATGGAAGATTTATTCCACATCTGATGCTAAGATCGTTTTCTCACAGCCATCGATCTTTTCTTAACTCCCTCCCAAGTACGGTGACTGGTTTGCTCCTTAATTTATCGCCAGTCCGCCGCTAGGATCAGCTCGGATTGTTCAAGATGACACGTCCCGCGTTCAAGCACAAGGGACGGCACTCGTGATGATTTTCCATGCGGCGCCGATGAGAGAAAAAGCACCGGCGGCCATGCAGCAACTTGGAGGTTGAATGAAGTCTCAGGGCAAGCGCATTCCCCATATTGCCGTTCTCGATGCCGATCCGGCAATTCTGGATTACCTTCACCGGATTCTCACCGACCGCTTCAGCGTGACCCTCTTTACCCAGGCTGCGGAACTCAATAGAAGCCTGAGAGAGTTTCCTACCCCCGATCTGCTCCTGATGGACTGGCACATTTGCGAAGACGATTCCGAGGAAAACGCGCTCAATCTGCTTGCGAAAACTCGCGCCTTTAAGCCGTTCCTGCCGATCATCATGATCGCCTGTTCAGCCGAGTTGAACGATGTTGTTATGGCCACCCGCATGGGCGCCACCAACGTGATCCTCAAGCCCTTTAGGAAAACAGATATCGATCTTGCTGTGGAACAGTGCCTCAAATCCTCCATCAAGACGGTGGTCGGCTCCGGCATACAGGGGATCACCCTGGATGAGAACACGTCCTTTGTCAGATCCAGCAAGCGCATGATGGAGATTGAGTCCCAATGCGCCCTTGTCGCCCGCGCCGATATCCCTGTACTCATCCTCGGGGAAAGCGGCACCGGCAAGGAAGTCGCGGCCATGCTGATCCACAAGATGTCGGCCCGCAGCCAGCGCAGCTTTCTGAAGGTAAATTGCGCCGCTATGCCTGCCGACCTGCTGGAAAGCGAGCTATTCGGTTATGAGCAAGGCGCTTTTACCGGCGCGGTCAAGGCCAAACCGGGCAAGTTTGAGATCTGCAATCACGGCACGATTCTCCTGGACGAGATTGGCGAAATGCCGCCCGCGCTGCAGGCCAAGCTCTTGCAGGTTCTGCAGGACGGAAGCTTTTCACGCCTGGGAAGCAGGTCCAGCGTCAAAGTCGATGTTCGCGTGATTGCAGCGACCAATATCGACATCAAGGCGGCCATCGCTCAAAAGACGTTTCGCGAGGACCTGTTCTACCGCCTGAATGGCTTTACCTTCAGAATGCCTCCGCTGCGCGAGCGCGTTGAAGAGATCCCGATCCTGTCCCAGCACTTCATGCACAAGGTGGCCGCGAAGTACGAATGCGACCCGTTGCCCATCTCTGCAACTCTCTTGCGGGCTCTGGCCAGCTACGCCTGGCCGGGCAATCTGCGTGAATTGGAGAATACGATCAAGCGCTATCTCGTCCTGGGCGACGAACAGTCCATCATCGAGGAGCTGAATCCGCTGCATAGCTCGGCAGCGCTTGCGCTGAACGCAGAAAATGCCGGCAATGCGAGTTTGAAGCATCTGGTAAAAAATCTGAAGGGGAATGCAGAGTCTGCTGCGATCGCTCAGTCACTGGAAGGGACGGGATGGAACCGCAAGGTGGCGGCAAGCGACCTGCAAATCAGTTACAAAGCGCTTTTGTACAAGATTAAACAGTACAATCTCAGTCCACCCCGTAAGCGGCCGGCCTCGATTGGGGATGGCACCACTCTGGATCGGGCTCAGAGCGCCTAGTCCGCTTCACAGCCGGCTGTTCGCCCTCCGCGGAAGCGAGAATTATGCCTAACGCCCGGCCCAGGTGAGATCATGGATTTCCTGGAATCAACGGTTTATTCCATATCGGAAAACGGGACAGGTATCTCCCTCGCCAGTCCCACCTGCGGTGCATCCGGCTGGAATGCTCAGGGGCAGGTTTCGCTCCTCCACCGATCTCCCTCATTCACGGTGTCTGCATCTAAAGTATTCGTAACGCAGTTACCAAGCTTCGCCCAGAGTGGCACGAAACTGGGATTGCCCGTGAAAGAAACCATTCAGTATCATGCGGACGTGTAGCTGCTCCTCCCGCGAGGTAAGACCGGACACAGAGAGAGTTTACTCCCCCATGATCGAAACTACATTACTCAGCACGGAAAAGGTCGTCATCCAGTTTGGAACCAGGACGGTCAAGGGTTACCTGGATTCCCCGGCATTGACCACCATTGAGGCGCTCCTCGGCAACGCACCGCCCAGCCCTCCGGAGACCTTCCATGTTCGCCTGCTCGACTCCGATGTCGTCGAGGAGATCTCGGCCAAGGACATTAAGGCCGTGTTCTATGTCAACAGCTTCGATGGGAACTCAGATCATAACCAGATCAACTTCCATACCAGGGCGCCCATCGTCCACGGCATTTGGATGAAGTTCCAATTCCTCGATGGCGAAGTGATGGAGGGAATTGTTTTCAACTCCATCCGCTATCTGGTCGATCCAGGATTTTTTCTACTGCCCACCGACCCCGGTAGCAACAACAAGCTCGTTTATGTACTGAAGAGTTGGCTGGTTGACCATCGCGTCCTTGGTATACGGAAACTCTAAGCGGTAGACGACATTCCCCTGAAGATCGAATATTCCAGGATCTCCACCGCCATCCCGGTCAGACTCATCGCTGCTTCTTCCGTGCGAACCGCCTGTCCCCTGCACCGTATCTGGCAACAGGTTGCAAACGTCACTTCGGGAGGCAAATCGACGGTGAACTCAAATTCGCTGTCGATCTCGGTACTGTCAGACAAGGCAACATACAGATATGCTCCCCGGTTGCTCAAGTCCCGTGTGTAAGCTGGAATCTCGCGGTCCCCGATGAACAGGGTCACAGGCGCATTGATTCTGAAGCGCTGCCGTTCACGCCGGTCGTTCCCCGTTGCCAAATCTTCACTCATACGGGCCATTTCAACTTGCAGTCGTTCGTAGCGAAACTCATTCTGGGCACAATTGCCAAGTCTGCGAAGTCTGGATGGCCTTGCGAGGCGTCGTTCCTGGTCATTGTCAACGCTCGCCAGCTCAGCTCCGGCTGTTTGAATACAAGCACTCCTGTTGAATACTTAAGCACTATTGCAATCTCATTGCCGAACGGTTTTCGCGAAAACACCTAGATTACGCACCCTTTCCGAATGTGAGAGTGCAATTTTATGCACAATAAGTGGGTAGAAAGTGTACATTTGTCTCTCCCTGACTTCCTCGCAATTCCCTCCCTTCCCGGCCGCGAAACCTTTAATTGCGGAGCCAATTGTCGCTGTGAGCACCGGCTTCAATTCCACCAAATTCCCTCGCACGACGGGTCCGGACGAGAGATCGAAGCCTGTCGAACGTGACAGATTTCAACCGGTCTCGCGGACTCGGCGAAATGCCAAAATAAAAATGGGGCCATGGAACTCGAGAAAGCTACAAGAGCTTCCCGTCATTCCATGTCCCCGTTCGCCGCGGAGTCTCCAAAAGCTCGCTGCTCTGGTCTGGCAAATCGACCGAGGCAAGGCCAACCCAGACTTCTTCGTGGCAAATGATCCGTTCGCTGCCGGCGCTGATTTCAACGATGCTCTGGATCATTTCTAATCCATTGGACCGGAACGATCTCTTTTTACCATGTAGAAAATACACAACCTGGAAACAATTACATAACCAAAGCTTTGCCTTTGTCTGGATTTGTATTCCGACCGGCTTGGCTACCGCGCTCCAAATCAAGCGCTGAACTGTTCGGACAGTTTTAACGCGGAGGTGATCAATTTGGCACAGTCATTGCTCTCAACCCATTCAAATTTCAATGTACAAGGCTCCGCACCAACATAGCCCCCGCGGCCAGACAACTGCGCCAACCAGCCTTGCCCACCTGTCCCCCTCAAAGGATCAGACAAAGTACTGGCAACCGTACGACGCCAGCGAGATTTGCACCCGTTACCAAAAGGTTATCCACAAAATAATCCACATCCATCTTCGCCGCGATGTAGCTCCCGCAAGAGTAATCAAGCGTTCGATTACCTGTCAGGAAAAACCCCCTTGGGATTTGAATATTTCCCCCTCTTTTGTTCGGGCGAATCCCCGATATCCGCTCGCTTTTTGACCCCCTACTCAACAGATTCAATTCGCTTTGTGTGCAATAACACGAAAGTGCACACCGAGTCCCATCAATGGGCAATCTCCAAAGTGCAATCCGATGCTAAGCTTTTTCATATTCTTCCGAAAAAACAAATGAGGGCCTGAAAGAGCTCCATCGTGACAGTGTTTGTAGAGGTGAACTAATGTACGGCGTCTCCGCTCGACCTCGACCTGGCTGCGAATTTTCGAGATACGATGCACCCTCAAGCGACGGCACGTCGCGGGTGGATCAACCGCGCCCACAGGGTGCAGTCCAAATTCGCGCGAACGGATCCTGGCGCATTGTCTCACTCATCGTCTTTTCCTGCTTTCTGTCCCTCGCCGTGTCTGGCTGTGGCGGAGTGAGTAAGACGAGTACGCAAACCGTCCAGGGTTCATCAGGGACGGACCAGGGTGGGACGGCCCCGGCACTCTTGAGCGGTCTTTCCTGCACCAGCGCGTCCCTGACCGGCTCGGGGACAGATTCCTGCACGATTACGCTGACCGCAGCCGCACCGTCCGGCGGGCTGAGTGCGACCCTGTCGAGCAGCAGCGCCAATGTGACGGTACCGGCCACAGTGACTGTACCGGAGAATGCAACCAGCACGGTGTTTACGGCGACGGTGTCGCCGGTTGCGAATGCACAGTCGGTAACGCTGACGGCAAGCGCAGGCAGCGTTTCCGAGACCTTTACCCTGCAGGTGAATGCGACTACCCCAACGCTGACCGTGGCGACCTCGGGTTCGCCATCCACCTACGGCGGCGCGGTAACCTTCACAGCGACAGTCTCCAGCGGGCCCACCGGCACCGTGACATTTTATGACGCCAACAACACGGTCTCTGTTGGCACGGGAACGATCAATGGGACAACAGCGACGCTGACGACGAACTCGCTGACTGCCGGTTCGCACACCATCACCGCGAGTTGGCCGGGGAACAGCAACTACGGCGCCGTCACATCCGCCGCCATTACGCAGTTAGTGAACAAGGCCGCGCCCTCTGTCTCATGGAGCACGCCCGCCGCCATCACCTACAACACTGCTTTGAGCGCTACGCAATTGGATGCGACTTCCACAGTGGCCGGTATCTTTGCTTACTCGCCCGGCGCCGGGACGGTGTTGACGGCAGGGACACAGACGTTGTCTGCGACCTTCACGCCCCTTGACTCTGCCGACTACACATCCACATCGGCAACCGTCCCGTTGACCGTGAACAAGGCCACGCCGAGCATTACCTGGGCGGCGTCGGCGCCCATCATTTACGGTACGGCTCTGAGCGGGGTCGAGCTCGATGCCAGCGCATCGGTGGCCGGTTCCTTTGCTTATTCACCCGCTGCCGGCACAGTGCTGGCAGTGGGAAGTCACACGCTCACGGCTACCTTCACCCCGGCCGATACCATCGACTACTCGACCGCGACAGCGTCCGTTCCATTGACCGTGAATGCGGTCACACCGACTACACCGGCCATCACATGGACCACGCCCGCGGCCATTGCTTATGGAACCGCATTGAGCGCGACGCAATTGGACGCCACGTCCACCGTGGCCGGGACCTTCACTTACACGCCCGCAGTTGGCACAGTGTTGAAGGCCGGAGTTCAGACCCTGTCGGTCACCTTCACGCCTACTGACTCGACCGACTACACTACCGCAACGGCAACCGTCCCGGTGACCGTCAACAAGACCACGCCAAGCATTGCCTGGGCGGCTCCGGCAGCCATCACATACGGAACCGCATTGAGCGCGACGCAATTGGACGCGACGTCCACCGTGGCCGGGACCTTCACTTACTCGCCTGTGGCCGGCGCAGCGTTGAATGCAGGAAGCTACACAATTACGGCTACATTTGCTCCGACCGATGCCACCGACTACTCCACCGCAACTGCAACTGTTCCATTCACAGTGAACAAGGCTACACCAAGCCTTGCCTGGGCAGCTCCGGCGGCCATCCCTTATGGAACCGCGTTGAGCGCAACCCAGTTGGATGCGACGTCAACGGTGGCCGGGACCTTCACTTACTCGCCCGCAGCAGGAACATTGTTGGCGGCCGGTTCACAGACATTATCGGCAACTTTCGCACCCACCGACACGGCCGACTACGCCACCGCAATCGCAACCGTTCCATTGACGGTGGGCAAAGTCACGCCGAACATCACCTGGGCGACACCGGCAGCCATCACTTATGGCACTGCTCTCAGCGCAGCCCAGCTCGATGCCAGTTCGACAGTGGCCGGTTCCTTCACCTATTCGCCCGCGGCGGGGACCGTGCTGAATGCAGGTAATCAAGCGATCACGGCTACCTTCACCCCGGCCAACACCACCGACTACTCCTCCACGGCTGCAACGGTCACGCTGACAGTGAATGCGGCCACGGAGCCCGTCATCTGGGGAAGCCCGGCGCCTATTACGTACGGAACCGCTTTGAGCGCAACCCAACTGGATGCGACTTCATCGGTGGCCGGAACCTTCACTTACTCGCCCGCAGCAGGAACCGTGCTGACTGCAGGCAGCCATACGCTCACGGCTACTTTCACCCCGACTGATACCACTGACTACTCCACCGCAACTGCGACCGTTACCTTAACGGTGAACAAGGCCACTCCAGGCATTACGTGGGCGACACCAGCAGCCATCACGTATGGCACTGCTCTGAGCGCAGCCCAGCTCGATGCCAGCTCCGCAGTGGCCGGTTCCTTCACCTATTCGCCCGCGGCGGGGACCGTGCTGAATGCCGGCAATCAAGCAATTACGGCTACCTTCGCCCCGGCCAACACCACCGACTACTCCTCCAC
Source organism: Occallatibacter sp. (assembly GCA_035510955.1). Classification (GTDB taxonomy): domain Bacteria; phylum Acidobacteriota; class Terriglobia; order Terriglobales; family Acidobacteriaceae; genus Telmatobacter. Next base: position 4,167 of record DATKGE010000395.1, on the reverse strand, counting down.
GACTGCAACGGTCACGCTCGCAGTGAATGCGGCCACGGAGCCCATCATCTGGGGAAGCCCGGCGCCTATTACCTACGGAACCGCTTTGAGCGCAACCCAACTGGATGCGACTTCATCGGTGGCCGGAACCTTCACTTACTCGCCCGCAGCTGGAACCGTGTTGACTGCAGGCAGCCACCCGCTCACGGCTACTTTCACCCCGACTGATACCACCGACTACTCCACCGCAACTGCGACCGTTACATTAACGGTGAACAAGGCCACTCCAGGCATTACCTGGGCGACACCTGCAGCCATCACGTATGGCACAGCTCTGAGCGCAGCCCAGCTCGATGCCAGCTCCACATTGGCCGGTTCCTTCACATATTCGCCCGCGGCGGGGACCGTGCTGAATGCCGGCAATCAAGCAATCACGGCTACCTTCACCCCGACCAATGGCACGGACTACGCCACTGCAACGGCCACCGTCACGCTGACTGTGAATGCGGCCGCGGATACCCTCAGCTGGTCAACGCCCGCGGCAATTATCTACGGAACCGCTTTGAGCGCGGCCCAATTGGATGCCACTTCTACGCTGGCGGGTACCTTCTCCTACTCCCCCGCCGCCGGCACAGTCTTGACCGCCGGGGCACAGACGCTGTCCGTCACTTTCACGCCGACCAACTCGACGGACTATAGCACTGCCACGGCCAGCGTCACGCTCACCGTAAACAAGGCCACGCCTGCTATTAACTGGGCAACTCCTGCCGCCATCACCTACGGCACGGCACTAAGCGCGACCCAACTCGACGCCAGCTCGACCGTCGCCGGTTCCTTCATGTACTCGCCCCCAACGGGAATCGTGCTCTCCGCGGGCAGCCACATTATCACCGCGACCTTCACTCCGAACGACTCGGCCGACTACAACTCCGCCACAACAACAGTCACGCTTATCGTGAATCCGGCCGCGGAGACTATCACCTGGCCAGCTCCCCCGGCCATCACCTATGGGACTGCCCTGAGCGCCGCGCAGTTGGACGCGACTTCAACCGTAGCCGGCACCTTCGCTTACTCGCCTGCTGCCGGAACCGTGTTGTCGGCCGGGACGCAGGCCCTGTCCGTGACTTTTACGCCGACAAATACCACCGACTATAGTCCCGCCACCGCAAGCGTCTCATTGACAGTGAACAAGGCCACGCCCGCGATTACATGGGCAGCCCCATCGGCCATCCCCTACGGAACCGCGCTGAGCAACATTCAGTTGGACGCTTCTTCGAGCACGGCCGGAACTTTCGCCTATTCGCCGGCGGCAGGCGCCGTGCTCAGTGCGGGAAGCCACACCCTCACAGCCACGTTCACGCCGAGTGACGCCACCGACTACTCCACCGTCACGGCTACCGTCACGCTGACCGTGAGTTCGGCCACAGAGACCGTCAGCTGGACCACTCCCGCCGCCATCACCTACGGAACCGCCTTGAGCGCAACGCAGCTCAACGCGACTTCCACGGTCCCCGGGACTTTCGCTTACTTACCCGCCGCCGGCACCGTCTTGACCGCTGGGACACAGACACTCTCCGTCACCTTCACGCCAACGGATACTTTGGACTACAGCACCGGGACGGCAAGCGTTACGCTCACCGTGAACAAGGCGACGCCGATCATCACCTGGGCCACGCCCGCGCCCATCACTTCCGGCACGGCTTTGAGTGCAACGCAGCTCGACGCCACCGCGTCCGTACCAGGCACCTTCATTTACTCGCCGGCGGCAGGAACCGTGCTGAGCGACGGCGGCCACGCACTCACTACGACCTTCACACCGACCGACACCACCGACTACACCGTGGCCACAGCGACCGTTGTGCTCACCGTCAATTCGGCCACGAAAACCACACCCGCCATCTCATGGGCCACGCCGGCAGCCATCACCTACGGAACCGCCTTGAGCGCGGCTCAATTGGATGCGACGAGCTCAGTGGCCGGAACCTTCACCTATTCGCCTGCCGCGGGAACTGTGCTCGCCGCCGGCGGCCAAACCCTCACCGCGACGTTTACGCCCACGGACACGACGGACTATACAACCGCAACCGGAACCGTCACGCTGACCGTAAAACAGGCTACACCGGCGGTTACCTGGGCGGCTCCGGCAGCCATCGCTTATGGAACCGCTCTGAGCAGCACGCAGCTCGACGCTACTTCGACCGTGGCCGGAACCTTTACTTACTCGCCCGCGGCAGGCACCGTGTTGACGGTAGGCAGTCACACCCTCACGGCCACCTTCTCTCCGACAGACACGACGGATTACACCACGGCAACGACAACGGTTTCTCTGGCCGTGAACCAGATCGCCCCGAGCATTACCTGGGCAACTCCGGCGCCAATTGTCTACGGAACCGCCTTGAGCAACGCTCAACTTGATGCTTCGACCACGGTGGCCGGGACCTTCGTGTATTCGCCTGCGGCCGGCACCGCGTTGACGGCCGGCAGCCACACCATCACGGTCACATTCACACCCACCGACTCGACCGACTACAAGACTGCGACCGCAACCGTTTCGTTGACCGTGAACCAGGCCACACCGTCCATCACCTGGCCCACTCCTGCGGGCATCTCTTACGGAACCGCTCTGAGCAGCACGCAGCTCGACGCCACGTCCACGGTCGCCGGGACCTTTGTGTATACGCCCGCCGCGGGAACTGTCCCGACCGCCGGCACGCAGACCTTGTCCGTCACCCTTACGCCAACCGACTCGACCGACTACAGCACTGCCACGGCCAGCGTCTCCCTGGCGGTAGGCACCGTCACGCCGACCATCACCTGGGCAACACCTGCCGCCATTTCCTACGGAACAGCGCTGAGCGCCACGCAGCTCGACGCAACCGCAAGTGTACCCGGCACTTTCGCTTACTCGCCAGCGGCCGGCACAGTGCTAGCGGCCGGCTTGCAAACTCTGTTGGTCACATTTACTCCCACCAACACCACCGACTACAGCTCGGCCACCGCGAGGGTCAGGCTCGTAGTTAACGCTGTCACGCCGGCCATCACCTGGGCAACACCTGCAGCTATCGCTTACGGCACTGCATTGAGCGCCGCGCAGTTGGATGCGACCGCAAGCGTGCCCGGCACATTCGCTTACTCGCCTGCTGCCGGAACAGTGCTGGCAGCGGGGGTGCAGACGCTCTCCCTCACGTTCACGCCCACCGACACTACGGATTACAGCTCGACAACGGCCAGCGTCGCGCTCAACGTGAACAGGGTAACGCCGGCAATCACCTGGCCGTCACCCGCGGCTATCGCTTACGGCACAGCGCTGAGCGCCACTCAATTGGATGCGACCACAACAGTGGCAGGCACCTTCACTTACTCGCCTGCTGCCGGCACAGTCCTGGCAGCCGGTTCGCAAACTCTGTCAGTGACCTTCACACCCACCAATACCACCGACTACAGCGCCGCCACAGCAGCCGTCACGCTCTCGGTAAACACCGCCACGCCGACAATCACTTGGGCGACACCCGCGGCTGTAGCTTATGGCACAGCGCTGAGCGCCACGCAGCTGGATGCGACGGCAAGTGTGGCGGGTACGCTTGTATACTCGCCCGCTGCCGGCACAGTCCTGGCAGCCGGTTCGCAAACTCTGTCAGTGACCTTCACTCCCACCAACACCACCGACTACAGTTCTGCCACGGCCAGCGTCACGTTAACGGTGAGCAAGGCAGCCCCGGCAATTACCTGGGTGACACCCGGCGCGATCGCATACGGCACAGCACTGAGCGCCACACAACTGGACGCGATCGCAAGCGTGGCGGGCACATTCGCCTACTCGCCAGCAGCCGGTACAGTTCTCGCAGCCGGATCGCAAACTCTGTCAGTGACCTTCACGCCCACCAATTCCACCGACTACAATTCCGCAACAGCAACCGTCGCGTTGACGGTAAACACAGCTGCGCCGACAATCACCTGGGCAACTCCGGCTGCCATCACGTACGGCACCGCGCTCAGCGCCACCCAGCTCGACGCAACGGCAAGCGTGGCCGGAACATTCTCCTACTCGCCCGCAGCCGGCACAGTCCTTGCAGCTGGTTCACAGACTCTGTCAGTGACCTTCACACCCACCAATATCACTGACTACAGCTCGGCAACGGCTAGCGTCACGCTATCAGTTAATAAGGCAACCCCGACAATCACGTGGGC
>DATKGE010000394.1:0-2701 GCA_035510955.1 Occallatibacter sp. | reverse complement strand
GGGGAAGCCCCGCGCTGGTCCTGGCGACGTTGACCGGTAGCGACATCGTTCTTTGTCAGATTACGAGCCAAGCGAAGTCGGACCAATACTCGGTCGTGCTTGATGCGTCCGATTTCGAGTCCGGCGGTCTGAATCAGCCTAGTTGAGTCCGGCCCAATCGATTGTTCACTGCCGATTCGTCCTCGTACTCTACGCTACAGGCCGGGTACGTGAAGGCAAGTTGAAAGAGGCCGCCAGCGCCGTCATCGCAATCCTGAGCCAGTAGTTATGATTTGGGTGTGACTACTTTTCGACGACGCCGAAGTGGCGTTAAATCAGTAGATTAGGGAGATAGGCGGGGTCGATGGTGGCCGCGAAATGGCGGGCTATGAAAATATCCCCGGATTTTGGTTCAGCGGTTGCCCGCGAGTTTCTGCTGCGCGAGGTGCGCAAGCGCAGTACGCGACAGTCGCTCCAGTCGTCCGAGAAGCGATTTCAGTTTGCGCTGCTGCTGGATGGCGGCTCGATACAGCGGCGTCACTTCTGGGTAGAGTTTTAGGTTGACCGTCTTGTTCTGAACTTTGAAGGTGCACTCGAAGTATGGCCCGTGGCGTTTGGCGGGATCACGGTGGCATGCGCACTGCTGATTGCCACACTTCATCATCCGCTTGAGCACAGTTCCCTTGCAGAAGTAGTCGAGTTGAAGGATCTCCCGTTTAAGGACTTCAAAGCGTTGCCCATCACGTCGGATGAGCGACGCCAGTCTGGCTCTTGAAATTTGTTGCATACTTACCTACGGTATATATTACCGTAGATTATGACCAACTGCTCACCACTCGTCATACCACCATTCTTCGCTGCCGGCTCCCTCGCGGCGGCCGCCCGTCAGGAATTCTCTTCCCTGGAGGACTGGCTATCCGCCCCGCCCACTTTGCAACTTCCCCTGCATCAGATCGAGTGCCAGCAGGAGCACAAAGGACGTGAGGTGCAGCGACTGCTCCTCCAGGCCCACATCCAGCACCGAGGCAACGGCGATGTGGGCCCCGCCCTGCGGGTCGTCCATGGCGCAGAGTCCATCGTGTACTCCCACCGTCGCCTGCACACTTGCCTGTTGAAGACCATCTTCGGTCCCGTCCAGATCACGCGCATGAGCTATTCGCACACCGGCGCCGCCAGCATCCATCCGCTCGACGAATTCCTGCAACTGCCCGCGCGCTCGTTTTCCTACGAACTGCAAAAACGCATGGTGAAGGCCGCCGTGCAGGGAACCTTCCGGGAAACCCGCGAACGCTGCGCGGAGATCACCGGCGCGCCGATTCACACGCGCAGTATCGAGGAAGTGATCCAAGAGGCGGCCGAAGACTTCGATGTCTTCTATGCTCAGCGCGACCCGCCACCGTGGGCCGAGACCGGCTCGGTTTTGGTGGCGGCGGTTGACGGCAAAGGGATTCCAATGATCAAGCCCGAGGGGGCACACCCGCGGGTGCGGCTGACCAAGGGCCAGAAGACTAACCGTAAGAAGATGGCCACGGTGGCCGCCGTGTTTACGCGAGCACCGTGGGTCCGCACTCCCCAACAAGTGGTGGAAAACCTCTTCGACAAGGACCGGGCTGTCAGCAAGGCCGACCAGCCGGCCCCGCGTCCGGAGCACAAGCGCGTATGGGCCAGTTTGACTAAAGGTAAAACGGCAGTGATTGCCGAGGTAGCCGCCGAGGTGTCACGCCGCGATCCTCAGGGCCACAAAACCCACGTGGCGCTCACCGACGGAGAGCGAGCTTTACAGATTCGGGTCAGCCAACAGCTTGAAGTCACTTTGATTCTCGATTTGCTGCATGTACTGGAGAAGTTGTGGAAGGCCGCCTATGTCTTCCATGCCGAAGGCAGTCTGGAGGCCGAGCAGTGGGTTCGCCTTCGTGCCCAGAGAATTCTGGAGGGGCATGTCAGCCAAGTCGTCCAGGGCATACGCCAGATGGTCACCAAACTCGGGCTCACCGGCAACCAGGGTAAGACGCTCTCTGCCGTGTCCAACTACCTCTATCGCAACCGGACCCGCATGCGCTATGACCAGTATTTGGCGGCAGGATTGCCGATCGCCAGTGGTCCAGTGGAGGGGGCTTGCAAGAACCTCATCAAGGACCGCATGGAACGATCCGGGATGCGCTGGACCGAAGCTATGGCCGAGGCCATCGTGAAGCTCAGAGCCATTTATCTGAGCGGGGATCTCGACCAATACTGGGCCTTCCACGTTCAGCAAGAGCAGAATCGACTTTATTCGCCTGGCAAATGGAGCGTCGTCGGGAAGTAGTCACGCCCAAATCAATTGGCTTGCCCACTTCTCCGGGATGCTGCGTTAGCCCGTAATCGCCCCCAGCGTCGCAAAAAACTCCGGGAACGAAACCGATGCAGCTTCCGCGCCGTGGATTACCGATTCGCCATCCGCGCACAACGCCGCGACAGCGAATGCCATGGCGATGCGGTGATCGCCGAAGGAGTCCAGTTCGGCGGCATGGAAGCGCTGGCGGCCGGGGATGGCGAGGCCATCCGGCAATTCCTCCGCCTCCACTCCCATACGGCGCAGGTTTTCGGCGACCGTCGAGATGCGATCCGTTTCTTTGATGCGCAATTCGGAGGCATCCCGGATGGTAAGACCCTCCTCGCTGGCCGCACCCAGGACGGCAAGCACTGGAATTTCGTCGATCAGCGCGGCGGTGGTTTCCTTTTC
>DATKGE010000393.1:0-6125 GCA_035510955.1 Occallatibacter sp. | reverse complement strand
TTTGCCCGCTCTCTGCGCCAAAGCAAATCCATGAGCGTGGGCGTGCTTGCTCCCGACCTGAGCGAAGGCTACTTTACCCGTGTGATGAGCGGCGTGGTCCAGGAGCTGACGGCTGCCCACTACTTCTACTTCACCGCCTGCCACGACTGGAAGCGCGAACTGATCGAGAAGTATCCGCGCATGCTGGTGGAGCGCGCCGTGGACGGGTTTCTGCTGCTCAACACTCCAGCCGAGCAAATTGAAGTTCCCGTGCCCGTTGTCGCCATTTCAGCTCACAGCGCGGCTGAAAACGTAACCAACATCGTGCTCGACCATCACCTGGCCGTGGAGCAGGCGCTCGATCACTTGTATGCTCTCGGCCATCGCCGCATCGCCTTCATGCGCGGCCCGCGCGCCATACCCGATTCCGAATACCGCTGGGAGAGCATCCAGCAGGTGGCGCGCGAAATCGATCTTAAGATCGACCCCGCCCTCGTCATCCGCATCGACTCCGCCGGCTGGTCAATGAAGGACGGTTACCACCCCATGGCTCCCGAAATCGGCTACAAACCGATGCGGGGCCTGCTCGGAAAGTCGCGCGACTTTACCGCCATCTTCTGCTTCAACGACATCGCCGCCATCGGCGCCATCCGCGCTCTAAAGGACGTCGGGCTCACCGTCCCCGGAGATGTATCGGTCGTCGGCTTCGACGACATCCAGTCCGCCGCCTACTCCACGCCCTCGCTCACCACCGTCCGCCAGCCGCTCGCCGAAATGGGCAAGCGCGGCGCGCAGGTACTGCTCGAACGCATCGCCAACCGCGATCAGGATTATCCGTCAGAAATCGTCATGGCTCCGGAGCTGGTTGTGCGCGAGTCCACCGGACCGGCGCCAACAGGAAGCTAGTCGTCGGACCGGCAATCAACTGCAGAAGGATTCAAACCAGCGGCTGAGGTAGACCTGGGCGTGCGCTTCGCCGCAATAGTGCCGCGCATGCGGCGCATTGGCTGCCTCTTTCGTCCATTTGAAGATCGTCAATTGCGCATCGCTGCAGTGGATCGCGATCCAGCGGACCGGATGGTCGCTCTCTTCTCCGCAAATCTCACACTTGTAGATTGTGCCGATCATCGTCCGCCCTCCACGCCGATTTCTTGCTCGTATAACTCATCTTTTGCGCTCTCAGATTGCTATCTTAGTCTCGATGGCGTCGTAATCGGCCCGCACGCCTTTGGCCGTGGCATCGAGGAGTCCGGCGGCGGCCAGGGCTCGCACATCCGCGTGGACATTACTGTAGTCGCGGCTGAGCGCTTTGGCCAAGGCACGGATGCTGGTGACGTTGTGGCGCCGCACATAGCGCAACAACTCCATTCGTTTGCCGGTCAAGACGCCGGCGAGTGCGTCCCAGCTTTCGAACGCCAGATGGCGCTCGTGAAATGTCTCTCCGTTCTCGGCGCGGCGCCAAGCGTCAATGAATCGGTGCGATGCTTCTTCCTCCATCGCGCCGCCGACCGTGAATTTCACATTGCTCATTTGGTTCCTCGCAATCGCCGCACATCGGACCAAAAATCGGCCACCAGGCGTTCGACGGTTCTGAAAGCATAGGCTGTCTCGATGCCCTGAAAGTGCCGGTGGTCCCCTTTGCCGCGCTCATTGTCGTAACCCACCTCCCGAACTCCGGATCTGCCATAAAAGAGCGAATATTTCAGACCGTGGGTTGAGGGTGGAACCGGCAAAGGGACGCGCCAGAGAATCATTTCCACGATTGCACCGTCGTCGTAATCGATGCGTTGGTGGAAAAGCAGTTCGGCTTTCATCTCGCTTCCGTGATGGCATTATAGACCATATGGCATCATTGGCGATACTATTTTCGTCAACGTGCCTGAAATCGGTTCAGGCCGACACTGTTCCCTGTTCCCTACTCCCTGTTTCTTGCTACTCCAGCATCTGCAAATCCAGCGGCTCCACGATCATGCAGTCCATGGTGCGAATGCTTTCGAGCGCCCTCTTCAGCGCGGAATTCTTGCAAGGCTCAACCGTCACCACGAACGGCAGCGCTTCCTGCGGGCAGCCCGGCTTCTGCATGATGGCCCGGATGTTGATCTTCTCCCTGGCCAGGGCTCCGGTAATCTCCGCCACAATCCCCGGCCGGTCCTTTACCAGGAAGCGGATGTAATGCGGAACCTCGAACTCGCCGCTGACCTTCGCCGGCGCCGACGGAATCTCCACGCGCCGCGATCCGTGTGCCAGCGCAAGCAGATCGCTCACCACCGCCACTGCCGTTGGGTGCCCGCCTGCCCCATGCCCGGAAAACACCACGTCGCCGCCGTACTGGCCGCTGAAGATGACCATGTTTTCCGTGCCGCGCGACCAGGCCAGCGGAGAACGCAGGGCCACCAGCATTGGACCCACGGTCGCCGCCACCAGACCAACAGACTGCTCGCCGCGCGCGATCTGGCGGATGGTGCAGCCCAGGTCCCGCGCATAGCTGAAGTCCACCGCGGAAACCTCCGTAATGGGCCGCGGAATAATCTCCTCCGGATCGATCTGCACGCGCAGCGCCAAGCGCATCAGGATGGAGAGTTTTGCCCGCGCGTCAAAGCCTCCCACGTCCTCGGTCGGGTCCGCTTCCGCATAGCCCGCGGCCTGCGCTTCGGCCAGCACCGCCGAATACTCCGCGCCATCCTCCATCTTGCTGAGGATGAAGTTGCAGGTTCCGTTCAGAATCCCTTCAATGCGTTCGATCCGGTCGCCGGCAAGCCCTTGCTCCAGGCCCGGAATCACCGGGATCCCGCCGGCCACTGCGGCGCCGTATTTAAGATGACCACCCTTCGCCGCCGCCAGCCGCTCCAGTTCCACGCCGTGAAAAGCGATCAGCTTCTTGTTTGCCGTAACCACGCTCTTGCCGGCGTCCAGCGCCCTGCGCACCCAGCCGCCCGCCGGATCGAGTCCGCCGGCCAGTTCCACGATCACATCCGCGTCGGAAGCCAGCACCGCGGCCGCGTCTTCGCTCCACACTACGGTCGACGGAACCCAGTCCACGCGCTTGCGCTCGACGCCGCGGTTGAACACGTGGGTCAGTTCCAGCCCCTGCGGATGCGACTCCACCAGAATCCGCGCCACTGAACTGCCCACCGTCCCAAACCCGAATAAAGCGATGCGCAGCGGCCGGTGAACGCGAGCTTCCTGCGCGGCCAACGATGAAACCTGCTGCGGCGATACGAAAACTTTCACTTCAGGCACCGGCATTTCCTCGTTTGCGCGCGTCAACCAATTTCCAGTCCCTGGTCCCTACGTCCTTGGTCCCCAGTTCCTCTGTCCCTGCTCCGCGACCGAATAACCCGATCATACCGGACGACGAGGCATGGCTTGCTCCGTCCAGTGACCCTTGACACAGGTTATGTGCGCACATATACTGTGTTAATGAATATAACCCTCTCAATTGACGAGCAGCTTGTTGAGCGGGCCCGGGAGAAGCTACGCGCCACTGGCAAGACCATCAACCAGGAGATTCGCGAGCATCTTGAGCACATCGTCGGTGATGGCGACTTGGAGCGCGATATTGAGTTTCTTGAGAAGACGTCTGGACTGGGAAAGGCCGAGACGGGTTGGAAGTGGAACCGGGATGAGATCTACGAGGAACGGCTAAAGTGGCCTCGGAATTGAGTCTGGCTGGGAAGAGTTCGCGTACTTTCCTGGACACCAATGTCCTCGCCTATTCTGACGATCCCAGAGATCCGGCCAAACAACAAACGGCTCTCAACCTGATCAAGGTGCACCTGCGCGAGCGAACCGGAGTGGTATCGCTTCAGGTGTTGCAGGAATACTTCGATGCAGCGACCAGAAAACTCAAGCTCAATGCGGAATTGGCCAAACAAAGGGTGCAGGTTTTCGCGAAGTTTCATGTCGCCGAGCCCACCGTAATTGACATTCTCGCAGCGATCGACATCCATCGCCTTCATAGCTTCTCATTTTGGGATGCGCTTATCGTGCTCATGGCAAAACAGGCCGGCTGCCGCGTCCTGTTGTCGGAGGATATGCAGAACGGCAGGGAGATCGATGGAGTGAAGATCGTCAATCCGTTTCTGTAAGGCAAGCCCGGCGCGGCGAGAATCCGGTTGGTTATGTCCGGCATTGAAATAAGCGGTAGAATAAGATCAGCATTATGGTTCTGCACCAGCCCATCCCGGCTCTTCTCTAGCGGCGCCCGCCGCCGATAACTGTTCTGCGCCTTCCTTTCACAATTCTCCTCAAACACTAAGACCCCGGAGGGGCCATGATTGACCGTTTGCAACAGATGGAGCAGCGTTACGACGAGTTGTCTGCACAACTCGGACTGCCGGAAGTGATTACCGACCACGAAAAATATCAGAAAGCTGGGCGGGCGCTCCGGGAGATTGAACCGGCGGTGATGAAGTTCCGCGAACTGAAGCAGGTGCGGCAGGGCCTGGCGGAGGCGCGCGCGATGCTGGCAGAGAGCGACGCCGAGATGCACGCGATGGCTGAGGAGGAAATTGCCTCGCTGGCGCCACGAGAGCCGGTGCTCGAGGAAGAGATCAAGGTGCTGCTGCTGCCCAAGGACCCGAATGACGAGAAGAACGTGATTCTGGAAATTCGCGCGGGCACGGGCGGCGACGAGGCATCGCTCTTTGCAGCCGAAATCTTCCGTATGTATACGCGCTTTGCCGAGCAGCACAAGTGGAAGGTTGAAGTGCTGTCGACGTCGGAGTCGGGCGTGGGCGGGTTCAAGGAAGTGATTGCGATTATCGAAGGCGAGCGGGTGTACTCGCAGATGAAATGGGAGAGCGGCGTACATCGCGTGCAGCGGGTTCCGGCAACGGAGACGCAGGGGCGGGTGCATACGTCGGCTGTGACGGTGGCGGTGTTGCCGGAGGCCGAAGACGTGGACATCAAGATCGAAGCCAAGGACATTCGCATCGATACTTTCTGCTCGTCGGGTCCGGGCGGGCAGTCGGTGAATACGACCTATTCCGCGGTGCGCATTACGCATCTGCCCACCAACACGGTGGTGAGCTGCCAGGATGAGAAGTCGCAGATCAAGAACCGCGAGAAGGGCCTGCGCGTGCTGCGTTCGCGGCTCTACGAACAGGAGATGGAACGGCAGAATGCGGAGCTGGCCAAAGAGCGCAAGCAGCAGGTGGGCTCGGGCGACCGCAGCGAGAAGATTCGCACCTACAACTTTCCGCAGAACCGCATGACGGATCATCGCATCGGGCTGACGCTGCACCAGCTGGACTTGGTGATGGAAGGCCGGCTGCAGCCGATCGTGGATGCGCTGATTGCGCACTACCAGGCGGAGCAATTAAAAGGCGAAGCGCACCAGGCGGCCTGAGGCGGAATCCGATGAAGCCAACGTCGCCTAGCCGACAGAAGGTCCGTGCCCTGATTGCAGAGGGAGAATACCAGCTCGCTGCCGGCCCGCATCCTGAACGAGCCCGACGGGATGCGGAGGCCTTGCTCCTCCATCTATTCAAACGGAACGACCCGGAAAGAAACACCGCTTGGCTGTTGGCCCATTGGAACAATCCAACCGGCCACGGCGCGGAATTTCATGCACTCATCCAGCGCAGATTCGCCGGCGAGCCGATCCAATACATCAACGGCGAACAGGAATTCTACGGCCTGCCGTTTCTTTTAACGCCGGACGTGCTGATTCCGCGCCCTGAGACCGAACACCTTATCGAGAAGGTTGTCGAGCTCGCTCCGCTGTTTTCCAAGCCGCGAATTGTGGATGTCGGAACGGGTTCGGGTGCGATTGCCATCGCTCTGGCCCACGAGTGGCCGAGCGCTGCCATCACTGCGATTGATGTATCTGCACCTGCGTTGGAAGTTGCCCACCGCAATGCAGAACGGATTGGTTTTGCCGATCGCGTCCGTTTTCTGCGGGGGGATCTCCTCGCCCCAGTTGAGGCCGAGTGCTTCGACTTTGTTGTTTCCAATCCGCCGTACGTGCCGACTGCGGATCGCGACTCGCTGTCCGTCGAAGTGCGCGAACATGAACCCGCGCTGGCGCTGTTTGCCGGCGAGGATGGGCTGGACGTTTATCGGCGGCTCATCCCCGCGGCGTTTGCGGTGCTTGAACCGGGCGGATTCCTGGTGATGGAAATTGGGTACCGGCAGTCGCAGGC
>DATKGE010000392.1:0-4293 GCA_035510955.1 Occallatibacter sp. | reverse complement strand
TTTCGCGATACGGGCAATCTGGATTCGCGGCTGGTTCATGCTTTTAACTCGCAAGCGGCCATTGAGCGCTGCCAGGCCGGAGTTAACCGGCTGATGGAACTGGTTCCGGCGGCTGCCAGGGAGCGGGTGGAGGTGCGCGCCGGCTCGGCCAGTGAGGTGGGCTTGCACCTGCATGGCCTGGAGTTTGCGCGGGTGCGGCATGGGTTTGCGGCGGGCAGCTTTATGCACCGGGATGAAGTGACGTTCGGCGCGGGAGCCAACGAGACTCCGCTGACGGATGAGACGGAAGGGATGTGCCGCGAACTGCTTGCCCGGCTGTTCCGGAGCCGGCGCCCGGACGGAGCGCATACCGATCCGCTCTACCGCATGCAGCCGGAGCGTTGGCTGGAGGCGGAGTTGCGCGCGGGGATCGCGGAATTGCTGCCGGGTTTGCGCGGGGACCTGATGTACACGCAGGTGCCGGCGCTTTCGACCGGCGACCGCGGCATGCTGGACCTGCTGACGCTCGACCGGAACGGGCGCCTGGCGGTGATCGAACTGAAGGCGGACGAAGACCTGCAACTGCCGCTGCAGGCGCTGGACTACTGGATCAGGGTGCGGGCGCTGAATGCGGATCGGCAGCCCGTTGCGGGCAGTGGCGGCGGCCGGCAGCTGTCGGCATTTGAGCGCCAGGGATACTTTGCCGGGGCGGAAGTTTCAGAGCTGCCGCCGCGGCTGCTGCTGGCCGGGCCGGCGCTCAGGATTCACCCCGCGAACGAGCCCGTGCTGCGCTATTTTTCGCCGCAGGTGGAGTGGGAGCTGCTGGCCGTCGGCGAGCACTGGCGGCGGGAGCTGAAGGTGGTATTCCGCAAGCGCTGGTCCGACGGCAGAACCTGACGGCGGGCTCGCCTAGTGTGATGTCCCAAAAGTTCTCAACAAAATCGGATTGTCATTCTGAGCGAACGGGGCCCCAAACGTTCTTCAGTTTGGGGGTGGTGAGTCGAAGAATCTGCTTCTCGCCTTTCAATCTTTTTGGCGAGAACTTCTGGGATACGATACTAGCGCGTCTTATTCAAACCTGCCGGCCATGGCGTCGTTGAGGCCGTTGAAGGTGGCGTCGTAGCGGTTCTGCTCGGCTGCCAGTCGCAGGCCGTTCACGTTTTGCACGCAGATTTCCGCGGGCGTTGGCTGGGTCTTGAGTATCTGCATGACCTCGGCGATGAACTTGTCGAGCGGCATGGCGCGGGGGTCTGCGGCGCCGTCCATAAGGTCGGTTTGGACGTAGGGCGGGATCAGCTCGAGCACTTCGATCGATGTGGACTTGAGCTGGTAGCGAAGCGACTGCGTGTAGGAGTGGATGGCGGCCTTGGTGGCGCAGTAGGTAGGTGTGAAGACCAAGGGCACGAAGGCCAGGCCGGAGGAGACGTTCATGATCGTGGCGCGGGGCTGCTTTTGAAGGTGGGGCAGGAGTGCAGCGGTGAGGCGGATGGGGCCGAGCAGGTTGGTGGTGACAATGGCTTCGGCGTCGGCCAGGCCTTGCTGTTGCGCGAGAAGCTTTTCCGCGCGCATGATGCCGGCGTTGTTGATGAGCACATTGAGCGAAGGGCACTGAGCGGCTGCCTGCGCGGCAAAGGCACGGATTGCGGCGGGGCTTTCAATATCGAGCTGGAGCGATTTCATGCCGGGGTTGACGGCGGTGGTTTCGTCGAGCGCGTGGCGGCGGCGTCCGGCGACGATCACCTCGTTGCCGAGTTTTTGCAGCTCCTCAGCAAGGCCGCGGCCGATGCCGGAGCCTCCGCCGGTGATGAGAATGGTGTTGCCGGTGACGTTCATCGGGTGTATTTCCCTCCAAGAGGCATTCTAGAAGCAGCGGGCCGGCCAGGTTGAATTTCAGCGCGCGTGGCTCGACTGCCGATCTGAGAACTTGAGACTCCGCACGGAAATTTTCCCCTAAAAAATGTGATCTATTGCACAGATTTCCACGTGGACCCATTTGACAATGAACCAGTCGGAAGCTCGGCCTGTGCTTTTTCGGGCCACAATCATGCAATTAGGAATTTCGCCGATCTGTCTCTTTGTAGAGAGGTAACCCCGTGGCGACCCAGGTTTTGAACCAGTTTGAAATTGAATCATCGCAACCGTTTATGCTCCGGGACATTCTCCCCGGCGCTGCATGGGCTCCTTACCGGGCCTCGACCCGCGCAGTAGCCAACGAATTGGAATGCGCGATCGACGCGAATGAAGAAGATGGGAACTGCGTGAAGGGCTTTGTGATGGCCATCGGCCTGGAGGGCGCCATGGCACTGGGCGTCCTCTGCATCTGGCACTTCTGGCGCCTTATCCCGTAATCGGGCTGGGAGCCCTCTCGCCGAGGACGGGAAGATCTTCGGCCGGCGCGACGCGTTTTGTCCGCCCAGCTCTATGCGTTGCGATGGAGAGCCTTCGCTCCGTCGATGACCGCGTCGCGGACCAGGTGGTGATCGAAGGTTGCCCGTTGCCCGCCATGAGCGCGGGCCTTGGGATTTATTAGAAACCATTTCGCGCCTGCAGACACACCAACGGGCGCGATTGCAGGTGGCCGCGCAGGCCCATCTGCAATCCCAGGTCCGGAAACGACGTCCCTCGGCCTCGCGCACGGCAGGCTCCAGGGCAGCCGGCAGCGCGCTTTATTACTTAGATGGTGCCTTGGCAAGGCCTTTCGCGCCGTCCAGGTGCTTGTTCAGGGTGGGCAGCGTCGCACTGGCGTAGGCCTTCAAGTCCGCGTTTTGGGCGTCGGCAGCTTCTTTCGTGTAGACCCCTATTGCCCCAGTGTGGCCCGCAATCATCTCGTGAGTGTAACGGGAGTCGAAGGCGGCGCCCTTCAGCTTTTCAAACGGAGCGACCATTCCGTAATGGGCGGCATCCAGTCCATTGGGAACCGTGAAGCCATCTTTCGCCGCCAGGGCGGTGAGCTGTTGATAGTCGCCGGTGTGATCGGTGACCAGCATTTGAGCGTAGTCCTTGACCTCCTGCGCCGCTGCCTGATTCGCGGCCATTTGGCCCAGATGGGCTTCAAGCATATCGGTTTGCGCTGCCATGTCCACGAACTTCTGGTCGGTCATGGGCGCACCCTTGGCGGCGTGTTCCTTCTGCGCCGACACAGTCAGGCAGCAGAGAGCCAAACAACAAACGGTTGACAGGATGGTTTTCATTTCAGTCTTTCCTCCTGCATATAACAGTTGCGAACAAAGAGGTTTAGGTTTTCCGGGGCTGCAAAATCGGGCTTTACGGCAGGGCGGACAGGAGGTTTTTTGGCCTGGCTCGGGAGCATGAAGGGGTGCGGATGCAGTTGGTGGCGTAGGCCTGATTCAGAACATTTGCTGGATGGTCTCCATGGGCAGGAACAAGCGCTGCTTGGCATCGACGATGGACGTGAAGCCATATTTGAGATAGAAGGGGGCTGTTTTCGCATCCTTGGCGTCGACGATTACGCCCGCCGAGGCGATCCGGACGCTTTGCAGCAAGGAGCGGTGAAGAGCATCGAAGAGCAGGGTTTCTCCCAGGCGGAGACCGCGGGAGGCGCTGGATACGGCAAGGCGCCCCAGGAGCGTGGCGGGAACCACCGGGTAACGCGGGAGCCGCTTGGCGAGCGCTGGGGGGAGAAGCACGAAGTCGATGCTGAATTGAGAGAGCGTGTAATAGCCGGCGATGGCGGGAGGCTCGACAACCGCAACGTAGACCACCGCGGCATGCTTCTCCATATCCTGCGCGGCCTGCCGCTGGAGATAGGCGTCCAGAGCGGGAACCCCGCAGGAAAAGGTCGAGCGGTCGTGGTGCTTTTTATCGAGCAGTTCAATTGAGAGATTTGGATTCCTTGTAGTCATTTTTTAAGTCCTTTATTTTAGAAAGTTTATGACGCTTAAGGGTTGCCGGAATTCTGACGAACTGCTCCGTATACCGCTTGGCGGCGGCGATAGCCTTGCGATTGGGCCGGGGCGGATTGAGCAGAAGCTCCGCAAAAGCTATGCGCGCACGCTCGCTGAGAGTGAGGATTTCGTTCTCCCGAATGGTGCGCGTGGCTGCCTCCTGGGCGCTCTGAACCACGAACTCTGTGAGACTCGCGCCGCGTAGAGAGGCCGCATATTCCAGGCGACGCTTCAGCTCCGGAGAGATGCGGGCTTCGAGGCGTGCAACTCGGGCTGTTTGGGCTTGTGGCATGGCGGTCGCTTCTTTCAGTGCAACTCCATTGTACGGCAAATTGCCGGATGTTGCTCGATTCGGCAATGGTAAAGTTTAAGCTACTATTGCGGGTATGGCGTTGACGCGGGATTTTCG
>DATKGE010000391.1:0-9909 GCA_035510955.1 Occallatibacter sp. | reverse complement strand
GAGGAATTCGCGGTCGAGTGCTCCATTCTAAAGGTCTTTGGATCGGAGATGGTGGAGCGGGTTGTAGACCGCACGCTGCAGATTCATGGCGGATACGGATACGTCGAGGAATATCCGGTAGAGAGAAGCTATCGCGATGCGCGCATCAACAAGATCTTTGAAGGCACCAACGAGATCAACCGCCTGATTACTACCGGCTGGATGCTCAAGCGCGCGCTGCAGGGAACGCTGCCGTTGCTGCCGGCAATCAAGAAGGTAATGGATGAGGTAATGGCCGGGCCTGCGGCGCGCATCCCCTATGAAGGCCCGCTGGCGGAAGAACACGCGCTGCTTGCCAGCGCCAAGAAGATTTCGCTTTTCTGTTCCGGCGTGGCTTCGCAGAAGTTTGGCAACGAATTCGCCGAACAGCAGGAGGTCATGGGTGCGCTGGCCGACATCCTCAGCGAGGTCCTCGCACTCGAATCGATCGTTCTTCGCACCGAAAAGATGAATAAGTCAAACTCGATCGCGGTGAAGCTGGCAAAATATTATGCCGCGCAGTCTTTCCGCATCATCGAAACATCCGCGGAGCGTGTTCTTGGCGCGGTGGCCGAGGGCGACATGCTGCGGACGCACATGACCATTTTCCGGCGTCTGGCAAAACACGAGCCGAGCAATACCGTAGCCTTGGGACGCGAGATCTCGGTTGCGATGGTTGAGGCAGGGCGCTACAAAATGTAGAGCCCTCGGCGGTAGGGCACGCAGAGGAGAAACTTTTGGATGACAAATCCACGAGAGAGTTACAAGCACTTTCAGACCATCGCCACTCGATGGAACGACAACGATGTCTACGGCCATGTAAATAACATTGAGTACTATGGCTATTTCGATACCGCCATCAACACCTATCTGATCGCAGAGGGTGTTTTGAACATTCATGACGGTAAGATCATCGGCGTGTGCGCCGAATCGCATTGCCGGTTTCTTCAGGGACTGGCATTCCCGGAAACGATCGAGGCAGGGTTGCGCGTTGAACGCATCGGCAAATCCAGCGTGCGTTATGGGATAGGCCTGTTTCGCAGTGGGCAGACATCCCCCGCGGCTGAGGGTTGGTGGGTGCAAGTATTCGTGGATCGTGCGACCCGGCGGCCATTCCCGCTGCCCGTGGAACTGCGCGCATCGCTCGAACGTCTCCTCTCCGAGGCATCAACATGAAAGTCCGGGCAGCTATTCTGCGCGAGATGGGAAGAACCGCGCCCTACATTGAATCGCAACCGCTGACGATGGAGACGGTTGACCTTGCGCCTCCCGGGCCTGGGGAACTCTGTGTGCGCGTGCTGGCAACTGGTTTGTGCCACTCAGACCTATCGGTCATCGACGGCTCTCGCCCGCGGCCAATGCCCATGGTGCTGGGCCACGAAACCACAGGCGAGATCGTCGAGTTGGGCGCCGATGTGGAAGGCTTTCGTGTTGGCGATCGAGTAATCTGCTCCTTCGTTCCGAGTTGCGGCCGCTGCACGCCTTGTGCCAGCGGCCGTGCGGCCCTGTGCGAACCCGGAGCCGCGGCCAATACAGCCGGGACGTTGCTTGGCGGCGGAAGGCGCTGGCGCGATGCCCATGGCATGACGCTGCAACATCATCTCGGAGTCTCCGGATTTGCCGAATATACGGTTGTGTCCTCTCACTCGGCAGTGCGCATCGACCACGATCTCGCCCCGGAGATCGCGGCATTGTTCGGATGTGCCGTGATGACCGGAGTAGGTGCCGTCGTCAATACGGCCAAGGTCTCCGTGGGAGAGAGCGTCGCCATCTTCGGGCTCGGAGGCGTCGGCCTGGCCGCCTTGCTTGGAGCGCGCGCCGCCGGCGCCAATCCGCTCATCGCCGTCGATGTAAAGAAACAAAAGTTGGACCTCGCCCGTGAACTGGGCGCCACCCATTGCATCGATGCTGCGCAGGCAGATGCCACAGAAGCTTTGCGTGAACTCTCCCATGGCGGCGTGCAATACGCCATCGAATCGGTTGGCAGCGAGCGAGTTCTTGCCCAGGCTTATGCGGCCACGCGCCGCGGTGGAACCACGGTCACGCTCGGCCTGCCGGCCCCCGATCGCATGTTCACTGTGCAGGCCGCGAGCTTGGTTGCCGAAGAGCGCACCATCAAAGGCTCATACATGGGGTCCGCGATTCCCTCGCGCGATCTGCCCCGTTTCATTGCGCTCTATCGCGCCGGGCTTCTGCCCGTGGATCGCATGCTCACGCATCGCTTGAAGCTGGACCAGATCAACGCCGGCTTCGATCGTCTCGCGCGAGGTGAGGCGACCCGTCAAGTGGTCCTGTTGTAGAAGGCCCTCGCCATCGGCCTACGTGAGCGCATGTCGTTTGGCTCGCCAAAATAGCGATCGGCATTCAAATCAAAGAGTTGGCAGATTTGCTGTCCCTCGCCAAAATTCCGATCTACCTTCGAATCAGCTAATTAAGCTGTGCATTCAAATTGGCCTTTCCCCTTGTCAAACTGGTCCGATGCTACGCCTGCTGAGGCTGTTTGTTGTTCTTGTTACGCGATTGTTTCGCTCACGCCGCGATCTGGTCTTGGAAAACCCGACCTTGCCATCACAATGCTTATCCCATTGGCTCAGAGCCACCAGACGCTCCTTCACGTCAGCGGCATCGGAATCGGCTGGATCACCGGGCAATCCGACTGCAGCCCGATCATTCCGTAATCGACTGATTATAGGTATGTTATTTCCTGTCAACGATGTAGGTTTGTGGAAATTTCACCTTATGCGTAAATTCATGGCGAAACTTTCATCTTATGCAGCATCTTAATTTCATCTTATGCGGTATCGAAGTCCGCAAGTAATTGATAAATAAAATAAATAGGTTTCATCTTATGCGTAAACCCACAATGGCGTTGCGGACGAAAATCCGGCCAAACGAAGCCGAGCCCGAAGGCTATGGCGGGTTCACCGTCGAGGGCGAGAATGAAGTATGGCCGGATTTTCGCCGCAACCCCGGGCCCCCGGCGACAGGCCTTCGTCGCTGGGGTGGAAGTCGAAGGGCCGGGGCCAATTTTCCCCGACTCGTCGTTGATCGTCGCTAGCAGACACCCGGTATCCACCCCACGGACGCAGACCTGTCCGCGGGGGCCCCGGTATGCGTCGCTCCTCGCTCCTTGATTCGAGAAAAATTGGCCCCCTGCGCCACCGTCCTGGTAGTGTGAACAGGCCCTAGGGACGAGCCAGTATGCTTTCCAATGTTCAACGAAGATGAGAAAAAACCGCAGGGAGAAGTGCGGCCGCCACCGGGCGCGACGCTTCCTGTTCTCATTGTGCTCTGCGGTCGCCAGGCAACTCGTCGGCTGAGGAGAACAATCGCTGAAACGCGCACTGAATTCAGGACCGGGGTCCGTATTGCCTCCGGATGGAATTTTGCGAGGGACAGGTCCATTTTGCCCGGATGGAATCTTGGCGAGGGACAGGTATTTCAGCAAGACACAGCTTCCTCGGGATCGCGGTTTCGTCCGCCGCGGCCGACCTTTTGGAGGAGTGGCTATTTTGGATCGGAGTCCAAAGTGGACGCGGAGTCAGTCTCGGTGGTTACTTCTGCCTGTTGCAGAAGGCTGTATCCATCTCGAGTGCGCAGGTGATACTTCTCGAGACTCTTGCCAACCAACTGCACTTTGATGGAGCGCCAGCCGCGATTGGGATTGGCCTGCGGGTAGTAACTGAGCGTATAGAGGTGAGCCAGGTCATCCTGGATCGAAGCGAAGGCATTTTTTTCCTCGCGCCAATTGCGGGCAAAATAGGCTTTGCCGCCGGTAGCCTTGCTCATGCGTTCAAAGGCGGAGGCGGAAATTGGCTCCTCCTCAGCCTGGCGGGTGCTGACGATGTAGATGATGGTCCCGGTCGACTGGGCCAACTCGGCCACGTCCTCGGGAGGAACTGAGCTGGCGTTGTCAGGGCCATTGGAGAAGACCACAATCGCCTTTCGTCCCCGCAGCGGCGCCGCATCCTTGACGGTCAATAAGAGCGAGTTATAGAGTGCGGCATTGTCTCCGGCAACGGTATTGCGCACGCCGCTGACAACGCGGAAACGGTCCGCGGTGAGTGTGGCGGTCCGGGTGAGATCGCGGCTGTAGGAATAAAACGCTATCTTGCTGGCGTCGGGCATGGAGCGCACGAATTCAGCGATGGCGTCCTGGGCGAAGACAAAACTCCGATACATATAGTCGCTACTATCGAAGAGAATAAAGACATTGGCCCCGGCTAATCCGGGAATTGTCACGCCGGCCAGGGTAGGGTCCGGCGCCGTGTGGTCCGGTTCTGCTGCTTTCGCGTCACTTGGCAATCCGTCGTGCTGGCCGGGCAGGGTGGGCTTACCGAGTTTGCGGACGGATTCGTTGCCTTCCTCAAAGGTGGCAATCTTCTCCTGAATATTGTCCTCTTTAATGACGAAGTCTTCAGGGCGAAGGCCCGAGACATAGTTTCCTTTGCCATCCGTCACAGCAACGTCGAGCTGCACCAGAACGACGTTTACGCGTAAACGCGAAGACTCGTCCTGGGCCGCGGGTCGCGGCGCAGCAGCCAGCAGGAGAAAGAGGACCGAGCATACCTCGAAGCAGGCGAAAGTTCTGTTTGAGCGAATCATCCCGATTTGTACTCCCATCCGCGGCGTCTTTGCAGTAATTGCCGGACCGCTTTCCCTTGTTGTGCTTCTTTCCAGGTCTCTGACCTCGTGATTTCGCACTTTTTTGGTTCGTGGTTTCCCACCCTTTCGCCAGAAAAAAGGCGAAAGGATGGGGCACGGTGTCGGTACAAAATCAAACGGCCAAAGACCGCTTTCCGGGGCACCGGGCGTCCCTTGGGGGCCCCGGGGCAAAAGCGGCTCAGCGGTCGCGGCTTCCAGCCCCAGCGGTTGGAAAACTGCCGATTTGCCCGGCCATCGCATCTGCCGCATGCACAGTAATCCTGCCCTGCCGGAATTGATCGCCGGTTTCCTCCATGGCGCGCAACAATGCGGGCCAATCGTCGATTGTTGTGGCGAATATGTTCGCGACCATATGACGGGTCAGGTCGGGGACCAGAACGTTCAGCATCACCGGCGAATAGCCCATTTCATCGGCGAGGCGCGCCCAGTAAAGGTTGCTGGATTCCCAGGATTCGCCAAAGAGCCGTCCGCCAAACGCTCCGGAGACGGGGAAGATCCCCGTGTTGAGCAGGGTGGGGGTGTTGCTTTGCGCCATTGCCGGGTGCGGCATGCCAAAGTCTTCGGAGAGACGCTCCAGACTGGCATGTGAGGGGTCTCGGTGAGCGAGATCATCCAAATCCCGGCCCGCATTTCCCCAGAGTGGCGCCTCGCCGGGAAACTTGCTGCGAAATTCGGCAGCCAGAAAGAAGGTGTCTGCCGGTAGCATTCGAGGAACCAGCGCAGCGGCGCCATTCGGATGCCGCAGAGCATGACTCGTCTCTTCCAAACGCGCCGGCGACAAGTGATCGGAGAGGATGCCTAATACTTTTTCCCGGAGTTGCAGATTCGATGCCGAAGCGATCAAGAGCTCTTCGCCGCAGCGTTGATAGAGAGCCGCGGCGTGCATTTCGTCCTGGCTGACATCCCACCATCGTGGCAGGACGGAGACGACCAGGAGCTCGGGGACCACCTCTCTCCAGATCAAGGCCTGGACATTCTCCGGAGAAATGAAATCCTCTTCCATGGAAGCCAGCGCATAGGGCAGATCGGCGAGCGACCCCAACAAATAAGCGCCGCCACCCGCAGTAACGCCGATTCCGATCAAATCGGGAGGGCCCCAGACATGTTGGACCCCCAGCACCGATGAGGCCGCGAAGTCGTGGGAGCGGACGAAGAGCGAATTGTTGTGCAGAACCTGAGCGCCGGGGGGTTCATAGTAGGCGTAATTCAATCCAACCAGCGTGTCCCGGAGAAAGGGAGTGAGCCGGCCACGGGCTTCTTCTAGCTGGGCGGGTGAGAGCGGGGAGCGAATGACCTTGGCCAGGTCGGTCCGTACCTGTAATTCCGCGTGGCGGCTGGTGTAAACCGTCGGAGCCCAGGCCGACTTTTCACTTCCGGTGAAGATGGGGCGGGGCATCTCGAATTCGCGCAGATCTGCCGCAAGCGGAAGCAAGCTATCACCGACGGCGGCTCCGTGCGCCATCTTATCCAAGCCATCGTAGAGTCCGAAGAGGGTGTCGAGGGAAACCAGACGCTGGTCATCCATTACGGCACGGATTCTCCGAGCAAGTTCCTGGTGCACACGCCGGCCGTCTTGAGTGTCCTGGGAGGGGCCGGCGAGCAGATCGACGAGCTGATTCTGGGAGAGGTGTGCGTCGCCAGCGGCTGCGAGCAGGATAGATTGCAGCGAGGCACGGGCTGCATCAAAAAGCTGCAGCGACGAGGAGATTGCGGCAAAGGGCTGAATCGCGCTCTGCCATGATTGATTCAGGGCCTGGCTGGGAATGTGTCTCTGCCGGGCGAATATCTGCCAGAGCCCAATGTCAGCCTGAAAAGCGCCCAGGGCATTGGAGCGCAGAGCGGGGTTCGGGATCTTGCCAATTCGTTCTGCTGCGCCGACAAAACGAGTGATCGATGAATCGTCCAAGGCCGGAAATTCGGCGAAGATCGGGTACCAGCTGTGGAATTCGGGAAACCTGCTGGCAAGCAGGCGCACAGCTCCATCCGATAACCGGCTTCCCGGAGGCCTGCCTCTATCGATTGCGCTCAGGACGAGATAAATCCCCAACGGGTCGCCGCCGGCACTGGGAACGGAAGAGGCTACCAATGCTTCGAGCAATCTTTCCGGGCTATTCCAAGAGCGGTTGCCTATTGCAAAATTGTGGATGCTGTTCGACTTCGGCTTGCGGGAGAAGATATCGTTCCAGATTTCAAGATTCCCCGGAATTTGAGGCTCGCCGCCCGCTTCCCATTGCAGACGATTGAAGAGCATCAGGAGCTCGGCGTTCTTTGTGAAGACACTCGCCGTCGCGCTGTTGACGCTAGACTCACGAGGGGCTGACCGATAGGCCTCGTAGAGGCGCTTGAGACGGCTACCTTCAGCGAAGTGAGCTTGCTGCGTTGGGCTGATCCGCGACAAGGCGTCAAAATATGCCGCCAGCCAGCCTTGATCCTTGGCAAGCAGGTGAGTAACGAAGTCTCCTGGCGACTTCGGACTGGCTCCCACAAGCTCCTGCCAGGCTCGCTCAGCGCTCTCTCCGGCGGGGACAGAGACTTGACCGGAGCGAATGCAAATCCGGCTTCCATAGAAGTCAAGCACTGCGGCATAGGGAAGCAGCCGGTTCAGCCCAAGCGACCCCACCAAGGCAAACATTGTTTGCCGATCGATCTTGTCCAGCGCGGAATAGAGGCGGTCTACACCCCGGTCGTGCAGCAGGACTTCGAGGAGATCTTCCCGATCTGCCCGGCTCCCTGCGCCAAGCGTGGTCCAAGTTTTTTCCGAGTATAGGACTGGGACCCGGGTAGAGGGGAACGCAAATGTAAAGGAGGTGCCTTTCTGGAGGGCCTCTTCAAGCGCCGTGATGGGGAAGCCCGAGTCGATGGTGAGGAAAGCGCGCTCCGCATTTGCAGTCACGAGGAACGCGCCATTCGGACCACAACCCCGCTCAAATCGGTATCCGAGAACCTGAATCAGCCGCGTTGCATCGTCACAACCCGCAACGCGGATGGTTTCGTCCGCGCCGGCCAGAGACTCAAGCTCTCGCGCGAGCTTCACATACCGTTCGATCAACACCAGGAATTCAGTACGTCTGTCATCGGTGTATCCCCGCAGAGAAACATTACGCGCCAACATTGGCAGCAACTCGGCTGGAGAGATCTCCTGGCTGATGCCGGTCATGCGCAGGAATGGCCGCAGGGGGCCCGGAATCACGACCGCATCCGGCGATGGGGATGGCGACGATGCGTCCGCGGGAGCCCCTTCCTGTGGGGGGAAGCCCGCTTGCGGCGGAATGCCGACGCTCACAGCAAAACAGTTTCCGACACACAGAAGGCCTGCTGCGAGGACGGTGAGAGAACGAAGAGGAAAGTTCATTGCGGACGCCCCTTCCGAACTGTTCTGGTCCAGCCTGAATTCCTGAACCCTGAACTAGGAAGTCACCCATTCTACCCCACGCACAGCGGACAGGCCAGCCCCGGGGAGTCCGCGCTGCGGCCTGGCTTATCCATAGGACGAATCCCCACGATTCAGGACGAATCCTCACGATTCCCCAAATCGCGGCCAAGTGATTGCCGTTCGGCGCCCGTCAGGTTCCGGGAGGTTGCTTCGGGAAGCCATAGGGTCTCTGCCCTCGCGAGTCTGACTCTGCTAATTACCCGGATATCAACCAATTACCCGGATGTCGAAAGGAGACGGGGGGAAATCAGGCAAACTGGTGAGCCATTGTCGCAGATACTAAAATCATCGTGCAAGTTTATTCTCGGCTACGGGTTTTGTTGGCCTGACACCTGTCAAGCGGAGGGATGCATGAAACGCCGGAAGGAATGGCCAAGCCTAGAAACTCTCTCATAAATGCTCTTGCACCGCGAAGGACGTCCTTCAGGGGCTAAAGCTCCGCTATTTATGCGGCCATTGCGGCACGACTAAAGTCGTGCCCTTTCAAGAAAATCATTTATGAGACCAGTTCCAGTCCGTCCATGGTTCTGAGCAGTTTGCGACGAGTGCGGCACAGAACAAAACTCTGGTGATGCCGGTCGCAAGTTTCCTTCGAGCATCGCCATCCGGCAACCCGCGGCGCGCCTGCAACTGAAGATCTATTGCGGCTTTCTTTCCCGCTCCAACAGCGAAAGCGCCTTTTTGACGTCCTCATCGTCCGGTGACAGCTTTTGAGCCTCAAGCAGTTCCGTCTTGCCGTTTCCGAAGTCGCCGGAGTGGCAATAGATCAGGCCCAGATCCTTGTGAAGCTGCGCGAGCGAAGTGCAATTTCCGCATGCCAAGATAGCTTCCTTCAGTTGCGCGACGGCCTTCGGCCAGTCATGCGCATCGGCCGACGTCAGCGCAAAGTTGCCGAGCAAATGAGCGCGGTCCGTAATGTGTTGCTGTTCGCGCATTTCTTCGAACCGGCTCTGCAGGCGTTTTGCTTCCTCAGGATCGGATTTCATCAGCAGCCGCGAAAGGCTGTAATATGCCTCGTCGTATTGCGGACGCAGCTCAATCGCTTTGCGCCATCGCTTGATTGCGCCGGCTTCATCTCCCTTGCGTAAGAGCTCCTGTCCCAGCATGAAGAGGGTCTGGGCATTGTCCGGATTCGAGGCGAGCGCCTTTTCAAAAAGCGGAATCGCTTCGCCGGAATTTCCCTCCTGCCGGGCGATCAAGCCGAGCAGATACCAGGAGTCAGCCGAGCCGGGATCAAGATGCGTGGCCGTCTCCAGTTCAGGTTTCGCATCGCGATTGCGGCGCAGATCGAGCAGCGCCCGGCCCTTGTTGTAGTGCGCTACCGCATTGTTGGGATCAAGCCGGACCGCCTGGGAGAATTCCTCTACTGCGGCGTCCAATGTGTTCTGGTCCGCCAGGGCAATTCCCAGGTTCAGATGCGCTCCGGGCGAATTTGGGTCCAGCTCCGTGACCTTGCGAAACAACGGCAAAGCCTCGCTGGCCCGGTTCAAACGCACCAGGACCATTCCATATGCGCTGAGGGCGCCGGTGTTCTTTGGATCGAGCTCGACAGCGCGGGCAAGCGCGCGGCCGGCGTCGGAGTACCGCGATTCGCTGGCCAGGATAAGGCCCAGATTCGCAAAGGCCTGACCATACTGGGGGTTGTTTTCAGTGGCCTTGAGAAACAACTGCTCGGCTTCTGCGCTCTTACCGAGCTGCCCGTACAGAACCCCCAGATTGTTCTGCGCCTCGGCGTACTGCGGGTCCAGTGCAATCGCTTCCTTGAATTGTTTTTCCGCATCCTCGCCGTCCCC
>DATKGE010000390.1:0-4479 GCA_035510955.1 Occallatibacter sp. | reverse complement strand
GCCCCTGCCTGAGCGGCGAGTGGGCCAGCAGATCGGCCGCGACCTGGGCAGCATTCGCTCCGTGCCCAGCGGGCAGGTAAACCGCTACAACAACGCTTGGCTGGCCGGCCGGCGCCAGCCCAGCAAACCACCCGTGCGATGGCGTTCCAGGGCCAAGGTTCGCAGTGCCGGTTTTGCCGGCGACAGGGACGCCGCCAAGAGAAGCCGACGCCGCGATCCCGAAACTCGCTGAGTCGGCTAGCCCGGCCTGAACGACCTGCGCCGCGGCTGATCCGGAATGCGCGGCCAACTGCAGCGCCAGCCACCGGTAAGCTGAAGCCAGTTCCAGGGGCGTAACGCGAATGCCGTCCACGCCGAGCAGCGTCAGGCTGGCTTCCTCCGTCGAGCGCGGGTCGCGGAATTCAGCGATTGCCTCAGCGGGAGCAAGACCGGTCTCCCCGAGCAAGCCAGTAGGCGCAAGCAGGCGGCGAAGCTCGCCGGGAGCAAGCGTGGCGGCGACGCCGGCGAAGTAGGTGTTGCACGACCAGGCCAGAGCCTGCCGCGCGTCAAAAGGAGCGCCGGGTGGGTCGGCGGGAGGGTGGGCGCAATTCAAGGATCGGCCGGCGATACGCAGCTTGCGGCTGCAAGCAATGCGGCGCGACGGGTCCCAGCGTCCGGAAGCGATCAGTCCATAGAGGACGAGCGGCTTGAGCGTGGAGCCGGGTGCGGCCAGGGTGCGTGCAGCTTTAGCCAAATGGCTGCCGGCGAGCACGCGGCCGGTTGCGATGTCGAGCACCACGATGCGCGCCTGGGGAGCCAGCCGCGCTGCGTGCGCCGCCGCCGAACTCCAGTTGGGCCCGGCCTGCGGACGGCAAGAACAGGCTCCAGCCAGGCTGACCGCAAACATCGCCATGAGCCACGCATTGCGCACACCACGAGTATCCATCATTGCGTCGGAAATTATATTGGCGATCCGGCAGGCCATGCTGGCCGTGGCTAGGCGTGGCTATGAGAAGCGAATCCTGGAGGGCCAAGACTTTCGGGCGGCCATTGATCCTTCGCCCTCCGTGAGATCTTCGGCAGGGTAAGCCTGCCGGCGCCCGGTCATCGACACGGGTCGGCCGCAAACGAGGGGAGCAACAACCCACAGCCGTCAGCTTTTCGCCAGTGCAAGCAGCACCATGCTAGAGTGAAATTCCACGGAGGGCTGTGATGGCGGCTGGAGTCCACATCCCGGGAAACGGCGAGACCATCGACCTGCAGCAGCAGGTGGCGCGCTTGCAGGCGCTGCTCGAAGCTTCGCGGCAGGTTCACTCCACCACCCGCGAAGAGGATGTGCTGGAGCAGGTGCTGCGCATCGTGGTGCGCGAGTTGGAGATGGGCGGTGCGTCTTTTGCGGGCACGGGGCTGGCTTACGGCGACGAACCGGACGACCATGCCGAGGGCGTGCTCCGCTATCCGCTGAATGATCGCGACGGCAAGCGGATGACAGAGTTGTTGGTGGCCGCCCCGGACGGACGGGAGCTTACCATCTACGAGGCGGACTTTATCGAGGGGCTCGCCCTGCAGGCCGGCGTGGCACTCGAAAACGCGCGGAATCACAAGCGCAACGTGGAATTTGCGCGCGTACAGCAGGACCTGGATGCGGGGCGGGCGCTTCAGCAGTCGCTGTTACCGCAGAGGCTGCCCTCGATCCCGGGGTACTCAGTGGGCTTCCGCTCGGTTCCCTGCTATGAGCTGGGCGGCGACTACCTGGATCTTGTGGAGCAGCCGGATGGCAGTCTGCTCATCGCCGTGGCCGACGTGGCCGGCAAGGGGTTGACTTCGGCCATTATGGCTTCCAGCTTCCGCTCCGCCTTCCGGGCGATGGCCGTAACCGGTATGCCGCTCGACGAGCTGGCTACCCGCATGAATCAGCACCACTGGGCTGAAGGCGAGGAGGCGCGGCGGCGCTACGTGACGGCCATCTTCCTCAGGCTTCATCCCGATGCCGGCGAAGTCGAGGTCGTGAACGCCGGGCACAATCCGGGATTCCTGGTTGCGCCAGGCGGTGCTTCCTATCAATTTGACGCCGCCGGCACGCCCTTGGGCCTGCTGCCCGGCATGAGGTATTCCAGCGAGAGGCGCAGTTTCACTCCGGGTGCGCGCCTGCTTTTCTACACCGATGGGCTGACCGAGGTCTTCAAAGGGGATGAGGAATTTGGGCCGGAACGCCTTTTAAATGAATTTTCTAAGTGCCCGCCGGAGAAAGCTGATGATATTCTCGATGCATTGTGGACAACCCTGGAACAGTTCTCCGCAGGCGGTCCGCAGGCGGACGACATGACCGCACTGGCGCTGTGCCGGTGGAGGAGTAACCCGGAGATGCCGGCATGAGCTCGATGAAGACCACGAATGTGGAAGTCCGGCTTCCCTCGCGGATGGGCTTTGAAAAGGTGGCCATGAGCACCGCCGCCGCCGTGGCCAAGCTGATGGGCTTCCGCGACGACCGGGTGGAAGACCTGAAAACAGCGGTAGCCGAAGCCTGCATCAACGCCATCGAGCACGGTAACCGCCTCAATGAGAAACTATCTGTAGGCGTGGTGCTCTCGGCCGGCGAAGACTCGCTCGAAGTGAAGGTCATCGACGACGGCACGGGCATGAAGATGCACCCCGCCAAGCCCGACATCGATCGAAAAATGCACGGCGAGGAAGACGCGCGCGGCATGGGCATGTTCCTCATCCAGGCGCTGGTCGACGAGGCCGAGTGGGTAGCCGGAACCGACGGCAAAAGCAGCTATGTCCGGCTGGTGATCCGGCTGGATAAAGAACAGGGATAATCAACTAAAAGGATTCGGAGACTATCGATCGTGCAGAGCGAAACCAAGTCGCATGTTGACCAGCTCACCTCCCCGGCCGGGCATCCGGTGACCGTCCTCCGCTTTGAGGGAGATATCGCCAGCACCTCCAAAGACGCGGTTCTGGGCACTTACCAGGCTCTGTCGAAAACCACCACTAGGCTGATCCTGCTGGACTTCACCAAGGTGGATTACATCAATTCGAGCGGCATCGCGTTGGTTATCCAACTATTGATCGAGGCCTCGAATTCCGACCAGAAGGTCTATGCCTACGGCCTGTCGGCCCACTTCACCAAGGTCTTCACCATGGTCGGCATCACCAAGTACGCCGGCCTCTTCCCAAGCCAGGCCGAAGCCCTGGCCGCGCTGTAGGAAACTTCCAAAGGCGCTTGCATTCTGTGAGTCGTCCGCCAAACTCGCCGACCCTGGGGGCATGAAACCTGCATCGACGAAGAGCGCCCGCTGACTTGCTAACTCGCTATGCCCGCGAAGCGGGCGCTGACTCGCTGAATTCTTTCCAAAACTTCACGCCCCCCCGTTCAAATTGTTCATATTCACCGCATCGACCCGCATCGCGTCCGGTTCTTCCGCTCCCCGCGCCCACGCCGCGCGATATCATTTCCCCTATGAACCTTGAAGCGATCCAGGCCGCCCTTCGCGACGCCGGCTTCGACGGCTGGCTCTTCTACGATCACCACCACCGCGATCCCATCGCCGCATCCATCCTCGGCCTCGACCCCAAGGCGCACATCACCCGCCGCTGGTACTACTACGTCCCCGCCGAGGGCGATCCGCGCAAACTCGTCCACCGCATCGAGCAGGGTCGCCTGGATTCGCTCCCGGGCGCCAAGGGCCATTACTCAAGCTGGCAGGAACTGCACTCCGGCCTGGACGCCATGCTCTTCGACGCCAACCGCATCGCCATGCAGTATTCCCGCAACAACGACATCATGTACGTCTCCATGGTCGACGCCGGCACTGTCGAGTTCATGCGCAGCCTGGGCAAGCAGATTGTCTCCTCCGCCGACCTGGTCAGCCAATTCGAAGCTGTTCTCAGTGAGGACCAGATCTCCAGCCACGGCGCGGCGCAGGTAGCCATCGACCGCATCCTGGCCGAGGCCTGGCAGGAGATGGGTCGCCGCCTGCGTCCCGATCAGGGCGGCCCGGGAACTCTTACCGAATACGACATGGTGCAATGGCTCAGCGAAGCCATGCGCCGCGAAGGCCTGGTCTGGGAAAACGGGCCCAACGTCAGCGCCAACGCCAACAGCTCCGACTCGCACTACGAGCCTACCGCCGACCACACCTCCGCCATCCGCGAAGACGACTTCGTCCTCATCGACATCTGGGGCCGCCTCGATAAGCCCGGCAGCATCTTTTACGACATCACCTGGACCGGCGTCGTCGGCCGCGAGCCCAGCGACCATGAGCAGCATATCTTCGAGACCGTCCGCAACGCCCGCGACGCAGCCATCGAAAAGGTGGAGCAGGCCTTCGCCCAGCGGAAGCCCATCCTCGGTTACGAAGCGGACGACGCCGCCCGGGCAGTCATTGACAAGGCAGGCTTCGGCAAATTCTTCACCCATCGCACCGGCCACAACATCGCCCATGAGATCCACGGTCCCGGCGCGCACCTCGATAATCTTGAAACCCACGACGAGCG
>DATKGE010000389.1:0-27557 GCA_035510955.1 Occallatibacter sp. | reverse complement strand
TGATGCAGCAGCACGGCATTCGCGCTCGCGGCAAGCGTCGCTTTCGCGTCACAACGACCGACAGCCGGCATAATCTGCCGATTGCGCCGAATCGTCTGAATCGCAACTTCGCCCCGGCCGCGCCCAACCAGGCGTGGGCCGGTGACATCACCTACATTGCTACCGAGGAAGGCTGGTTGTTTCTGGCCGTCGTGATCGATCTGTTCAGTCGCAGCGTGGTGGGCTAGTCGATGCAACCGGATATGCGGCGCAACCTGGTCATCGACGCTCTGGAGATGGCCTGGTTCCATCGCCGCCCAGATCGAAACAACGAGCTGATCTTTCATAGCGATCGCGGCAGCCAGTACCGGGGCCCCCACGGAAAGGTCTTCGTCCGTGGGGTGGAGTTCGCCAGCGAGGACTTCAACAAGGTGCTCAACGAGTTCGCCATCACGCAGTCAATGAGCCGCAAGGGAAACTGCTGGGACAACGCCTGCTCGGAAACGCTGTTCGGCTCACTGAAGGTGGAACGACTGCACGGCCAGCGCTTTGAAACGATCCGTCAGGCCAAGGATGAAACCATCGCCTGGCTGCTCTGGTATAACCAAACACGCATGCACTCGACGATGGGCTATGCAAGCCCAATGCAGTTCGAGAAAGACTGGATGGATGCAACGGTGAAGGTCCCCGCCTGAGAGTTCGCAGCGATCGATGCAGGCCGTGGATATGACGGTTTATGGAAAGACCGGAAAACGATAGTGCTGTTTTCCGCCCTTCCCACAAACCTTGGAAATCGATGAAACCGATTCCCACATTCCCACCGCCACGACGACCACGAGGATGAATTTATTCCTCAAAACCCGGCCGGTTAAGAGATACGCATTCTGAGGGCAAGGTCAATTCCGAGCAACGCTGAACCTCATTGGCAAATATCCGCGTCTGCTGAAAGCATGGCGTCCTCAAGTAAACTTCTTACCAATGCCGCATAAGAACCTAAGAGAGACGTCCGCTGAGAGACAAGCCTTCTTCCTGCTCGTCATGCTTCTCGCTGTCGGCTTCGGGAGTCTTTTCGTTCTTTCTTTTCAAGGCCTTGCGTTCGCCGAACCGGGTGGGTTCCCCGCCTTTTACGGCGCCGCCAAACTGGCTCGATATGACATCTCACAGCTTTATAACCTGCAGCTTCAAAACAGATTCCATCCAGACAACCGAGGTGTTGGCTATTTTTTCCACCCGCCGTTTGAAGCGGTGCTTCTGGTGCCCCTCAGTTTTCTTCCGCAAGTTGAAGCCTACGCGGTCTGGTCGCTCTTCAATCTCGGCTGCCTTTTAGCCGGCGCAAGGGTCTTGCAGCGACACTTTCCGTCCTTTTCGATTCTCATCCCAATCGCTTTTGCACCCACGCTCTCTCTGCTCGCGAACGGGCAGGACACAGCCATTCTGGTTCTGATTGCGGCAATCGCTTTCGATCAATTCGCCTGGGGACGAGACTTGTCCGCCGGAGCGATTCTGGCCCTCGGACTGATCAAATTCCCGTTTATTGTGCCGCTTGTGGTAATACTCTGTTTCCGGCACTGGCGAGTTCTGCTGGGGTTCATCGCCGCTTCCATTCCAATCCTCGGCCTTTCTGCGGCAATGATCGGTGCTCAGGGCGTTCGACAATACATCGCCATGACGCGTATTACGGATGGCAAGGAAAATCCGGCCATCTTGAGCAATCTGAGGGGGCTCGCAGGCATTCTCTTCGGCGGAAATCACCCCGGATGGGTAATCGCAATCTCCACTGCACTTGTGGCATATGTCGCCTGGCTCGACCTTCCCCGCATCCAGAAGTTTTGCTTGGGAGTGATCGTAACCCAGTTGGTCAGCTGGCATGGCCACCTCTACGATGCTGTGCTGCTGCTGGTACCCATGGCATGGATGCTTGAGAGCGAATGGAAGCGGGCCAGGTGGTTCGCCAGCTTGCTTCTGGTTGCGACGCCGGTCCTGGTGGTCATCCCAACCCACGACTATTTATTGGCGGCCTTCGAGTGCGTGCTCCTCGTCGTCCTGCTCGAACCTCGCACCAGGAAAGACCTGCTCTCCGAACCAGCCTTGTCTCCGCAACCGGCAGGTTTTACCTATTCTCCAGTTGCCGTGGAGGGAGAGCAAGACCGCTGAGTGGCTTTTTCCTGAAGTAAGAGCCGCTTTTCAAACCTCTCTAGACTCCACGTGAACTTGCGCCGGGCTCACTGCGGGGCATCGGGGGCTTCCTGGTTCGCTGGATGGGGCAAAACTGTCGCCGGCAATGAGTCTGGCTCTACCAGCCAGACTTTGCGGTTGGCGAAGTAGTGCATCAACTCAGAATTGTGCGCGGCGTCCATCTCTCTTGCCCATACGACTTTGGAGGAATCAATGTCGGGGGCATTGTAAACCCACTCGTCGAGCGGGTTGTGGCGGGGGGAATAGCGAACGATGACCAATTGTCGGCCGGGCAATTGCTCGAGAGCGCCTTCGACGCGGGCGCGTTCCGTGCCAAAGTGGTCGGGGCCGTACCATTTATCCGAGGAGGCGGAGACCGGCCACTCCGGCAGGGCCAGATGAAGCGGGCCCGGAAAGAGCCGCAGCCCAGCCAGAATCAGGCAGGCGGTGACTGTGAGGCGAACCATGGCGAGGCCGGCGGGCTGGCCGCCAGGGCGCCAGACGCGAAGGTGACGCATGGCCTGCAGTCCGATGGCGTAGAAAGCCGCAGTGAAAGGCGCCAGGTAGTGCGGGACAAGGAAGATTTCGACCACCATTCCGGCGGCCAGGACGAACACGCACAGGACAAGAAAACGGATGCGCCGATCGAGGAAGACGCGGCGGATCATAAGCAAAGGCAGCAGGAGTGCGAAGCCGGCATAAAACTCAAAGCTCCTGACCACCTTAATCAGAGTCTGTGGAAGAAAGCCAGACAAACTATGGATCTTAGTGAAGGAGCTGAGCTCACTTTGCACATAGAACTCGCGCATGACCTGGTGATGGTAAGCTGGCTCGGGGCGCGCCGACTGCCAGACATAATACGGAGCAATGGCGTAGGTGGCGCGGTCGACAGTATAGGGCAGCGTGGCCGGGCTGCCGAATGCGCGGTAGTCGTAGTAGGCCATCCACGCGCCGGCGAGGAGGATCAGTGCGAGGGGCAGAGCGCTCAAACGGAGCAGCGCGGCCTTCGATGGGCGATTTTTTCCGAACAGGAGCCAGCGGCCCAGGTAGACCGCAACCGGCAAGCAAAGGAGCAGGCCCTCGTAGGGGCGGGTGGTGGCCAGCAAGACGATGCCGATGGCCAGCAACAGCGCATAGCGCAGGCGCGGAGTACGGGTCAGGCGAGGCAGCGCTCCCAGGACCAGCGCGCCTCCGAGAGCCGCAATGGAGCCGCCTGCGGAGTAGGTATTGACCCAATAGCTGAAAAGCCCCAGGCGAAGGATTGCGAGGACGCCTCCCAGCAGCGCCCAGGTGGGCGGCAGCCAGGCCTGGAGCATCCAGCAGAGGGCGGCGCACATCAGCGCACTGGCGCACAGGATGCCAAACCAGGGGTTGCCGAAGAGGAGTTTGCCGGCAGCGAGGACCAGGCCCACGGAAGGAAAGTACATGGACGTGTAGGTGGGCTGCATGGTGATGTGGATGCTTTCGAAATGAATCCACATGGGCGGGGTGGGGTTGGTGAGGCGGCCAAGCAGAAAGGTGTTGGCGGCAAGCAGGAAGCTGAAGTCATTGGGAACAAAGGGCAGGGGAACGGGGCAGAAGGGAAGAATGACGAGGCGGAGCAGCAGTGCAGCCGCACCTACGGCCGCAACGGCGTAGGCTTTTCTGCGCGCCAGGCGGCCAAAGGCACGCTCGACACTCAGGAACCATGAGTTGCCAATCCTGGGGAGCGCGAAGGGGACCGCGAGGGCAATTAAGGTTAGCCCGCCTTCGATCAGCATCAGCGAAACATCATTTTGCGGAGTTGAAGAAGGCAGCATAATTTGTTCTTGAGCGCAGCGATGCCGAGGTGTTTGCGGAGACGTGAAAAACACCAGGTCGGAGTTTCAGCTTTGCTTACGGCTTAAGGTACCATTGCAAGGATTGCCGCTCAAGTTCCGTATCAGGTTCAAACGTCAAGGGAGAGTACGCGGCGGGAACCGTTCAGCCCGGCGTATCTCTTCCCAGAAAACCAAATATTGTGTTTTGCAGGTGCGACGCCGGTCTGGCTGGCGGTTAGCTTGTGTAGCTGTTGAGGGTGGTGCTGATGTTGCCGAAAGCAGTGTTCAGGCCCTGGGCGAGGCTGCTCATTCCGGCGGTGGCGCCGAAGGCGATCAGGGCAACTACCAGAGCGTATTCGACCAGATCCTGGCCTTCCTCGCGGCTCGCCAGATTCTGGATTCTTACGTACAGCTTGAGAAGCGTTTTGTTCATGGTGAATTCTCTCTGCCACTCGCTAGTGCTTTTTGCGAAGGTTATTGTGGAACAGTTTGCCGGGAGAGTACGCGTTGTCACCGGGTAAGGTGTGCGTAGCTCTCCCGCAATGGAACAAACTTGCTTGTGGCGAGTAGTTCTGCCCTTTGCGGGCCAGAGACTACGAGGTGTAGGAGTTCAGGGTGACGCTGATGTTGCTAAAGGCGGTGTTCAGGCCCTTGGCAAGCTGGCTCATGCCGGCGGTGGCGCCGAACGCGATCAGAGCAACAACCAGAGCGTACTCGACCAGATCCTGACCTTCCTCGCGGCTTGCCAGATCCTGGAACTTCACATACATCTTGAGAAGCATGGTGTTCATTGTATTTTCTCCGTATCCTTTGTGATTGCGAGTTAGGTGTGGATCCCTTTGCAGGGGAGAGTTGGCATTCTGACCCGGTGGGGTGTGCCTGGCTCTCCCGCAAAGGAGCGAAACTGCTGCGCTGTGCTGTTCTGCCCTTGCGGGGCAAGAAACTACGAGGTGTAGCTGTTCAGGGTGACGCTGATGTTGCTGAATGCGGTATTCAAGCCCTTGGCGAGCTGGCTCATGCCGGCGGTTGCACCAAAAGCGATCAGGGCAACGACCAAGGCATATTCAACCAGATCCTGACCCTCTTCGCGGCTGGCCAGGTCCTGGAACTTCACGTACAGTTTGAGAAGCATGTTATTCATTGTTTTTTCTCTCCGTTAAGATTTTGGTTCCCAGCCTCAGCCGGGGCACCCTACCTATAGCAAATGGCGTGCCAATCATGGTCTAGGAGAGTTTTGTATATAAATCAACAACTTACTGGAAAGGCATTGGAGAGCACCTCACAACGCTGTGTAAACGCCTGTATACATGGACAGTTTGAAAAGGGAGGCGCGGTATACATTACCGGAAAGAGGCATTACTGAAGTCCGGTCCATGACCCGGAGGCAGCCGCGAACGGAATTCAGCGGCAGCGACAGTATTCTGACCGGACGCCGCAGCTCCATAATTCGACGCAAGTAGAATAGCTGTCATGGCTGGCACGACGGATCTTCCCGCAGGCAAGACGGACCGCGATATCGTGGAGCTTTCCATAGCCATCGTTTGCGGGCTGGCATTTGCCATGACCTCCCTTTTCCTGTGCGTGGTGTCGCTTTCCGGCGAGATTGCGGGGGCGCGCGATTTCGTCGTCTTCTGGGCCACCGCGCAGCAGCTCGTTCACCACGCAAATCCCTACGATCTGGATGCCATGGCGCGGCTTGAGAAGTCGGCAGGCCTTGAAGTGGGAAACGCCGCCCTTTTTATGCGCAACCCGCCCTGGGGACTGCCGCTTGCGGCGCCGCTTGGATTCATCGGCGTCCGCGCCGGAGCGCCGCTCTGGTCGCTCTTGATGCTCGGATGTCTGGTGCTTTCAGTGCATATCCTCTGGCGGATGCACGGCCAGCCAGGCAATCGTCTGCACTGGCTCGCGCTTTCATTTGGACCTGCCCTGATCTGCGTCATAATGGGGCAGACTGCTCTGTTGACGCTGCTTGGATACGTTCTGTTCCTCTACCTGCATCGCACGCGCCCCTTCCTGGCTGGAGCCGCGCTTTGGCTCTGCATGCTGAAGCCTCATTTGTTTGTGCCTTTCGGGGTCGTGCTGCTGACGTGGATTGTGGTCTCCCGGAGCTACAGACTCCTGGCCGGCATTGTGGTTTCCATGGCAGGCAGTTGCGCCCTCACCTGGTGGCTTTACCCTGCAGCGTGGACCGATTACGCACGGATGATGCATGGCGCAGGACTCGATACGGAATACATTCCGTGCCTCATCGTTGTGCTGCGGCTTTGGCTTAACCCGGAGGCGCTGTGGCTTGAATATTTGCCGCCGGCCTTGGGCTGCGCCTGGGCGCTAGGCTATTTCTGGCCACGCCGCCATGCCTGGGACTGGTCCCGATACGGCAACCTTCTTTTACTCGTTTCGCTCGTCGCGGCGCCCTACTCCTGGGTTTACGACGGAGGCCTCGCGATCCCGGCGCTGTTACAGGGAGCGTATCTGACCCGCTCCCGGGCCCTGTTGGTGGCCCTCGCCGTTGCCAGTCTCACTGTCGAGGTCCAACTGGTTGCAGGCATCAAGGTCACCTCGCCCCTTTATCTTTGGACCGCGCCTGCGTGGCTTGCGTGGTATCTTCTCTCGCGCGCATTCCCCAGCGAGAAGCCTTCCGCCCTTGCGGACGCGCAATGAAGACAGCCATGCTCCAGGTGTTTGCCACTTTCTTGAAGGGATTGCGCTGAAGCGCTCAGATCGACTCTTCCATGGGATAAACTGGCACTTCGCGGGTGGACCATTCCCCGCGGACGATCGGCTGGATGAAGAATGCACCTGCTCACCATCCTCACAAACCCCGCCGTCATCGGGATCGTTTCTCTCTTCCTGTCAGTGGTCTGGATGCTCAGGGACCAAGCGGACAAGACCCGTCCCATGCT
The DNA here is from genome assembly GCA_035510955.1 of Occallatibacter sp. Taxonomy (GTDB): domain Bacteria; phylum Acidobacteriota; class Terriglobia; order Terriglobales; family Acidobacteriaceae; genus Telmatobacter. The sequence goes on along the minus strand of DATKGE010000389.1, from coordinate 20,701 downwards.
CGTTTTCGCCCTCGTTCTGAACCTCTTCTTCGGCCTTCTTCTCACCGTTTTCATGAGCCGGGAAGGCAGTCTGCTTCCCTTCAAATTCGATTACGTTCTTGCCGTCGTGGATGGAGCGCTGGGCGTCAGCGCAGCCTCCATCGCCCGCCCGCTCGAAGGATTCTGGCGCGTTCCGCTCATCGTGGTCTATCAGCTGATGGTTCCAATGATGATCTGCTGGTTCTTTGTAACCCGTTCCGGAAACCCGCGTGCATCGATCGTGTTGGCCTACGTAGCCGAATTAATTGCAGCGCCCATTTTGTATGCCATCTTCCCGGCGTGCGGGCCCATCTATGCCTTCGGTGAGCATTGGCTCCATCCTCCGCAGGTTCAGGCAGCAGCAATACGGCTGTTCGGCATGCCGAATGCCTTCCCGTCCCTGCATGTCGGAACGGCGTTCGTGTTTGTGCTTCTGGCGCCAGGGAAGCTGTGGCGCGCCGTGTCGCTCGCGTTTCTCGCCGCGACAGGATTAGCCACGCTCTCAACCGGAGAGCATTACGTCATCGACCTGGTTGCAGGCCTGGCTTTCGGCTGCTTCGCGGCAAGCGTGGGATACGGCAGATTCCGCAACGCCGCGTTTTACCTGGGAGTTGTATTGGGCTGGTCGCTCGCCGTCCGGTTCGGATATCACGCGCTGAATGCCCATCCGGTACTGCCGCGGAGCTTCGCTTTGCTGACCATAGCTCTGGCAGTGCTGGCGGTGGTTCGACAATGGAGCATTCGCAATGTGTCCGCTGCCGAGCCGGCCGTTGCAGTTTCCTGAACCCCCAAAGCTGAGTGCTGGGCCGGTTCACGCGCTCGCAACATCGGCCTGGTGCGGCGTTCCATTCGCAGGCGCGAACTCGAGCGTGTCTCCCGGTTTTGTTCGGGTGTTGCGGATCGTGCCGGAGGGAAGCTCAAGGATGGAGTGAGCGGTGAGACATGCGGATAGTCTCCATGGCAGAACACTGTCGCAGACTTTCCTGACGGTGTTCTTGCGGTCCAGATAAACCAGGTCGATGGAGAACTGCATAAAAAAGGTGTGAACTGATTCGCAGGGAATGATCCAAAGCCCTCCGCCGGCGGCCAGCGCCTTGCGTCCCAACAGGCCCTTATTGCGTTTCGGCCCGCTGTCGGCCACTTCAAGGCATGTGGCCAGGACGGTTCCCCTGGTGAGGTTGGTAACTTTGAGGCGGGTTTCCAGAACCGGTTGCTGGATTGAATTCATGGGACGATAACCCCGGCCAACGGCAGCGTCCTGCTGGCGTGAAGCGGTACTGGTTCGCCCATTGGCTCGCTCAACTCAGAGATTGTAAATGGGAGAGAGTGTTGGGAGGAAAAAATCGCCGGCCGTCCAGAGGGACAGCCGGCGAAAGAATTACTGCTGCGGTGATCCAGTTGCCGGCGCTGATACAGGCGCAGAACTGATGCCTCCCGATCCGGTGCCGAAGCCGCCTGTGGCGCCTTCGATGATCAGCGGTGCCTCGGGCTTCATGCTTTGAATCAGCGTTTCGACGGGTATGGTTGTGGGAGGAGTTGGCGGAGTGTTGGCCGGGGTCTTGGCATCCGGGGTATTCATGGCGATGCCGGAATTCGTCGGCAGGAAGGGCTGCGGATACTTCAGCTCAGGCAGTGCAGAACCAGCCTCGATCGGAGCGACGATCTCCGGCGTCACAATTACGATCAGTTCGGTGTCTGTCTTGGTTCTCTGAATAGACTGGAAGAGCTTGCCGAGGATGGGAATGTCTCCCAGGAACGGAATCTTCTGGAATGCCTCGTTTTCGTTTTTGTCCAGCAGGCCGCCGATGACGAAGCTTTGACCGTCGCTCAACTCGACCTCGGTTTTCACTTTGCGCACGGTAAGGCCCGGCACGTCAAATCCGGAGATCGCGATGGCATTGGTGAAGTCCAGAGCGCTCACTTCCGGGGCAACCTGGAGGCGGATGGTTCCGCGGGGAGTGATAGTGGGGATGAAGTTCAGGCGGACTCCAAACTCCTTGAACTCGATGGAGATTGTGGACCCACCGCCGGTTCCGGAAGCCTGAGCCACCGGATAGGGAAACTCTCCACCGGCCAGGAAGCTTGCTTCTTTGCCGTTGACCGCCATCACATTGGGCTCAGCCAGAACTTCCACCACGCCTTTTTGTTCCAGGGCCTGGAGGGTTGCTCCGAGATTGAGGCCGGGAAAGAAGGCAAAGAGGTTCAAACCGTTTGTAAGGGTTGCTGAGGCGGGCGAGCCGGCAATCGGCAGGGTAACACCCGGAGCAGCGAACTGTCCGGTGGTGATGCCGGCGACGGTGTTGCCGAATCCCGTACTGAACAAGTTGATGCCGAGCTGAATTTCCTTGCTGCGATCAACGCTGGCGAAACGTACTTTGAGCAGGATCTGAGGATCGGGATTGGGCACATCGACGTTGAGCAGGTTGACGACCTTGCCGCCCGTGGAAGCGATCTGCACCGCGCGGGCCGAGCCGTTGAGGTCCTTGACCGTGCCGCGCAAGAACACCATGTTGTTCTCCGACGTGACCTTCAGCCTCTGCCCTGGAAGCTCGAGAGAAAGCTCGCGGCGGATGGCGTCCAGGTTGTCAGTGGTAACTGCCGAACTGGGGCGCACCGTGATGTTGAAGAACTGGCGCCCTCCACGGCTGTCCCAGATGATGAGGCTGGTTTCGCCGGGGGCTTTCCCGTTGATCATGATCTCGGTCGGGGTGACCACAGTGGCCTCGGCCACGTCGCCGATTCCGACGGCGACGCGCGAGATGGGCCGCGCGGTGTCGATCAGCAGGGTCTTGCCGACAGCGACGGCGACCTCGTTGGTCGAGTCCTGGACCGGAACCATGCCGGGCAGCGACGTGGTCGTAGACACTTGAGCCTTGAGGCCCAACTCGGCGCACAGGAAAACGGACAATGCGCAGACGAATGCGGTGGGTATGCCAGTTTTCGCTCTCACTGCTTTGCCTCGGGAGAACTAAATTTTTCTTCAGTCCGTTTGGAACCGTTGAAGACTTCGATTTGCACGGTTGGAGCCACCGGTACAGCTTTTCTCACCCGGTGTGCCACATGGGTTGGCGGGGCGATTGCCTGATCCGCAAAGATGTTGCCCATGGCGGTGATCGGAACGTCCGTAGTCTTTGTATCCAGCGGGTTGCGGAGCACGAGCTGAATCTTGACGCCGGAACCAGACAGGCTAAGCGTCTCTGCCTGTTCCGGAGTGACCAGCAGGTTGACCACCTGGACTTGTTGCGGTTTGCCCTCCGCATCTTTTTGAATGTTCACGCCGGCCGACAAGACTTCGATATTTTGCAGGATGGTCTTGACCATCGTGCCGAGCTGGGCCTCGCGGGAACCGGGGGCATTGGAGGCTCCGGGAGGTACGCCGGAACCGAGCACATCGACGTGCATGCCGGGAGTGGCAAATCCGGCGACGCCCACGATATCATCCACCTTGACCGCGATGGCTCGCATGCCGTTGGGGATGGTGGAGGCCAATCCGCCGCCCATACCAACGGGCGCCAGACGGTTGTCCAAAATGGGTTCGCCCTGATAGATGTCCGAGATGACTCCCCGCCCGATGGCGTTTTCCGGCTTGAGAATGGCTCCCTTGGGGACCGCTCCGGCAATCTCGACAGTGGTCAGGTTGGCAGCAGTCAGTATCGTTCCTAGCTTGATGTCGGCCGCCGCGGCGACCACGCGGGTGGTTGACGGCTGAGCCGCCCCCAGTCGACTTCCTACCACGCGAAAGACCAGGAAGGCGCATGCGCCTGCAATGACGAAAGCGAGGAGTAGGATCGTAAGTAGTCTTTTGTTCATTGAGTCCGTTTGAACTGGCTACCCGGCCAGCTCCGCCTTTCTGTTCCCAAGGCTTTTCTGCACCCGAGGAGACAAATTTGTCGTGCACGCCGAACCGGGGTGGGGTAACCGAAAGCCAAACAAGTTCAAACGCGAGTTCAGTGTAGCCGTGCATGGCTCATATATATGGTACGAAGAGAAGTAGAAATCATGTGGGGTATCAAGACTGCTATGAGGAAGTTAGGTGCCAGAATGGGAATCGAATAAGGTTAGAATAGACTTATGGGTGACTATTTGGAGTATATAAGTCATGCTTAGAGAGGTACCAAAGTAACCCTTGCCTGCCATGCGCTCGCGGAGGTGGCTTACTCTCGAAGAAAGGGTCTCCTGGCAGAATGACTCCGGGTTACATCCAGTCTGGTTTCACCATAGTCATCAGCCGGTGAGAGAAGACGAGTTTGCGCGTGGGAGGGAATTGATCAGGACATGAGCTCTTCGCGCATGATTTCGCTGTTCTCCGAGCGCCCGGAACTGACCCAGCGGCCATCGCCGTTCGTCTTTTCCGTGCTTGCGCATGGCGTTGCGATTGCTGTTGTGTCTTTTGGAATTATCTACACTCCAGAGATCAACCAGCGGATCGTGACCAAGCGTTATACGGTGCGTCACCTCGACCTGCACACGCCCATAGATCAGCCGCGGCATTCCGCTGCCCAGGGCATTGCTTATCCCGGCCCGCATGAAAATGGAACCAAACCTTCGCCGGGGACCAAGCCTGCCGCGCACCCAGCCCAGCTGCGCCAGACCGCGGAGGCACAGAAGGGGCCACAGACGCTGGTGCAGCCGGATATTCTCGACCCAGTGAAGATGACTCAGGAAATTCCCCTGCCCACCTTCGATATCTGGACGCCGAAAAAGGAGCAGGTGAAGAATATTGTGGCGCCCTTGCCGGAACCGCCCACTGCCGCTGACGTAAAGCCATCTGTAAAAGCGCCCAACGACGAGATCAACCTGGCCGACATGGCCATATCTTCAACCAATAAACCAAGCGACAAGTTTCCCGTCCTTCCCGCAACCACTTCGCCCTTGGTGGTTCACGGGCCGACAGTGGTGCAACTGCCTCCGGTGACCACTTCGCAAACCGCCGCGCAGCCCACGCCCGCGGCGGTGATGTCGATATCCGATCTTCGCATGCCGGATGGAAAGGCGACGCTGCCGCCGGTGAACGAGACGGCGGATCAGAGTGCGCCGGGAATCCTGGCGCCAGGGCAGGCGGCGGCTGGACCGGTTGGACCTGTGCCGGACAAGGCCGGCGGCGGCGGCGCAGTGCAGGGAACGGGTGAATCGGGCCAGCCCAATGGCGTTGCCGCGAACCGAAGCGGCGCGAATCCCGGAACCGCAACCGGGCCGGGACCGGACAGCGGGCTCACCACCGCGCACTTTACGCTGCCCAAGACTGGAGAGTTCGGAGCGGTGGTGGTTGGCAGCAGTCTGGCAGAGAAGTTTCCGGAACTGTCCGGCATCTGGAACGACAGGATGGCGTACACCGTTTACCTGCATGTGGGTTTGGCGAAGAGCTGGATCATGCAGTACTCTCTTCCGCGCTCATCGGAGGCTGCGCAGGCCGGGAACGTGACCCGGCTCGAGGCGCCGTGGCCTTACAACATTGTGCGGCCCAACATTCCCCCGGGATCATTCAGCTCCGATGCCGTTCTGGTGCATGGATTCGTGAACCAGGCGGGGCGGTTTGAAGCACTGGGCATTGCCTTTCCACCCGACTTTCAGCAGGCGCAGTTTGTGCTGGATGCGTTGAATCAGTGGCAGTTCAGGCCGGCGGCGGAGAACGGGAAGATGGAAAAGGTGGAAGTGCTTCTGATTATTCCGGAAGAGGATGACTGAAACAGCAACCCGGCCCATTCGATGCAGCAATGTGACCGGGCTGGTGTTTGCCGGTTGTGAATTTGGGACGCCGAACTGCGGGTGTCCATTTTGTTGCGTTGAGAGCTAGTGTAGTGAGTCTGACGTTCGTTGCATTCGTTCCGGAGTGAGTGGCTTGTCGTGAGCTCACGAAATGCAGGTCCTTCGACTCCGCTGAAGTACGCTCCGCTCAGGATGACAGGCCCTTTTGTGATGGGAACTTCGGACTCAGGACACTAGCTGCTGGGCCAGACGCTTTGGGGAAGCAACCGGACCGTGAGCAGGTTGGTCGCGATGGCCTGGAAGATGCCGGCAATGTCTACGACCGGGGCAGATGAAACGCAGGTGCCGTCGCCTCCAGCCATGAGGTAGTCGGAGAAGAAGTAGTTTTTTAAAACCGCTCCGGCTGAGTTATACACCGTGGGGGAGGCCATCTGCGACATGACCTGGCAGGGGGTGATGTTCTTCTGCGGGCCGGTGGTGTCGGTGGTGCATCCGGACGACTCCGATCCGTAGGCGATGGTGTAGACCTGGGTTCCCCCGACCTGCTTGGCATAATTAGCTGCCGCAACTGCTTGCTGGCACTGATCCAGGGCGGAAGGGTAGTTGGTGGCGTAGGAAGTGGCGCCGCCGCCGCTGGGCCACGGATTTGAGCGATTGACAGTGACGCCTCCGGTAGTCGTGGTAGCCATCTTGCTCGACGATGCATTGGCTTCGCCGTCGGAGAGGATGATCATGATGTTGACAGGGACCACGGTGGAGTCCGCCGCCACTTCGGATGCGGCCTGCGCGGTGAGAGCCGACTGTGCGGCGTAGATGACGCCGGCATAGTAGGTGCCGTCGCCGCCTGGCGCGGACATACCCGGGCAGCTGGACCCGTTTTTCTTCCCGGAACCGGTCGTCATCACCAGTTCGGAACCGGTGACCAGGCCAGCGGATGCCGCGTCTGAGGATCTGTAATCGCTCAGGAACGGCGTGATTTGGTAGGTGGCCGTGGACGATCCGGTAGGGGCATAGGTGCTTGAGCCAGTTGTGGGGAAAGAATATACCGGAATGGTGGGGTTGGCGCCGGAGCAGTTGAAGTCATCGTTGGTGGAGCCGGTTGTGACATTGGGAAAGGTGAAGATGGCTACAGAATCGAGGGCGTTGGCCGCCACTCCGTTGGAGACCGCGCCGCATCCGATTGCCGTGTTGCAGGGAGAGAGATCCTGCAGCAGGATGGAGACGCCGTTCTCGGCACAGGCGATTCTTTCCGCACTCGCGCCGTTGACGGTGCAGTTGCTATCGACAGTTTTCATCGACGCCGTGGTGTCGAGGACGACGGCGATGTTGGTCGGTTCGTTCCTGGCTCCGACAATGGCCGCGGTTGAGGTGGCCGACAGCGTCATCTGATTGATACCGAAGATCCTGGCGAAGAAGGTGGGAACGATGGCCTGCTCAGCTACCTGGATGGCGTTTGCATCTTCGGGCCCGACACACGCTGCCTGGGTGATGGGTGAGCCGAGGCAAGTATATTTTGGATATCCGGGGACCATGGAGACACTGTTTGACCCGTTGAGGGTCAGACTGGAATAGGCGTTATTGCCTCCTGAAAGTGCACTGAAAGCGTCGACAATGGAGTTTGGCGAACTCGCATTCAGGCTCTGCGCCCCGGCGAGGGCGGCCGCATCCGTTGCGGCCTGCAGCTGGTGGTAGCAGAAGTAGGCATGGCTGACATCGAGGACAAATGCGCCGAAGCCGAGAAACAGGCCCATCATCAAGGCGACCCAGGGGAGCACTTGCCCCTGTTGCTCCGTGAGTGCCCGGCGAAGAAGAGACTTTCTGTAGGTAATCATTGGACCAACTCCGTAGATGACGCTGTAAGGACGGCATGTGAGGCGTTAAATACTTTGCCGTAAACTGAGAGGTTCAGGGGATAGGTAGCGGTAACTGTAACGGTTGAACCCGACGTGAGACTTGCAGCATCGGCGGTGCACGTCGCTCCGGTCGCGTTCACTGTGGCGGATGTCCCGATGAACGAGATGCTGAACGTCAGGCCGGACGCGGAGAGGCCGGGTGCCGCGGTCTCGATGGCGGTGGCGGCGGTGGCGCACGGGTCGGTGGTGATGCCGGCGTTGATGGCAACGGTGCGCGCGCCCGTGCTGACGGCATTGGTGAGCTGCATATAGTTGTTCATGGCGAGGCCGAACACGAAAATGCCCGTGGTCAGCAGCAGCAGGATGGGCACGATCAGTGCGAATTCAACGAGCGACTGCCCCTGCTCGCCGAGGCGAAGCAGAAGAAGGAACTGCCGGCCCGCGGACCGCCGCTCAACGCCTGGCTCGGTAGATGTAACGGCGCCGATTGAGCTGCACTCAAGCGCATTGGCACGTTCGCGCAGATCGGACTGGCCATTCATCCTCTCTTCCCCTATGCACTGTTGCATTCGACCTCTTTGCTCAACAATGCCTTCTATAGCGATGATTGTACCGTTCAGCATAGGAAGGTCTATTGTCTGCATTTCCGCAGTTTTTGCAGGAATCGGTCCAGGGCCTTTTTATCCGCGGCCGCCATCGAAGCGTCGCCTGATTCATTTTGCAGAACAAACTGCAGGCCGACGCCATCCTTGCCCCAGCGAATGGCGCGCGAGTGAACGCAGATGGTGCGTTCCGCGACTTCCTCTCCGAAGGCGGTGTTCTGCAGGGTCATCAGGATGAGGGTTCCCGGGTACCAGCGTTCTTCAGTAACGACGTACAGCCCGGTTGGGCTGATGTCCCTGACGGGGTGCGCTTCCGGTGGTCCGCCTGTCCAGTAGTAGGCGGCCAGGCCATTGGCGAAATCTCGCGGAGCTTTTCTGGGATCGGGAGACCACCAGCGCTCGAGCCAGCCGCGGGGCGGCCGGAGGTCGGTCATCTCCGGCTGGATCAGGCCCATGACATGTGTCTCCCGAGCTGAGGCGGGATCTTCTTCAGAGCGATTCTCCAATTCCAACAGGCCGGGGCCGCCGCTCCAGAGGGGCTTTTCCCTGAGCATAACCGCGCTCTGCACAACGCCGGCTGCGGCATGCCTGGACGCAGGCTGCATGATGGCTGGAGCCGATTCAAGGACGGGGCGCTTCACGGCGGCAGCGATGGCGACGGGTCCGAGTCCGGGTCCGGGGGCGGCGGCAGCGGGTTGCGCGGTGTGAGCCGTGTTGGCCGCTCCGGTGAAGCGCTCCAAGCGCTGCTGCATCTCCTCGGCGACACAAAGGACGAGCTGATCGCCGGGTTGAGTCTGGGAGGAATAAATGGAGTGCGTCGGCAATGCCAGCACGCTGGCAGGCTGCGCGGTAGCGGCGTTGGCCCGGAACACCGGGTACGACTCAACGACATCGATGACGCGGCTATCGCGATCCAGGTAAAGAAGATCGAGGGGCACGCGAATGCCCCATTCGGGCAATCCTCTAAACGGAGAAAGCAAGAGGCCCTCACCGGACTTGAGAGCGAGCGAAGCGATGCGGTCTTTGAGCTTGGCAAGAGACAGATCTGCTCCGTCGACCTCGAGGCCGAGGAAGCATTCGCGAGTCTGGTTATAAGCACAAAGTTTCCGCGATTCCATATTGCCTCCCGCCTTCGACAAATACCCGGCGGCCTGGTTTTGGTCCAGGGTCCCAGTTAACAATTCGACTTCGTCCAATGGGTGCATTGCTGCAAGTCCTTTCTCAGCGATGACCGGGCGGTGAAGCTGCCCAGCCGGGCCTGCACGCGGGAGGCACCTGCCGGATACCCGTGCATGAGCGCAGCCCACTCTTTCCGCGCCGGTTCCCTCGATAGAGACACGCATCGTCCCAGTAGCGAGGTCCCCGGCGTGCGGGACTTATCCAGTTCGCCGGCGGTCACCGCGGAACTTCACGGTGCCTCCAGCCGATGTGTCAAGGCCGTACTACTTAGTCCGAGTGCGGCGGCGCTGGATGAGTACGACCAGCACAATCACGAACAACGCGGCCGCAACAATCCGGATTATCGTGGTACCGTCCATGTCGAATCTCCCTGTTGACCCAAACCATTTGAAATGCCATGAGCGCTGGACGAATTCCGGTACCCCTGACGCCGAAGCGGCAGGGTTCCGTTCCTTCACTCTGGCTGCTGCCAGCGGAGCTCGTTGAGTTTCCGGCGCCGCTGGGTGAATTGCGCAACCGCGTTACTTTACGCGGGTGCGGCGGCGCTGAACCAGAACGACGAGGATGACGGCGAAGAGAACGCCGGCGACTACACGAATCAAGATGGTGCTGTCCATTTGAAAACCCCTTTCATGGGTCGAACCTTGTGAGTTATCTCTCACAACCTGTCAGCGACCTTGAAACACCCGGCTCGAAAAAGGGCGGGCATTCGCGCGTCGTGAGGGCTGTGAGACCGGATGGTGGAGCAATTTCCAAACGGCTCCGCCAGAAGATCCGCACAGACTGCGCTTACTTGACGCGCGAGCGGCGGCGCTGAACCAGAGTACCGAGCACGGCGGCAAACAGCACGCCGGCAACGATCCTGATGATGATGACACTGTCCATACAGATTCTCCTTTCCTCGGTTATTTAAAGAGCGTTGAAAATGAATCCATCATGATGATGACTGCAGGTCCGAGTACGACCAGGAACAGCGATGGAAAGATGAAAAAGACGAGCGGGAAGATCAGCTTGATGGTGGTCTTGGCAGCTGCTTCTTCCACTTGTTGAATGCGCTGGGTGCGAAGCGTGTCACCGTGGGTTCGCAGGGTCTTGCCGACGCTGGTGCCGAACTGTTCGGCCTGAATCAGCATGGAGACCAGGTTGCGCACGCAGTCTACATCGGTGCGCTCGGCCAGATGTTTCCAGGTATCCTGGCGCGGGCGTCCGGCGCGTTGTTCCAGCACGACGACGTGCAATTCATCGCAAAGCTCCGGCTGGGCATGGACCAGTTCTTCCGAGGTCCGGATGGTGCCCTGGTCCAGGCTGAGGCCGGCTTCGATGCAGATGACCAGAAGGTCGAGGACATCGGGAAGGCCGCGGCGAATTTTGCTCTGGCGCTTCTTGATCTGGCGGCCCAGCCAGAAGTCCGGGCCCAGGTAGCCGAGGCCCAGGCACACGGTATAAACGAAGAACGGGCTGAGTGCGCCGAGACCGCTGACCAGGGCGACGAGACAGAGCGCAATCGGAATCACGAATTTGGAGCCGTTGAATATCTTGACCGTCGTGTCTTTCCGATAGCCGGCCTGGATGAGACGCTGCTTGACTACCGACACTTCCGCCTGGCTCTTGGGAATTACGCTGTCGAAATGCTCAACGACACCGCCAATCGAAAATCCCGATTGCTGAATGGAGCTCAACAGGGTTTTCGGTTTGGATTGCGGGTTGATGACTTCGGCGATGCGCTGCAGCATGGCTTCGCGATAGAACAAGAGCAGCCCGCCGCTGGCGATCAACAGAAACAAAACGCCGAAAACTAGAATCGAGATTCCCATACGTCCCCTTTAGACATCCATGTTGACAATTTTTCGAATGATCAAACCACCGACCACGATCATCCCGGACGCCGTCCAAAGCAGCTTGACGCCGATGTCGCGTTTCCACAGCAGACTCATCATGGTGGGGTTGACGAAGTACAAAGCAATGCCCAGGATGATGGGAAGCAGGGTGAGTACATACCCTGTCATGCGTCCCTGGGCGGTGCGCGTCTGCACCTCGCGCCGCAGGCGGAAGCGCTCGCGGATCACATGCGCAGTCTTGTCCAGCACTTCGGCCAGGTTTCCGCCGCTCTCCTTCTGGATCAGGATCGCGGTGCACACGATCCGCAAATCCTGCAGGGGGACGCGGTGGAGGAGGTTGTCGATGGCCACCTTCATATCGAGGCCGAAGTTCTGCTCTTCAAAGCAGGTACTGAATTCACCGCCGAGCGGATCGGCCATCTCTCGCGCGACCATACCCATCGCCGCGATGAGGCTTTGTCCTGCGCGCAGGGCGCTCACCATCAAGTCACAAGCGGATGGCAGGTCTTTTTCAAACGCATTGAATCGTTTGCTGCGCTTGAAGAGCACGAAGCCGATGGGCAGAAAGCCGAACGCCAATCCAACCGGCAGAGCGATGAGCGTGTTGTCGAGTTTCCAGTGAACAATGAAAGCCGGGACAGCGAAGCAGGCGCCGCACATGGCCAGCAGGCTCCCCGCGGTCCAATTGAGATTGGCCTGGTGGATCAGGGCCTGCAGCTTGGGACCGATTTCGAGTTTGGAGAGCCTGTTGTTGATCCAGGGAATGGCGCTGAGCTGCTCATTCTTGCGCAGATTGACGATCTGATCGCGCATCTCCTGGCTTTCCGTGGCCAGGGCCGAGTCCAGCGTGGCCTGCACCTGCTTGGCCCGTTGAGAGGCACCGGAGCCGGCAGCGTAGAGTACCAGCCCAGCGACCGAAAACACGCCTATGAATACGACCAAAATAATCATTGCCATCGGTTGACCTCCTTTCGCCTAGTAATTGACGGGTGTTTCCTTTTCGAAGAGGCTGGGCGGCAGGATGATGCCCGCGACGCGAAGCCGTTCGAGGAACTTGGGACGGATGCGGGTAGGCTGGAATGCTCCAATAACCTTGCCGTCGGGTCCGATCCCCTTCTTGTTGAATGTGAAGATCTCCTGCATGCTGATGACGTTCTCTTCCATGCCGGTGATCTCAGCGATGCTGGTAACTTTGCGCGAGCCGTCGCTCATGCGGGTAGCCTGGACGACGATGGTGATGGCCGAACAGATCTGTTGGCGCACAGACTTCTCCGGCAGGTTCATGTTGCCCATGGCCACCATGGACTCGAGTCTGGCGATGGCGTCGCGCGGGGTGTTGGCGTGGACCGTAGTCATCGAGCCTTCGTGGCCGGTGTTCATGGCCTGCAACATGTCAAAGGCTTCTTCTCCGCGGATTTCACCCATGATGATGCGGTCGGGACGCATACGCAAGCAGTTGATGAGCAGTTGGCGCTGCTTGATGGCGCCGTTGCCTTCAATGTTCGGCGGGCGAGTTTCCAGCCGGACGATATTCTCCTGCGCCAGGCGAAGTTCGGCGGCGTCCTCGATGGTCACCAGGCGCTCGTTGTTGGGAATGTACTGCGACAGGATGTTCAGCAGCGTGGTTTTACCGGAGCCGGTGCCGCCGGAGATGACGATGCTGATGCGCGCCTTCACTGCCTGGGAAAGCATTTCCATCATCTCGGCGGAGATGCTCTTCAACTCGACCAATGAATTGGCGGCCAGCGGGCCGGTGCCGAAACGGCGGATGGATAACGACGGGCCGTCGAGGGCCAGCGGGGGAATGATGGCGTTGACACGGGAGCCGTCGGGCAGACGGGCGTCGACCATCGGCGAAGACTCGTCGACGCGCCGGCCCACACGGGACACGATGCGGTCGATGATCTGCAACAGGTGGCGATCGTCGCGGAAAGTGGTGCTTACCCTCTGCAGCAGGCCGCCCTTTTCAATGAACACATGGTCCTTGTCGTTGACCATGATGTCGGAGATTTTCGGGTCGCGGAGCAGGGGCTCCAGGGGCCCGAGGCCGAAGACTTCGTCGAGCAGGTCTGCCTGAATCTTTTCCTGTTCATCGAAATTGAGGGGAACCCGCTGGTCGGCGATGATCTCCTTGACGATGCCGGAGACGGCCTGCCGCGCCTGGCTTGAATTGACGCGCGAGAGCTTCTCCAGATCGAGCTTGGAGATCAGGGTCCGGTGTATTTCCGCTTTGTAATTTTCCAGATTCAGCAGTTCCACGTTTCACCTTTTCGTCGAGGGGGGAGCACTCCTATGCGGAGTCTCAACCAAAGAGTTTGAAGCCCTTCTTTTTGGGTTGCGTTGCGCGCGCGCCGCAAATGGATATCGCCATTTGCTTGATCAGCCGCGAAATGGGGGAGTCGCCCAGGGCCAGCGGAGTCGCGGTGTTCTGCATCTGCCGCACGGCGGCATAATCGTTGGGGATCTTCCAGTTAGATGGCCGGGTGAGTGCCTTGGTGATGGTTTCATCGGAGACGCCCATGGTGCGCGGCTCATAGCGGTTGATCACGATTTCCAGCTTGGGGCTGCCAACGGTGAAGAACTGGCTGATGAGGCGGTTGGAATTGCGCAGCTCAGGGATGCCGGCCTGGGTGACGAGGTAAATGGTGAAGGCATCCTTGAAGAGAACGGTGTCGGTCAGGTCCAGCCGCGAGCCCACGTCGACCACGACGTTGTCGAACTCCTGGCGGGCCACGGTCATCAGCTTGTCGATGGCCTCATTGGTGGCGTGGAACTGGGGAAACTTTCCCGGAGCAGCCAGCACGGAAACGCCGGAGCTGTGCTTGGTCAGGAGCTTGTTCAGGAAGCTGCCGTCCAAGCGGCCGGCATCCTGCAGGGCATTGATGGTCGAGTATTCCGTGACGATGCCGAGGTTGAGGGCGGCGTCGCCGAGGGGCAGATCGAGATCGATAAGCAGGGTGCTCTGGCCGGACTCCTGGGCCAGAGAAACGGCAAAGTTGCAGGCCAGCGTGGTTACGCCCGCGCCGCCTTTGGCGCCGAGAAACACCAGCAGCCTGCCGCCGGTTTTTCTGGGCAGGCGGGTGACGGAACGGCGCGAGCTGGCCCGGACCAGGGCTTCGGCCATCTTGCTGCGCTCGAAGGGCGGGGTAAGGAATTCCCGGGCGCCGGCGCGCATGCAGCGGACCAGAAGGTCCGGATCGGGCTTGGAAGAGTAGACCATGACCGTCGCCGAACCGTTGGCGCAGATGCTTTCCACCAGCTCCAGGGCAAATTCGGGATTGCTGTCCAGGTCGATAATGATGACGTCGTTGCGTTGCTCCAGCAGGCGGGGCACATCGTCGAGGCTGGCGGGGTAGGCGGTGTATTCGCGGACTTGAGCTCCATCGCAGAGAAGCAAAGCGGCGGCTGCCTCTTTACGGCGCCGCTCGTCCGGACCGATCAACGCGATCGACAGCGCTCCCGAACCGATGGAATCGGGAGAAGATGTTTCGAAATATGTGGGACTGTTCGAGTTCATGCGATTACTGCTCCCTGTTCCGTCCTAATATCCCCTGCTGTTCATCGGCAATTAACGACTTGTCCGCGATTCAGGCCTGCCGCAATTCCGCGCCTCAATGAGCAAAGAAAGAAACCAACGTTCCGATAGCGATGGCCGGGGCGTAGGGCATTTTGCGCTTCATATGATCCCCGGCGCCCTTGAACAAATCTTTGAGAAACCCTCCAAACAAGGCCCAACCGAGGACCATGATTCCCCCCGCCATGGCGGTTACAACCAATGCGATGAACAGCTGACTGGGGCCAATCCAAGCCCCGATCGCGGCAGCCAGCTTTACGTCGCCGGCCCCCATACCGCCCATCCAGAAAAGAATTCCGTAAAGCAGTAGCCCAAGTCCCAGGCCTTCAAAGCTGAAGCCCAGTCCGTGCCAGCCGTGAAGCCAGGTGGAAGCCGCGATGCCGATTACCAGGAAGGGAACTACCAACCAGTTGGGGATACGGCGATTGCGCAGGTCCGTGAAGGTCGCCACGGCGAGAACAATCAGCGTTGGCCACCAGGCAAACGAATGCATTCCAAAAGCTCCTCTAGCCCTATCAATTCAGGGAACACCGTGGTTAGAGCAATTCTCCAACCAAATCCGGGAAGAGCCAAATGGTTTGTATTCAGATAATTAACGTTGTGGAAAGGGCAGAGGTGTACACGGGTGTTTACGGATTACTGGCGAAAGTGGAGCGCCGCGTATACACCGTTTGGATCAAGTTTGGGCTGGGCGCCAAAGCCATATGGGGGAACAAAATCGGCAAATCCGCCATCGGCGCGGTCACGAATTGGTGGCCTCCCAAGTCCATGCTGCGCAGGTCTTTAGCGGGGAGAAGTTCCTTGATTTTATCCATGTATTGCGTGTAGGCCGGATCGCCCGCAGGCAGGGGAAAAAGGACGAAACGGGTAAAAGGGGCGGTGGGCAAAGTGGAGAGCAGTCGGGTATCGCGGCCCTGCATGGCGAAGATGCGCGGGCCCTCGAGCAGGTTCACCTGAGGATACTCGAGCGTCAGGTAGCCGGGCAGGTAATAGCCCGCATGGCGATAGCCAAGGAAGTGGTTGTCGAAGGAGACGATGAGCAAGTTGTCCGGGGTGCCAACCTGAGGCAGAGCCGTGACTGTGGCCTGCAATTCGGCTTCGAAATGGCGCACGGAACGATAGGAGCAGTAGGCCGGAAAGATCAGGAAGATCACGACATTGGCGGTGGCGCAAATGGCTGCGACGGAGAGCTTTATTGGCTTTGGCCAAGGACCGTGCTCATACCAGTCCGCGGCCCACGAGCCGAGCCAGATGCAGGCCGGTGCGGCGAGCAGCAGGAGGTAGCCGCTGTTGACCAGTTTCAAAAAGATGAAGGTGAAAAAGCACAGCGCGGGAACGATCCAGACGGCGGTGAAGAGCTTCTTGCTTTTTTCGGCCGGGACGAGGTTGCAGGATGCTCCGAGCGGCGCCAACACGGCGGCCCCGAAGCACAGGAAGTAGATGAAGACGATGACGGCTGCGCGGGCCATCGAAGTGGCCGGCGAGGAGTTGAAAACGGTGTCCCGAGAGGGCACCGTCCGCCACAGCGAGAACAGGGCTCCGAAGTAGGCGGCGAATCCTCCGCTGGCCCAGATCATGGGCAGGAACCACGCGCCGATGGTCACGCCAAGCGCCGCAATGCCAAGCAGTTGCCGCTTGAGCGTCGCGCTCCGCAGCGAAAACAGAAAGAGCGGGCCGAGGAAAAGAATGGAAGAGGGCCGGATTCCGGCGGTGATTCCCAGAACGATGGCGGTGGGAAGGATGAAGCTGGTCTTTCCATGATCGAGGCCGCGGTCGATGCGCCAGCAAAGAAAACCCATCAGCGCGGAGGCGGCGGCCTCGATGCCGTAGGTGAGGGCCACCGTGCCATGAAACCAGGCGAGCGGAGAGAAGAGAAAAAGCAGCCCGGCGAAGGTGGCTGCGCTGGGCCCAAACCATTCCAGGGCCAGCAGATAGATCAGGATTACGGTGGCGATGCTGGCCACAATGCTGAGCAGGACGAGCGCCAGGTTGGCATCGTGCACCAGGTAATTCAGAAGGCGGCCAAGGCAGATGTAGAGAAAATAGCCGGGAGGATGAGGCTGGTGAACCCGGGGGTCGAAACGGCCGATGGCGAGGGCGAAGTTGACCGAATCGAGGTCATAGAGAAAGTGGCTGCGAAACGCGAAACGGCTGACGGCAACGGCGGTTGCCAGCAGACACACTTCAAGCTTTGGTCGGAAGGCCACTGGAGTAACTCTAGCAATTGAAGCTCCATCCTGGCCGGCAGGGCTGCGCCGGACGAGTGCGGCGCTCCGGAATGGTCCCCGCGGAGGGCTACAAACATGGATTGGAGCCTACAACTAAGGTGTTAGAGCGAACGGCTCCCTGCGATGCTGGCAGGATGGGTGGTATTCGCCCAGCCGGACGCGGGCGCAAATCCGTACAAACTACACATAAAGAACGAGGTTACGCGATCAAGCCGAAGCTCAGCTGGGGAAGGACCTCTCTCCAGCACCGCATTGGGAGGCGTGTTTCAGTTCGGTTTTGCACAACCTCTATTGAGGGAAGTGTTACCAAAGGGTGATTGACCGGCTGGATGCGGGTGCCTAACCTCGCAACTAGAGACCCAGGGGGAAATTTGTTTCGCGGACCTGTCCGCTGTTGCTCTTTTGGGCTGAGGGGAAGAGTGTTGTGTGTCGATTCGCGACACTTTGTTACCCACTAGTACCTCCCGATGTATTACCAAGGTTGCACTAAGCTAACGCGAAACAGGCATGGCATTCTCGTATTCGATTAACGAAGATGGAGTCATTCGCCGATCTAATCCAGGAACGGCTTGGCTGCAACAGGTGGGAAAGGTCGCCCATTCATGATCAAAATTGGACTGTATTCTGAAGACCGTACGCTGCACCCCCTTCTTTCGTCTGCCCTTGGCAAAGAATTCCAGATTGCTTTGAAGCCGGACCAGCAGGGAATGAGTGACCTTGTTTCCGCGGGTGAATGCGACGTCATGGTCCTGGATCTGAACTCAAAACATGAATCGCTGCAGGAGCGCGTTGGATTCTCGCGGGAATTGATCGCGACCAGCGTTCCGGCGATTGTGATGGCCGATGACGGTCTGCGGTCGACGGCATTTGAAATGGTTCGCACCGGCGCCTTCGGGTACTGCCGCAGACCGCCTTCGATCCGCGACCTGAAGACCATGCTCAGCCGGGCATACGAGAACTCGCTGCTGAAGCGGCAACTGGAGACTGTGCAGCAGCGGATGGAAGATCCGGCCGCGTGCGACAGGCTGATCGGATCGAGCCGGCACATGCGGCGGGTCTACGAGATGGTTCACCGCGTGACCAATCTGAACGCCGCGGTTTTAGTGACAGGCGAAAGCGGTACCGGCAAGGAATTGATCGCCAGGGCCATCCACAATATGGGCTTGCGTTCCAAGCGCCCGTTTGTCGCTGTTTCCTGCGGCGCGATTCCCGAGACATTGATTGAGGCCGAATTGTTCGGCCACGAAAAAGGCGCATTCACCGGCACGGTCGGGGCGCGCGAGGGGTACTTCGAGCAGGCCGGCGACGGCACGCTCTTCCTGGACGAAATCGGCGACCTGAGCCTGTTTACGCAGGTCAAGCTGCTGCGCGTTCTGCAGCAGATGGAGTTCAGCCGGCTGGGCAGCAACAAACTCATCCCGCTGCGCGCTCGCCTCATCTTCGCTACCCACCGCGACCTTTCTCAACTGGTGGCCGAAGGAAAGTTTCGCCAGGATCTTTTCTACCGCATTAACGTCATGCGGATTGAATCGCCCTCGCTGCAGGAGCATCCGGAAGACATTCCGCAGATCGCCGAGCATTTTCTGCGCCATTACGCGCAGCTCTTCCAGAAGCCCATGGACAGCATCGAAGCGGAAGCGATGCAGATGCTGCAGAGCTACCCCTGGCCCGGCAACGTCCGCGAGCTCGAGAACGTGATGCAGAGGGCGATCATTCTGTCGCCCGGAATGACGCTTCGCGCCGAAGACCTGACATTGTCTCTGCCGGAAGAGGACGTGGACGAAGGCGAGGACGTCGTCAATATCGGCGACTATCATCCGGCCGGCTCGTTTGAGCGCCAGCTTCGCGATTACAAGATCAAGCTGGCCGTTACCGCGGTTCGCGAGAACAACGGGAACAAGACGCTGGCAGCACGCAGCCTGTCGATTTCGCGCGCTTACCTGCATCGGTTGATCCGGTTGGCGGAACCCGATCCTCTGTTCGATCAGGATCTGCGCGAGACGGTGAACGCGTAGGGCGAAGGCTCGCCGCCGTTTTCCCGGTCGTTGCCCGCGATCATTCCCTACGTGTGTGCGTTGTATTCGTCCCCGCCTGCGGGGACCAGCGCGCTGCGTTGTTTTCCGTGGATGTACCAGCAGCACCAGTTGGTCTCGTGGGCTTCCTTGCCGGAGGGCGCAATCAGATCGGCGTAGGTGACCTTGCCGCACAAGTAGAGTCTCTCCTCCCAGCTTTCAATGCTGGCGAATTTCTCGTCCGATCCGCAGAGGGCCTCCGCATCCTCGCGCCGGACGGTCTTCAGAATGGCTGCCTCTCCGGGCAGAAGAATTACCGGAACAAAGCGCGCGCCCGATTCGACCGGCTTGAACTCCGGCACGCCGGGCAGGTGCGCTTCATCTGCAGCAAACACCACCTGATCCAAGGCCAAAGTGACGGTGGCGGGGGTGCGGCCGCGGTTGGTGGCGGTGATTTCAAAGCTGCCGTCTCCGCCGCGCGCGGGTTCGGCGGTGACCAGGACCCAGGGCCGCTCGGCATTGACAATGGACTGCGCGTGCAGCAATGCGGACTGAGCGGTTTCTAAGGCCGCGCTTGCCGTCTCCTGGGCGGCGCCGGCCATGGCTTCAATGGCGCGCGTGTTTCGCTCGATCTTTCTCAGGATGAAGACGCCGGCGTAGGCGACGAAGGCCAGCACCAGGTAGACCCCCCACAAGATTTTGTCATGGATCGGCCAGACGGTTGGCGCGGGAGCCGATGGGACGAAGATGGTGCGCGGCTGCTGGTCTTCGCAGGGAATGCCGTTGCAATCGGGCTTGGCCGGTACCGTAGCGGGTTCGGGGTAAGGCGACGAAGCCTGCGGGCGGGTAGCAGGGGTCTGCGGGCGGGCAACCGGAGTTCTCGGCTGGGCCGCGGTGGTCTGCGGGGTGGTTGTCTGCGCTGAGAGCGGTCCCGGGGCCAATGCGAGAAAAATTGCGAATACCGCCAAGCTGTTCAAGATCATGGCGTGAATGTAACACATGCGGGCTGCCGCGGGACGTGGCGGCGGCCATGGCTCTTGGCCCGAAAGGTTTGCCTTTTACGATGCCGCAGGCACCGCGGCAAGATGGGCGTCGAGCACTTCGAGAAACCGCGCCAGCCAGGCGGGATGGGCTGTCCACGCCGGGCCGGTCACCAGCTTTCCATCCACCACCGCGTCGAAAAAGTCCAGCGCGACAAAGGTTCCTCCGGCCAGCTCCACCTCGGGCGCGCAGGCCGGATAGGCATTCAGCTTGCGGCCCTTCAGCACGCCGGCCGCGGCCAGCAGTTGCGGGCCGTGGCAGAGAGCGGCGATCGGCTTGTTCGCCTTGTCGAAGTGCCGGACAATGTCGAGCACACTTACGTTGAGCCGCAGATACTCCGGTGCGCGGCCGCCTGGAACGACGAGGGCGTCATAAGTTGCGGGGTCAATTTCATCAAAGGACGCATTGAGGGTGAAGTTGTGGCCGCGCTTCTCTGTGTAGGTCTGGTCGCCTTCAAAGTCGTGAATGGCGGTGCGGACCTGATCGCCCTTCTTCTTGCCGGGACAAACGGCATGGACGGTGTGGCCCACCATTTGCAGGG
The DNA here is from genome assembly GCA_035510955.1 of Occallatibacter sp. Lineage (GTDB taxonomy): Bacteria > Acidobacteriota > Terriglobia > Terriglobales > Acidobacteriaceae > Telmatobacter. The sequence goes on along the minus strand of DATKGE010000389.1, from coordinate 109 downwards.
CTTGAAACGGAACCATGATCTCGTAGTCTTCAACGAAGTCGCCGGCGAGAAGCAAAAGCTTCGCGGATTTCATCGCAATTCCTCCGGTAGAAATTCTGTCACATAGTGC
>DATKGE010000388.1:0-3868 GCA_035510955.1 Occallatibacter sp. | reverse complement strand
GACTCCGGCCTGGGCTATTTTCGCTGCCTCCCTGCCGGGAGGCGTTTTATCGAGTCCGCTGAACGAAACGGCGGCCGCGGATCTGGTAGTCTCCACTGGCCACGCGGGCTATGGCTTCGGTGTAGGCGAGGTGCTCTTCGGCGAGGATGCGGGTGGCGAGGGAATGGGCGTCGTCGGTTTCGAGGACGGGGATGGCGCGCTGCAGTACGATGACGCCGTGGTCGAGGTGCTCGTCGACAAAATGCACCGTGCAGCCGGCCACTTTGACGCCGTAGCCAAAGGCCTGTTGCTGGGCTTCGAGACCGGGGAAAGCGGGCAGGAGCGAGGGATGGATGTTGAGGATGCGGTTAGGGAAAGCGGCGATGAACTGGGGCGAGAGGAGGCGCATGTAGCCGGCCAGGCAGACCAGGTCGACTTTGTGGCTTTCCAGGCAGGCGAGGACGTCGGCGTCGTGCGCGGCGCGGGGGCGGCCTTTGGAGACGAGCACTGCGTGCGGCAGGCCCATTTGCTGTGCGGCGGTCAGGCCGGGGGCATCGGCAACGTTGGACATGACGACGGCAATCTCTACGCCAGGGAGGCGACCGTCGCGGATGGACTGGGCGATGGCCAGGAAGTTGGAGCCGCGGCCGGAGAGAAGGATGCCGAGGCGGGTTGGCCGATCGTTCAAGGTACGTTCCAAAGTCCCCCTCAGGGGCTAAAGCCCCGCGTTTGATGGGCTGCTTTTGTGGCACGGCTAAAGGCGTGCCCTTTCAAGACATCGGCTCAATCGGGCTTCCTATGTGTATTGCACCCGGCGGTCGCCTTTTACGATGCGGCCGATGACGTGGAACTTCTCTTCTGCGCGGTCGAGAACGGTTTTGGCTCGCGCGAATTTGGCGGCGGGAATGACGGCAATCAATCCGATGCCCATGTTGAAGGTGCGCATCATCTCTTCCTGCGAAACCTGGCCTACCGTCCGCATGTGCTCGAAGATGGGCAGCACCGGCCAGGAGCCGATTTCGACCTGGGCTGCGGTGCTTTTGGGCAGGATGCGGGGCAGGTTCCCGGTGATGCCTCCGCCGGTGATGTGGGCCATTCCGGTTGTAACTCCTGCTGTGACAAGCTTTTGAATAATAGACAGATAGCTGCGATGGGTCTTCATCAGGGCTGCGCCGGCTTTGTCTTTAATGGCAGAAACGTACTGGGTGGGCTTGTAGCCGGCAACCTCGAAGAGCAGCTTGCGGGCGAGCGAATAGCCGTTGGTGTGCAGGCCGGTGGAGGCCAGACCGATGAGCACGTCTCCGGGCTTGATTCCCGCGCCGGTGACCAGTTTTTCGCGGTCGACGGTGCCGACGATGAAGCCGGCCAGATCGTACTCGCTGTCGGCGTAGAAGCCGGGCATCTGCGCAGTTTCTCCGCCGATGAGGACGCAGCCATTGGCTTTGCAGGCCTCGGCAAGGCCGGTGACGACAGATTCGGTGACTTCTGGGTCGAGGCGGCCGGTGGCCAGGTAGTCGAGGAAAAACAAGGGGATGGCACCCTGCACGGCGATGTCGTTGACGCAGTGGTTGACCAGGTCGACGCCCACGGTGTGGTGCATGCCCAGCTCGAAGGCGACCTTGAGCTTGGTGCCTACGCCGTCGGCCGAGCTGACCAGGATGGGATTCTTCCAGCGCTGCAGATCGAGGCGAAAGAGCGCGCCGAAGCCGCCAATGCCGCCCAGGACATTGCGGTTGAAGGTCTTCTGCGCCAGGTACTTGATGCGTTCCTTGGCGCGCTCGCCGCTGGAAATGTCCACGCCGGCGTCGGCGTAGGTCACGGACTTGGATTTGGGTTCTTCGGGCACGTGTCAGGGCTTTCTGCGGATGGAATCTGTGGCGGGCCTTGGGCCGGTCTGCTGGAGCCGGCCTGTCCGTCCGGAAAGGACGATTCTCGCCGGGAAAGACGATTCTTGCCGGAAAGGACGATTCTAGCAGGATTTGCGCGGGGCGTCGGTGGATTAGCGGAACCAGTCTAGAGGAACCGGGCGCGTTCCTGGGCTGTGGGAATCGGGCAGGCATCGAGGCGTCCCCAGATGCGGTAGCGCCAGCGCGCGACCAGGCGATAACCGAGATCGCGCAGGGGGTGGGGAATGATCCGCAACATGGCGGCGAGCCCAGGCCAGGGGCCGGGCAGCGCGCGGAGCATCGCTATCACCGCATCAGATCGGATGAGCAGGCGTTCGGCCGGGGTTTCGACAGCCTGGGCGACGAGGATGGTGCCGGAGTTTCCGGTTGCCATGGCGGCATCGAGACCGTGCCGGGCCAGCAGATCGGCCACTTTGGGCGAATCCGAGGCGGCAAAACGCAGCCGGTCGTTGCGGTCGCGGACCAGGAACCAGCGGACGGACAGGTTGCAGAAGCCGCAGACGCCGTCGTAGATGACCAGCATGCGATTGCCGATATTTTCGAGATCGCTCACAGCTATGAAGATGAAAACACAGGTATGCGCGATTCAAGTGGAAGGGAGCGCAAGTTTTTGGCCTCTATACTGAAGGCATCATGAGTTCGTCCGTCAAAGCACCCATTCGCACCAGGTCCGAAGCACTTCAACAGCGCGCGGAGCGCTTCTTTCCCGGCGGCGTGAATTCGCCGGTGCGGGCGTTCAAGGCAGTGGGGGGCGCGCCGCCTTTTGTGAAGCGCGGCGAGGGCGCGTACCTGATTGACGCCGACGGGAATCGGTACATCGACTACTTCGGCTCATGGGGGCCGATGATTCTGGGGCACGCGTTTCCTCCGGTGGTGGAGGCGATCGAGCGGGCGGCGCGCAACTCGGCCAGTTTTGGGGCTTCGACCGCGGCTGAAGCCGATCTGGCGGAGCGGATCGTTGCCTGTTATCCGGCGATCGAGAAGCTGCGGTTTGTGAGCTCAGGCACGGAGGCTACGATGTCGGCCATCCGGCTGGCGCGGGCGGCCACCGGGCGCAAGATCATTGTGAAGTTCGAGGGCTGCTACCACGGACACTCGGATGGGCTGCTGGTGAAGGCGGGGTCGGGTGTGGCGACACTTGGGATTCCGGGGTCGGCGGGTGTTCCGGAGGAGATTGCGGCGTTGACGCTGGCGCTGCCGTATAACGACATTACAGCCGTAGAAGCGGCTTTTGACGCTCATCGCAATGAGATTGCCGCGATCATTGTCGAGCCTGTCGTCGGCAATGCCGGCTGCATTCCGCCGTCCGAGGGCTACCTCGACGGCCTGCGGAGGGTAACCAGACAACACGGCGCTCTGTTCATCGTCGACGAGGTCATGACCGGGTTTCGGGTTGCGCTGGGCGGCGCCTGCGAGGCTTATTCGCTCGATCCCGACCTCGTCACGCTGGGCAAAATTGTGGGCGGTGGGTTGCCCGTAGGCGTGTTCGGAGGCAAGAGGGTTTTCATGGACCAGCTCGCTCCTCTGGGGCCGGTTTATCAGGCCGGAACGCTGAGCGGCAATCCGCTGGCCATGGCTGCCGGCATCGCCATTATCAGCCATTTGCAGGCCAACACCGCTCAGATCTACGCGCAGCTTGAGGCCACGGCGGCGGCCGTTGCGAACGGCGTTGCCCAGGAGGCCCAACGCGCTAACATCGCCCTTGGCGTCAACCGCGTGGGCTCCATGTGGACGTGGTTCTTCACTGATGGTCCGGTGACGAACTACGAGCAGGCTGCGAAATCCGAGTCCGCCGGCTTCGCGCGCTTTCATCGCGCCATGCTGGACCAGGGCGTGTGGCTGCCGCCATCGCAGTTTGAGGCGGCGTTCCTGGGGACGGCGCATGGGGAAGCAGAGATTGCTGCGACCATTGCGGCGGCGCGCGGGGCGTTTGAGGCGATGAATGCAAGCTAGGCTTGCGCCCGGGGGTTTACGCTCCAAGC
>DATKGE010000387.1:0-5999 GCA_035510955.1 Occallatibacter sp. | reverse complement strand
TCAAGGCTCAGCAGAGCCACGCCTTCCACGAAGAACGGGAACGCTGGCGGTTGAACGGCCAATTGGAGGTTGCCGGTCTACCCGACATGCCCGACCTTGACCGGGTGGAACACGAAGTGCCGGAGGGCTGCGAGGCCGTGAACGCGCCTATGACAGCAAGCGTCTTCCAGATTGCCGTGGAGGCTGGGCAGCGCGTTGAAGCTGGACAAAGGCTGATTGTGCTCGATGCGATGAAGATCGAGTTGACGATCGGTGCGCCCGCCGCCGGGGTGATAGAAAGGATTCTTTGCCAAAGCGGGCAAATGGTAAGCGCCGGGCAGCAACTCACAATTCTCCGATTGGACTGAACCGAAAGAATTGCATCGACAGCTGGAAAAGGAAGTGAACCGTGGACATTACCACATTGGAGAGCGCATACCGGGCCGGGACGCTGACGCCTACCGCACTGGTTGAACAAGTCTACGGCGATATCGAGAAGCAGGGCGAGCGGCCCGTGTGGATCGCTCTCGTACCCAAGGAGCACAACCTTCGGCGCGCCGCGGAACTTGAAGCCTCTGCGTCCACGGGCACGCTGCCGCTCTATGGGATTCCCTTCGCCGTGAAGGATAACTTCGATGTGGAATATCTGCCGACCACAGCCGCTTGCCCGGCCTTTGCGCACGATGCCGCGGAGACCGCGACGGTCGTCAAGCGGCTTCTGGACGCGGGAGCGATTCTGATCGGCAAAACCAATATGGATCAGTTCGCAACCGGGTTGGTGGGAACGCGTTCGCCTTACGGCATCTGCTCCAGCGTCTTCAATGCCGAGTACCTCTCCGGAGGATCGAGTGCAGGTTCGGCGGTGGCCGTGGCGCGCGGACTGGTTAGTTTTTCTTTGGGAACCGACACTGCGGGCTCGGGGCGGGTGCCCGCGGCCTTCAACCAGTTGGTGGGCCTGAAGCCGACGCGCGGCTGGGTCAGCACACACGGACTGCTGCCCGCATGTCGTACTCTCGACTGCGTATCAATTTTTGCGGAGACATGCGCAGACGCGGCTCGGGTGTTTCAGGTGGCGCGCGCGTTTGACGCTGCTGACGCCTACTCGCGAGCTCCAGTGCCGGGACAGGGTGCGGCGCCCTGGAGCGTGCCGAACGCCGCGAGCGCCTTCCGATTTGCCGTTCCCACCACCGAGAGCATGCAATGGTTCGGCGATGAGGCTGCCAGAGATAAATTCGACGCCGCAGTCGCGGCTCTCGCGGCGCTTGGCGGGGAGCCAGCGGACTTCGATTACGAACCGTTCCGCAAGACCGCCAGCCTGCTTTACAGCGGTCCCTGGGTTGCGGAAAGACTGGCTGCGTTGAAGGAATTCGTGAAAGAGCATCTCGATGTCATGGATCCAACGGTTGGTGGCATTATCTCCGGAGCCAGCCGTTATAGCGCCGTGGAGGTCTTTGATGCGTACTACGCACTCGAGTCTCTGCGCCGCGAAACGGCGACGGTCCTGGAACAGGTTGACTTCCTGCTCCTGCCCACCGCGCCGACCGATTACACCATTGCGCAGGTGCAGAAAGCTCCTGTCGAGTTGAACAGCAATCTGGGCTATTACACCAACTTTGTCAACCTGCTCGATCTGGCCGCAATCGCGGTGCCCGCGGGTTTTAAGCCCAATGGTTTGCCCTTCGGCGTGTCGCTCACCGGCAAAGCATTTACCGACGATGGGCTCCTGCAGATTGCGGACCGGCTGCATCGCTGCCTGGCGATCACGCTGGGAGGCTCGGAGCGCAAACTTGCCGCCACGCCTGCGATTGCCGCTTCATCCGCGCCCCACGGCTGCATTCTGATGGCCGTTGTGGGCGCGCACCTCACAGGACAGCCGCTGAACTGGCAGATGACGCAGCGCAAGGCGCGGCTGGTGCGCTTTACGCGCACGCATGGCGATTACCGACTGTATGCGGTGCCGAATACCACGCCGCCCAAGCCCGGCCTGGTTTATGAGCCGGGATTTGGAGGCCAGGGCATCGAGGTCGAGGTCTGGGCAATGCCTGAGGATACGGTAGGCAGCTTTCTGAATGCGATTCCACCACCGCTTTCGTTGGGCACACTACGTCTTGCCGACGGCTCAACGGTGAAAGGATTCTTGTGCGAGCCGGCAGGCATTGCCGGTGCGCAGGAGATCACGCATCTGGGTGGATGGAGAAAGTACATTCAGGAGTTGAAGTAAGGCTTCGACGGTCGGGTGTGTGTGGATTCCCACCCTTGCGTCAGGAAGGACACGCCCGGATGGGGCAAGGATTCCTCAGTCTCTAAAACGATGCCGCGCGGTTTTCATTCATCGTCATCGTCTGAATCGTCGTCCCCGAGAGCCTTGTCTTCCTTGGCCGATTCACCCTTTTTCTTGAGCTTGCCGGCCAGCGCGCTTTCGATTGTAACGTGAAAATCCACATCGGCCGGGTCCTCATCCACCTCGTACCGCGCCAGGGGTAATCCCTCCCGATCCACCAGAAACTTGGTGAAATTCCAATGGATGTCGCCCCCCGGAAGGCCTTGTTTGGGGTCGGTCAGGAATCGATAGAGAGGAATCTCATTGACGCCGCGCAACGACGCACAGGTAAAGATCGGGAACGTTACGTGCGCGGTCTCCCGATAGTATTTGCGCCGAGCTGCGGGGTCTTTCAACTCCTCGCCACCGAAGTCGGCTGACGGAATCCCGATGACCACCAGGCCTTGATCGGCGTAGATTTTCTGCAATTCGGCGAGCGCTTCGATCTGGTCGTGATAGGTGGACTGGCTGGCCAGGTTGACGATCAGCAACAGTTTTCCCTTGAAGGAAGTGAGAGGCGTTACTTTGCCATCCAGGTCGACGAGCGAGTAGCCATAGATGGTCTTCTTCGCCTTGGTCGCGTCTGTTTTCTGCTTGTCGGCCTTTTGATTTTCAGCCTTTTGTCTCTCGCCTGCCGCCGGAACGCCACACACCGACAACACCGCGAGCAGCAAAATGAGAAAATTGCGCTTCATCCGGGATTGCATGATTGCATTGTGCCACTCCGCGTCTAAAGCCGAATAAGGAATCGGCAGACTCAAAGCATTTTTCTTGGCCGTATTTGTTTTCTTTCTCGGGAGAAAAACCCGCACATCGCAAGTTCAGCAGGATGGAATCGTAGATTTTCCGGCGGGGCAAATACCGGCCCGAAACGATTGCTGCGAGAGGTTCGACCCTGCGGTTAGGCGTGAAGCTGGAAACGCCCGGGCGGTGCCGCGCAACCAATTCTGGGTTATGATGAAGCTCAACTCAGTCACTTCCGCGACATTGCGCCCTTCTCCGATGGCGCAGAGCTATGGACATACAGCATGGATTTCGAGCAGCTCAGGACATTTCAACAGGTGTGCCGGCTGAGCAGCTTCTCGCGGGCGGCGGAGAAGTTGGGCGTAACGCAGCCTGCCATTTCCGCGCAGATTCGCTCCCTGGAAAAGGAAGTGGGCGCGCGCCTGTTCGACCGCGACGGAGGCAGAGTGACGTTTACGGCGGCGGGAAAGTTGTTTGAGCCCTTCGCCGACCACTGTTTGCAGTGTCAAAGCCACATCATCGCTTCGGTGAACGATCTCTACCATTCGGCGCGCGGCGAGGTCTCGGTCAGCGCCAGTGAAGCCACCAGCCTCTACATCCTGCCTCCGGTGTTTGCCCTCTACAAGAAACAGTGCGCACGCGTGAGTCTGAACATCGTGCGCTCGGAGCATGCCCGTTCACTGGAAGCGGTCTTCAACCGCGATGTCGATTTCGCGATCGCTTCGCTTCCCATCAAGGATCCGCGGCTGGTGGTCGAAACCATTCACCGCGACGACGTGGTGCTGGTGGTTGCACCCACCCATCCGCTGGCAAATCGCGAGGTGGTCAAGCTCGACGAGATGCTGCAGTTTCCCCTGCTGCTGCTCAAGCAGGGCCGCCAGCGCACGCAGCTGAACAACTTCTTTCAACACCACGAAGTGCAACCGCGGATCGCCATGGAACTGGACTCCAGCGAGTTGCTGAAGCGGCTGATCTGCGCCGAACTGGGCATGGGATTTCTGCCCCACGCCAATGTGCTCGACGACGAACACTCCGGATTGCTGAAGATTGTGAAGGTTGAAGGCATGAGGCTGCATCGCGAACTGGCTTTGATCTTTCGCAAGGATAAGACGCTGACACGCGCGGCGCAGGCTTTTCTGGAAATAGCCACCGGAAGAAATGGCCCGGCGGTTTACCCGCCCATGCGTATTCGGAAAGGGACCACTCTGGCGCGCGGAGCCTGATGGGCGCGCACCGCAATGCAATCCATCGATTCTGAATCACCGCACACAAATTCAAAAAACTGAACAGCATCGGAGTCCAATCATGCTTTGGAATCGTTCTACTCTTTTCAAATTCGGTCTGTGCCTTCTCGTTTTGGCGGGATGGTCGCCTGGATTCGCGCAGGAACCGAAGTTCCTGGCTAAGACGGGTGTCGCGGCGCCTGGCGTCCAGCGCGATATAGCCGAGTTGCCTCCAGTGGCCACGTTCATCGTCAAGGGCCATCCCGACTGGCTCGCGGTTACCGGCGACGCGGTGTGGGTGGCAAGTTCCAATGTGAATCACGTGGTGCGGCTGGACGCCTCGACCAACCTGCCGGGAACGATCATCACGATTGCCCAGCCCTGTTCGGGGATGGCGACGGATTTTGGCAGCTTGTGGATTCCGAGCTGCGGCGACCACACCCTGGTGCGCGCGGATGCGAAGACGGGCGCGATTCAAGCTACGATTCCCGCCGGGCCCGCCGATTCAGAAGGCGGAATTGCCACGGGCGCTGGAAGCGTGTGGCTGGTTACTTCGAAGGCGAGCGAACTGGACCGCATCGATCCGGCGACCAACAGCGTGACTGCGAAGATCGCAATTCCCGCGGGCTCGTTCAACCCGGTGTTCGCCAACGATTCGATCTGGGTAAGCTCGAATCAGGGCAATGCGCTGGTGCGCGTGAATCCGGCCACGAACACGGTGACCAGCTCCACGCCCATCGGGCCCATGCCGCGGTTTCTGACAGTCGGCGCCGGATCGGTGTGGGTGTTGAATCAGGGCGACGGCAGCGTTTCGCGCGTGGACGCAACCACCGGCAAGCTGATAGCGACCATTCCCGCGGGCATTCCCGGATTCGGCGGGGAGATTGCCTTCGGCGCGGATGCGGTGTGGGCCACGGTCTTCAAGTTCCCCATCACCAGGATCGATCCCGCCACCAACACGGTGGTGCGGCAGTGGCATGGCGCGGGCGGCGACAGCATCCGCTATGGCCACGGCTCGCTGTGGCTCACCAGTTATTCGGGCGAGAAGGTCTGGCGGCTGGATGTGCCCGCGAAGCCCTGATTCCGGGCCACTTCTCGGAACGCCGCGCGTTTGTTTATGCGCAGAATAAAAAATATCGATCCACATTGAATCGTTATATGCCCTGGGATATGGTTCGACCATGCCGAGGTATCCTTCCGCTCTGATATTCAGTGTCCTGAAACGATCGAATCCGGCCCCTTGCAGACGTGGACTGCGTTCCCGCTCCGCCGCCCTCGGAACCGCGTTTTTGATTGCGTTGCTGGCCTGCTTGTCCACCATTCCGGCCCAGGCGGCGCCGCCAACCTTCACCGTTGGGTGGTCTGTTTACGCTGGATGGAACCCGTACTTCTACATGGCCAAGTCCGGCATTCTCAAACGTTGGGCAGATAAATACGGCGTGGTCATCAAGGTGCAGCGCTTCGATTACGCCGCCTCACTGGATGCGTTTGTGGGCAAGAATATCGATGCCTGCACCATGACCAACATGGAGGCCCTGGATATGCCCGCCGCGGCCGGCGTGGACTCGACTGTGGTGATCGTCGGCGATTACTCGAACGGCAACGACCAGGTATTGGCCCGCAACAATCTGACCCTGGCGCAGTTGCCCGGCAAGCCGATTCTGCTGGTGCAAAAGACAGTTTCAGAGTATCTGCTGGAGCGCGCCATGGTGCTGAATGGGTTGGACGGCCAG
>DATKGE010000386.1:0-2042 GCA_035510955.1 Occallatibacter sp. | reverse complement strand
AAATGAATCGAAAAGAGTTGCTGCGTTTGTTGCTCAACCAGGCTCAGTTTAATGGCTTCGAATTCCGCCGCTGGTTTCAGTCGCGTGTGCGCCCCGTCTGGCCGGGCGCGGAAGAGGCTCTCGCTCTGCTCGCATCCGAGGGCCGCCATTACACCCTCATCTTCTCGCACGACTTTGCCCGCTGCTTCTGGCGGTCGGGCGCCCACATGAGCTTCATGGTTCCTTCCATCACCTATCCCCGGCTCAACTCCCAGGGCGAAGTGGTGCAGGTCACCCGCAAGCCGTTCACGCGGCGTACCATCAAGCCCGACGTGTGGAAGTACCATCTGCGCCAGATGGCCGCGGCCGAAAACCCGGTCCATTATCTCTGCCGGTTCCTGCCCGCAGCGGACCAGATCGCGCTGCGGCCTGTTGACCCACAGCAGGTCGCTGTCCAGGCTTGAGCCAGGACTTGCGGCCGGTTGCTGCATCGGCCATTAGCTTTGCCGATGCAGAGTTTTGCACCGCTGTCCTTGTGCAAAATAATCCGGGCGCAGCTGTGCCGGTTTTGCCGTACGATTTAGGTATGCCTATCCCGGAGCTCCTGAATCCTGCCTTCGCACCCGCCGGCGCAAGCGCGATGAGCCCGCTGGACCAAGCCCGCAATCGCCTCATTGTCGCTCTCGACGTGCCCGATGCAGCCACGGCCGCCGCGCTGGTGACACGCCTCGAAGATACCTGCCAGTGGTTCAAGGTGGGGCTGGAACTGTTTGTCGCCGCCGGCCCCGCGGTTCTGGAGCCGCTGCTCAAACTGGGCCATTCCGTCTTTCTCGACCTGAAGTTTCACGACATTCCCAACACCGTGGCGGGAGCAGTGCGCTCAGCCGCGGCCCTCGGCGTGCGCATGATCACCGTGCACGCCGGCGGCGGTCCGGCCATGCTGGCTGCGGCGCGCACCGCGCTCGAGGGCCTGACCAATCCGCCGCAACTGCTGGCCGTCACCCTGCTCACCAGCATGGACGCTGCCCAGGTGGACGCCATCGGCCTTGACCACACTCCGGCCACCCAGGTGGAGCTGCTGGCCCGCATGGGCCTGGCCGAGGGAATCCGCGGGTTCGTCTGCTCGCCCCACGAAGTGGCCAAGCTGCGCGAACTGACGGGTCCCGAGGGCGTTCTGGTCACTCCCGGCATTCGCCCCCTCGGCGCCAATCTCCTCGACCAGAAACGCATCGCAACCCCGGCTGAAGCTTTGCGCCGTGGCGCAAGCTTCCTGGTGGTTGGCCGCCCGATTACCCAGGCCGCAGACCCCGCTGCGGCGGCGGAGGCGATTCTGAAAGAGATGGCCGAAGCGCTCTGAAAGTAAGTGCAAATCAACGGAAAAGCCCGGCAACCTGCCGGGCTTCTTTCCGCTTCAAAGTTCAATCTAAGCTTAAAGTTTCTCGTAGAAGTCGCACGCAGAACACGAGATGTAGACGCCGCCCGGAATGCCGCGCTCGCGGTCCTTTACGCGCTTGACGATGCGCGTCGGCTTGCTGCACTTGGGACAATCGGTGGACTTCGTCGTGTCCATTTCTTTCTTACGATCACCTGTTTTTGCAATCTTGGCCATCGGTGGGGTGTTTCTCCTTTTAGGGTTGTCTCTGCACACATCCGCGACTGCGGACGGCTTCAACGGCGCGGTCTGATGCTCGCCTTCCTGGCTTGCCTGGGTTTGAGATTGTTCCCCAAGGAAATGCCTCAAAGGGAGCCTGACTCGCTCCTTCCAGTTTACATGAAGGTGGCGTGCGTCGCCTCCGCCTAATTCGCTCCCGAGGCAGCCACCGATGTTTGCAGCATCTGCGGCTTGACCGCTGGCGGCGTCGCAGTCGAAGGAGGCGCGGCCGGCTGCGATCCATCCGCAGGCGCAGGTTGGGTGCTGGCCGGTGGGGCCGCATCCGGCTCTCCATCGGGGTTCGCACCCGGCTGCTTATCCGGCTTCGGCTTGGGGAATTGAACCGGCTTCATCACCCCTTCTTTGTTTGGATCGTTATCGTTCGGCAGCGTCTCGCCCGGCTTGCGCAGGC
>DATKGE010000385.1:0-12612 GCA_035510955.1 Occallatibacter sp. | reverse complement strand
ACGTTGATCTCCGCCAGCGACGAGCGGGTTTGTCCGGTGTTCCTTGTGAAGGCCACGTTCAGTCTCCCCGGATTGGTTCGGGGCCTGGAGAGCCGCCGAGACTGGTTGGGCGCGGAGGCTGCTGGCGGTTGGGAATCTCTTCCAGCGAGTTCAGCAGTTCACGGCAAAAGTCGTCAGTGGCGCCGGCAAAGACCCTGATCCGCGCCGTCAGCTGGTTGTAGGCAATCAGCGCGGGAATAGCCACAAAAAGACCGGCGGCCGTGGTGATAAGCGCCTCGGAGATGCCCGGCGCGACAGCGCGCAAGGTTGCGGCTCCGGCGCTGCCCAGGCCGCTGAACGCGTCGATGATGCCCATGACGGTCCCGAACAGGCCGACGTAGACGGTGGTCGAGGCGATGGTGGCCAGTCCCGTCATGCGCCGTTCGAGATTGGTGACCGCCTCGCTCGCAGCCGTCTGCGCCGAGCGCTCAAGCGGTGTAAGGTTGCGCGGCGGCCCGGAACCGCCCGTCTGGCGCTTGTAGGTCTCGTATACATCTTCAAATACCTGTGCCAGGGGGCTGGACTTGCAATCCGCGGCCATGGTGGCGATCTCCTGCAGGCGGGTGGCCTTGCGGAAGGCGCGGAGAAAGCGGCGCGTGTCCTTCGTGGCGCGGCCGAAGGTGGCCATTTTGCCCAGGATCACTGTCCAGGAGTAAAGGCTGGCAAAAAGCAGCAGCACCAGGACCGAGATAGCAACCGGGCCAATGTTGTGGATCATTTCCATGAGGCCCGCGGGCCCCTGAATTCCAACCGGGGCGGCGCCACTATCAGCCTGAAAGAAGACGAGGAAGGCAACGGTAAGAATCGTCATTCACCTCAGTATTAACGGTATCAGACGCGCAGGCGGCTTCCAAGTCATCGATGTGGTGCGGACCGGGTGAGCTTACCAAATGCAGGTCCCCTTCGGCTCCGCTCAGGGCAGGCTTTCGACTCCGCTGAAGTACGCTTCGCTCAGGATGACAGGCAATTTTTTGATAGAAGCTTTGGAGACAGGACACTACCCCCGCGTGATCATCACCGAAGTGGCCTTCATCAGGGCCGCCGCGGTCTGGCCCTTGCGCAACTGCATCTCGCGCGCGGCATCCGCAGTGATGATCGCGGTGATGCGCTGCTCGCCGATGGCGAGCACCACCTGGGCCAGAATGCCGCGAATCTTGACCTCGACGATGGTTCCTACCAGCTGGTTGCGGCCGCTGGTCGTGCGAAAACGCTCCCGCGACTGGATTCGTTTTTTCTCCGGCTTGCTTTTAACCGGCACCGCCGACAGGGGCTTGAGCACGCTCTCGGGAATGCGATGATGGCCGCCGGGTGTGCGGACGGTTTTCAGCGTACCGGCTAGAATCCAATTCTTGATGGTGGCGTAGCTGACCCCGACGGCGGCGGCAGCCTCGCGCGGGGTGAAGAGATGCTCCAGATTGGCCATGGGCTGTCCTTTCATTAAGTCTAGTCATCGAGTCCAGCCATCGAGTCCAGTCATCGAGTCCAGAGTATAGACGCGAATGGAAAGAAGTGAAGCACAAAGTCTCAATTCTTTTCCTGCCGGCAATTGCAAAAGATGTTAGCCGCTCCAAGTCGTGTCCAACACGCTGGGATCATGCAACGTTACACCCGGAACGCTGGGCGACCGGCGTGCATTGTTGGGCGGATGGAAATACCGTATAGATTCGATCTTTAAATTCGTTTAGAATCGCAGGAAAAGATTGTGCATCTAGTTATCTTTATATGGAGGAAATGTGAACGGGGCAAAGATGGTTCTTGCGGCGGCGGTTCTCTTCTTCTCGTCGGTTTTTTTCTTCTCTTCAACGCTGGCGTTCGGGCAGGATGCCGCGGTCGACATTAAGGTGCAGCCGAAGACCCCCGACCCCTGCGCGAGCGGCCGCGAGTTCGCCACCACCGATTGCGCGCTGACCTGGCACGGCATCACGCTGTACGGGGCGTATGACGCCGGCGTCGGCTGGGTCAGCCACGGCTTACCGGAAAACGGCTATAACTACGAAGGTGAATCGCTGGTGAACCGCAACGGCTATCAGCATCGATTTCTCATCGCGCCGAACAACCTGCAGCAAACGGGTCTGGGCATCCGAGGCAAGGAAGAGTTTTTCCCTGGCTGGTCGGTTGTGTTCAACGCTTCAACGGGCATCAATCCGAATTCCGGCCTGCTGGCCAACGCGTCAGCCACCAACACCATCAACAACGGCCTTCCCCGGAGCAGCTATTCGGAAGCCATCGACGGCGCGCGCGCGGGCCAACCCTTCAACGACGAATACTATGCCGGTATTTCGTCGAAGTATGTGGGCACGCTGACCTTCGGCCGTCAGCGCTCACTCGGCACCGATACGATGCTCCTTTACGATCCGGCCGGCGGCGGCTATGCCTTTTCGTACATCGGGTATAACGGCACCATGGCCGGCGGCGGCGACACCGAGGACAGCCGTTGGGACGACGCCCTGAAGTATCGCCTTGCCTACGGCCCGGTCCACTTCGGCGCAATATATAAATTTGCCGACGGTTCTGCCGGCTGCTACTCAGCCTCCGCAACCTGGACTGCCGCCAACTGCACGCCGGAAGCGGCGCATAACAACGCCTATGGATTCGACCTCGGCGGAAACTACGGCAAGATCTTCGGCGACCTCGTCTTCCAACATTACAACCAGGCGATCAGCGTATTGAACCCCTTGCTGGGGCCTCAGAGTTTGTCGGCGTCCTATCAGTCGACCACCGACAGCATCAATACAAACCCCATCAATGGGGCCGATCTGATCGGAACGACCAACACCGTATACGGCATCGTGACCGACAACAACGCAGTTATGGCTGCTGGCAGGTATTCGTCGGACTCGATCAAGTGTTTTGCCGGCTACGAATACATCTGGCAGAATAACCCCAAGAACCCTTTGGGCGTTGGCGCCTCGGACCAGGCCGGTTACATCATGAGCGGCGCCGAAGACAACAATCTTGATTCTGAGAAGTTGGTGCAGATCTGGTGGACGGGCGCGAAGTACACCTACCACAGCAAAACCGACTTCACTGTGGCCTGGTATCAACAGCGCCAGAACGACTTCCGCAGCCCGCCGACCTGCTCGGTAGCAGCCGGTTTCCGCAGTTCCTGCGCGGGCACCCTCAATGAGGGGTCGCTCTATTTGGATCATAACTTCACCAGGCGTTTCGACTTATTTGCCGGAATTGCGTATTCCTGGGTGAGCGGCGGTCTGGATATCGCCATTCCTCATGGCCCCGGCGTCCCCTATAACTCCGACAACAACTTTGCTCCGACAGTTGGTGGTCGTTTCACGTTCTGAAGCGTTTCCGCGGCGGGCTCAGTCGAGAGCCCAACATGGCCGATCGTGCTGCACTGCGCTCGGATTGTCGTGGGCTGCGGCGCTCGCTTAAGATGATCCCTGTTCCCGATTGTGTTGGACGAGGATCGGCCAGGAATGCTTGTTGAGCTGCGTGCGGAAAACTATGCGGTCATCGACCACGCCATTGCGGTCTTCGGGCCGGGGCTGAACCTGCTGACCGGCGAGACCGGAGCGGGGAAGTCGATCCTGGTAGACGCGCTGGCGCTGCTGATGGGCGGCAAGGCGTCGGCTGAAGTGGTGCGGCACGGCGCGGAGAAGGCCGTTGTGGCCTGCGTGTTTGAGGCGACGCCGGGCGCGGAGGCGATCCTGGAAGAAAACGGGATCGACGCCGAGGGCAACGACATTATTCTGCGCAGGGAGATTCTGTCCACGGGCAAGGGCCGCGTGTTTGTGAACAACCAGCCGGCCACCGTGGCCGTGCTCAAGCAGCTTGCGCCGGAGCTGGCGCTGGTTCATGCGCAGACTGAAACCCTGACCAGCTTCGACCAGGCGCAGCAGCGCATTCTGCTCGATCGCTTCGCGGGGATTTCGATCGAAGCCGTGACCGATGCGTATGCGCGCTGGCGTGCAGCCGAGGCGAAGCTGAACGAGCTGGTCGAGGGCGAGCAGGACCGCCTGCGCATGGTCGATCTGTGGAGCTATCAGCGCAAGGAGATTGAGTCGGCGCGCCTGGAAGCTGGTGAAGACGAGGCGATGGAAACCGAAAAGCGCGTGCTGGCCAATGCGGAAAAGCTCTATGCGGCGGCGATGGGCGCATTCGAGCAGCTGTACGAAGGCGGGGCTTCGGCGGAAGTCTCGCTGCGGGCAGCGGCGCGGAACTTGGAGGAGCTGGCGCGCTACGACGGACGCTTCGCCGAGGCCGCGCAGCAGTTGGAGTCGGCGCGGGCCACGGTGGGCGACGTGGGCGCGAGCCTGCGCGATTATGCGGAGGGCATCGACGCGTCGCCGGAGCGGTTGGCGGAGATTGAGGACCGCCTGGCAGCGCTCGACCGGCTGAAACGCAAGTATGGCCAGACGGTGACCGAGGTGATTGCGTTCGGCGAAGAAGTCGCGCGCAAGCTGGCCGAGGTCGAGGACAAGGACGAGATTCTCAATGCGCTTCGCGCCGATCTCGATCGTGCGGCCAAGGCTTATCAGGCGGCTGCCGGCGCGTTGCACGCGGAGCGCAAGGCTGCGGCGGGCAAGCTGGCCAAGCTGGCCGAAGCGCAGATCAACTCTCTCGCCATGAAGGTACGGTTTGAAATCGCCGTGCGCGCCGGCGAGAACGAAGCCGACTGGACCGCATCCGGCTGGGACACGGTTGAATACCGCATCGCCACCAACCCCGGCGAGCCGCTGAAGGCGCTGGATGAGATTGCCTCGGGCGGCGAGATGAGCCGGGTTATGCTGGCCCTGAAAGTCAGCGTGGAAGAAGGCGCGGCCAAGCCGAAGAAGAAGTCGGCAACGCCGCGCACGCTGGTCTTTGATGAAATCGACATCGGTATCGGCGGGCGCGCGGCGGAGGCCGTGGGCCAGAAGCTGAAGGCTCTGAGCAAGGGCCAGCAGGTGCTGTGCGTGACGCATCTGCCACAAATTGCAGCCTTCGCCGACCAGCATTTTCTCATCGACAAACGCGAAGCCGACGGCCGCACCAAGATGCAAGTGCGCCTGCTCGACGACCGCGCGCGCACCCACGAAGTGGCGCGGATGCTGAGCGGCGCCAAGGTGACAGATACCAGCCTGCAGCACGCGGGGCAGATGATTGCGGGAAGCCGTTAGCGGATGTGCTTGTGCTGAAGCCCTGCCCTAAGCATCAGCGAGCGGTTCCGGTCCGGAAGAAAGCAGGCTCTCCACTGTGGCCAGCACAAAAATTGGGTGAAGGGGCTTGGCGTAAACCTCAAAGTTGCGTCCCTTTTTCACGGCTTCTTCTAACAAGGCGGCGGTGTCCGGCTCTCCGGAGAAGAGCATGAGGCGGCATGCCGGGTAATTGGCCTTCAGGATGATCGAAAAATCGAATCCGTTCATCACCGGGAGCATCACGTCCACAATGGCCACATCGGGCTCCCAGCCGGCAATGACATCAATGGCTTTTTCCGCTGCGTAAGCAACCTGAACCCAATAACCGCGCGTCGAGAGGATAGCGGCCAACGTATCTGCGATGGCCGTTTCGTCCTCGACGATGAGAATCTTGCGAACTCGGGTGTTCCCCGTCATTTGGAAGTTCCCTGATGTTCGCTTTGAAATTTCTGGGGACGAGCTGTATTTCATTGGCCGCGAACTGCCTTCCGTTGGACTGTACAACGCGAATGACCGGGGACACGGGCCCTTTGTTTGTCCGGTCTACGCGGTATTTGCAGCTGCCGACCGTTTTCAGCCTTGCCTAGGTTAAGATGCGCAAAAGTTCCTGTTAGTATACCTGCCAGGTTGCTAAATTATTGATTTCATTAGCGGAATTGCGCTAATGAAATACCGGGCCTGGAACAGCGTGGAGCCCCGATGGTTGCATTGAAGACAACTTCCCCGGAGTGGTCGAATCGAATCCGGCGACTTCTCGTCGATTTGAAGTTGACCCAGGCGAGGCTCGGCGAACGGCTTGGCGTCTCTCCGCCCACTGTCTCGCGCTGGATCCAGGGCAGACACGAGCCGACCGCGGAAAGCTATATTGCGCTTGGTAATCTGGCCGGGCGGCCGGATGGGGTGTACTTCTGGGAACGGGCCGGCATGGATACTTCCGGCCTGCAGGATGCCAGCTTTCTGCGGGCAATCTCCTCGCTGCGCGTCAGCCTGCGGGACTTCCAA
This sequence comes from Occallatibacter sp., assembly GCA_035510955.1. Lineage (GTDB taxonomy): Bacteria > Acidobacteriota > Terriglobia > Terriglobales > Acidobacteriaceae > Telmatobacter. The sequence continues at coordinate 6,436 of DATKGE010000385.1, read as the reverse complement.
CTGATTGCCGGCAAGAAGGTTTCGCATCATCTGGCCGGAAAAGGAAATGCTGTCGCAATTCCATTGCTCAATGTAACTGCCTATGGAGACCGCATTCCGCCGAAGGAGAATGTGAGCCTGTCGCAGGTTGAGGTTGAAGACGTGCTGTTGGCGCCGTTGTCCTGGTGCCCGCATCCTGAAAATATGATCAGCATGCACCTGCAAGGCGATTCCATGTTTCCGCTCATTGCGCCCGATTCGATCATCTTCGTGGATACCGTCATGACGGATCGCGAAGGGCTCAACAGGCGGCTGACGGTTGTTGCTCACCGCGATCTGGGATTCAAGGTGGCGCGGTTCCAGCGCCTGACGGGATTCGATCTGCTGGTGTCGGCGAATCACAAATACGTGCCTCTGGATGTGAGCAACGCTTCAAAGTGGAAGATTTTCGGCGAAGTGCTTTGGTGGATTTCGAGAGACATCGAACCGACTGCCTGATTTTGCCTCATTCCACAGCGAAAGAAATCGGCGGCGCTCTTCTATGTGGGGACGTGCACCATGCCCATCCGCGATTCCAAGCCGTGACCGCCTGGCCTTAGACACCTCATCGGGAATGCCTGACGGGGTTGGATTCACTGCTCATTTCAGCGCTTTAACTTCTGTTCCTGGGGTTGTTTCGTTGGTATACTTAAAGATGTGACCACAAGCCTGCTTGAATCCATCTCGAACGGAAACCACGCCGAGACTTCCCCCAGCCAGAAACGGGTGTTGTTGCTGAAGCCGCGCGGCTTTTGCGCCGGAGTGGTGCGCGCGATCGACATTGTGAAGATCGCCCTGGAAACCTTTGGCGCGCCCATTTACGTCCGCCGGGAGATTGTGCATAACCGCTATGTAGTGAACGAGTTGGCGGAAAAGGGCGCAATCTTTGTCCATGAGATCGACGACGTGCCGGATGGGCAGCGGGTCATTTATTCCGCGCACGGCGTTTCGCCGGCGGTGCGCGAGCGCAGCAAAGGCCGCGGTTTAAAAGTGATTGACGCGACCTGCCCGCTGGTTACTAAAGTCCACATCGAGGCGGTGAAGTTCGCCAAACAGGGCTACTCCCTGGTGCTGATTGGGCACCGCGACCACGATGAGATCGAGGGCACGCTGGGCGAAGCGCCGGATGTGACGCAAGTCGTCTCGAATGTGGCCGAAGTGGCGCAGCTCAAGGTTCCCGATCCGAACCGTGTGGCTTATTTGACGCAAACCACGCTGAGCCTGGACGAGGCCCGCGACATTATCCACGCGCTCAAAGAGAAGTATCCCAACATTGTAGGGCCGCATTCGCAGGATATTTGCTATGCGACCGAGAACCGCCAGGTGGCGGTGCGCAACGTGGCGCACAACGCGGGACTAGTGCTGGTGGTGGGTTCGACCAACAGTTCGAATTCCAACCGGCTGGTGGAGGTTTCGCGCAACCTGGGCACGATGGGTTACCTCATTGATAACTCCCAGGCCATCGATCCCAAGTGGCTCGCCGGCGTCAGTACGGTTGCAGTTACGGCGGGCGCGTCGGCCCCTGAAGTGCTGGTCGAAGACGTGGTCAATTATCTGCGACTAAACGGTTTTGACAGCGTCGAAGAAGTTGAAGTGATGCCGGAGAATGTGCGCTTCGGCCTGCCGCCGGAAATCATCCAGGCGATTGGCAGCGCGGGCGGGGCAGGATCGGTGCCGGTGAACTGATAAAGAGCAGGGACTAGGGACTAAGGGATTGGGAACCAAGAGACCAGAGACTCGTACAGGTTCTGAGGCGCTTTAAATCGAATGAGTAATCAACAGGGCAAAAAGCAATCGGCAAACGCTGAGGTCACGGCAGTTCAGACTGCAGCTGCCAGGGTTGCGTCGCCCCGCTTTGGGCGCATGGACGCGGACCTGGCGGATGTTGAATCGGCAATTGTGAACTCGCGGGAGTACCTGCTCTCTGAGCAGTATCCGGACGGCTATTGGTGCGGAGAGCTGGAAGCAGACTCCATGCTCGAGGCCGACTACATCTTCCTGCACACGCTCCTGGAAAGCGGCGATCCGGGCCGTCTCAAACGCGCTCTCGCGGAGATGATGCGCTACCAGAATGAGGACGGCAGCTGGAGCCTCTATCCCCGCGGCCCCGGAAATATTTCCCTCTCCGTCAAGTGCTATTCCTCGGCCAAGCTGATGGGCATCGGCCCGGACGACCCGCGGCTGGCCAAGTGCCGCGAGTGGGTGCTGGCGCATGGCGGCGTGGTCGCGACCAACACCTTTACCAAGATGTATCTCTGCGCGCTGGGCGAATACGACTACGATGCGGTCCCGGCCATTCCACCGGAGATTGTTCTTTTTCCGAATTGGTTTTACTTCAATATCTACGAGATCTCTTCATGGTCGAGATCGATTCTGGTTCCACTTGCAATCATCTACGCCAAGAAGCCTTTCAAGCGCATTCCGCCGGAGCAGGGGATTGACGAGTTGTATGTGGGCGGCCGCGCCAACGCCACGCTGCGGCTGAGAATGAACAAGAAGAAGCTCGTGTCGTGGCGGAATTTCTTCCTCATGGTCGATCGGGTTCTGCATTTCATGGAAGCGGTGCATCTGCGCCCCTTGCGCAAGCTGGCGCTGAAGAAGGCCGAGAAGTGGATGCTGGCGCGGCTTGAAATGACGGACGGTCTCGGCGCAATTTATCCGGCCATGTTGAACGCGATTATTGCGCTGCGCTGCCTGGGCTACTCGGAGGACGACCCGCAGGTGATTCGCGCGCGCGATGAGTTTGAGAAACTGGGCATCGAGCAGCCGGCCTCAGCGGACGTCCCGGAAAAAACCTTCCGCATGCAGCCTGCGGTTTCGCCTGTATGGGATACGGCACAAGCGGTGTACGCCCTCGGCGAAGCCGGCGTACCCGCGAACGATCCGCGCATGATCAAAGCGGCCGATTGGATGCTGGCCAAGGAAGTACGCCACAAAGGAGACTGGGCCGTGAAGGCGCCGAATACGGAGCCGGGCGGCTGGTACTTCGAGTTCAACAACGAGTTCTATCCCGACACCGACGACACGGCACAGGTATTGTTGGCGTTGAACAAGGTGGAGAATCCGCGCGAAGACTACCAGTACAAGGTGGCGCAGCGGGCCATCGAGTGGGAGTTTGCCATGCAGTGCAAGAACGGCGGCTGGGGCAGCTTCGACAAAGACAACACCAAGATGATCTTCCAGTACATTCCCTTCGCCGATCACAACGCCATGCTCGATCCGCCCACGGTGGACATTACCGGGCGCATCCTGGAGATGCTGGCCGCGTACGGATACACGCGCGCGGACAAGCGCGTGGAGAAGGCGATCAAGTTCATCCTCAGCGAGCAGGAGCCCGACGGAAGCTGGTTTGGGCGCTGGGGCGTGAATTACATCTACGGGACATTTTTGGTGTTGAGAGGATTAGAGTCGATTGGCATCGATCATCTTGAGCCCCAGATTCAGCAGGCGGCAGAGTGGATCAGGATGGTGCAGAATCCCGATGGCGGCTGGGGCGAAACCTGCGGCAGTTACGACGACCCGAACACTCGCGGCGTGGGTCCGAGCACGCCATCGCAGACCGCTTGGGCGATGCTCGGCCTGCTGGCCGCGGGCGACGACCGGTCCGACTCCATTGCCAAGGGCGTGCGCTGGCTGCTGACGCGTCAGCAGGCGGATGGAGGCTGGGACGAGAGCACGGGCTCGGGCTGGACACGGCAGGCTCTTTACACCGGGACAGGATTTCCAAGAGTTTTTTACCTGTCCTATAACTTGTATCGTCAATACTTCCCGCTGCTGGCTTTGACCGGCTATAAGCGGGCCATGGAACGCGCTGCACTGGGCGCTGGAGGTTAACTCAACGATGGCTGTTCCAATCTCTCAGATGTGGACGGTTGCAACTTATGTGCTGAAGAAGAAGCTGGCCGGCAACAAGCGGTATCCGCTGGTGCTGATGCTGGAACCTCTCTTCCGCTGCAACCTGGCGTGCGCCGGTTGCGGCAAGGTGCAGTATCCGCCGCATATTTTGAAGAAGCAACTCTCGCCTGAGGAGTGTTTCGCCGCGGTGGAAGAGTGCGGCGCGCCCATGGTGTCGCTGCCCGGCGGCGAGCCGCTCCTGCATCCGCAGATCGTGGACATCGTCAACGGCCTTATCGCGCGCAAGAAGTACATTTATCTCTGCACCAACGCGCTCGAACTGAAGCGCCGGCTGCCGGAGTTCACGCCGTCGAAGTACCTCACCTTCTCAGTCCATCTCGATGGGCAGCGCGAGCACCACGATTTCTCGGTATGCCGCGAAGGCGGCTACGACATTGCGGTCGAAGGCATCAAGGAAGCGGTCAAGCGCGGCTTCCGCGTTACCACCAACGCCACCTTCTTCGACGGCACAGAACCGAACGGCGTGCGCGCTTTCTTTGACGAAGTGATGGACATGGGCGTTGAAGGGATCGTGCTCTCGCCCGGCTATAGCTACGAGAAGGCGCCGGACCAGAACCACTTCATGGGCCGGGCTCGCGTGCGCAAGCTTTTCCGCGCGGTTCTTTCCAATCGAAAGAAGTCATGGAAATTCAATATGTCGCCCTTGTTTCTTGAATTCCTGATGGGCGACCGCAAATATGAGTGCACGCCGTGGGGATCGCCGGCCTATAACATCTTCGGCTGGCAGAGGCCATGTTATCTGCTGCAGGATGGTTATACCGAGACTTACCAGGAACTTATCGACACCACTCAGTGGGAAGAGTACGGCGCAGCCAGCGGCAACCCCAAGTGCGCTAACTGCATGGTAAGTTGCGGCTATGAGCCGACAGCGGTGATGGATGGCTTCGGTTCGCTCCAGGGCTTCTGGGGCATGGTGCGTGGCACCTTCTCGAGTTACAAAGATAAACATGCAATGAAGCTATTGAATGAGTGGTCGCCGCAGAGTCATGTGCCGCTGGTGCAGATCGCCGAGCCCGTCCACACGCTCGAGGAGACCAACGCATGAGCGCTGAAGTCTTGAAATATACGCTGGAACAGGTGGAAGCGCTGGAAGTGGCTCCCGGCTTCGAGCACCAGAATCTTGAGGGCTGGATTCCTGAGCTTGCCGGCGAAGACGACCTGCGCCAGGCGCTCGAAAAAGCCTTTGATTATCGCGGCGATGTAACTCTGACGCTTAAATCCGGCGAGCGCATCGAGGCCTATATCTTCAATCGCCTTGGTGGAGCAACGCTTGCGGACTCCTATGTGCAATACTTCACTCCCAGCGCCAACGACAAGCGCAAGGTGAGTTATGCGGAGATAGCGCGGCTGGAGTTCAGCGGCAAGGATCGCGCCGCGGGCAAGCACTGGGAAGCGTGGGTGCAGAATTACAACGAGAAGAAAGCGGCTGGGGAAAAGAACATTGCGCTGCATCCGGAAGCGCTGGACTAGAGCTTCAAGTTCACAGCTCACAGTTCGTAGTTCTCAGTGAGGCGTTGCTCGGCGCTCCCGACAATTTTCGAGCGCTTCAGGTGGATGTTTGCAGGTGATTGGTTTACTGTGAACTTTGAAATACGCACTGTGAAGTAGCCGCTTTTTGCACCCCTTCCATGAAAGTTTTCCTTACAGGCGCTACCGGATTTGTGGGCCACCATGTGGCGCTTGCTCTGGCCGCCCAGGGCGCCGATCTGCGCCTGCTGGTGCGCAAGAACAGCAACTTGAAAAACCTTGAAGGCATTCGCGGCGAGACGCACGTCGGCGACCTTTTGGAGCCAGAGTCGCTGCGCGCCGGGCTTGAGGGCTGCGATGCCCTGATGCACGTCGCTGCCGACTACCGCCTCTGGATTCGCGATCCGCAGACGATGTACCGCGCCAATGTTGATGGCACGCGGGAGCTGCTGCGGATGGCGCGCGAGGCCGGCGTTCCGCGCGTGGTCTACACCTCGAGCGTGGCCACCATGCGCTTCCGCAGCGATGGCCTGGTCATCAATGAAAACACACCGGTGTCGCTCAAGGACATGGTCGGCCATTACAAGCGGTCCAAATTCCTGGCCGAGCTTGAAGCAATCAAGGCAGCCGAGGGCGGGCAACAGGTGATGATCCTCAACCCCACCACGCCCATCGGCCCCAACGACGCCAAGCCCACGCCTACCGGGCGCATCTTCGTCGACTTTCTCAACGGCAAGTTTCCCGCCTACATGGACACCGGACTGAACCTGGTCGACGTCTCCGAAATCGCCCGCACGCATGTAGCGGCGCTTGAGGTGGGCAAGCCGGGCAAGCGGTATATTCTCGGCGGGGAAAACCTGACGCTCAAGCAGATACTCGACAAAATGTCCGCCATCACCGGCATTCCTTCTCCCACGGTGAAGATTCCGTTTGCCGTGGCGGCCACGTATGCGTTCTTCGAGGAGTGGATCACCGGGCGGATTCGAGGCAAGGAGCCGCGGGCCACGCTTGAAGAGGTGCGGATGGGGCGGAAGAA
>DATKGE010000384.1:0-12313 GCA_035510955.1 Occallatibacter sp. | reverse complement strand
CATTGAGCTCCAGCGGCAATCCGGAATCAAGCCCATCCTCATTGAGGCCAGCCACGAAATCGGAGGTATCTCCCGGACTGTGCGCTACAAGGGCAATCGCATGGACATCGGCGGGCACCGCTTCTTTTCCAAATCGGACCGCGTCATGCGCTGGTGGCTTGAACTTATGCCCGTGGAAGCCGGGGCGTCTCAGGAAGGCCAACTCACCTACCATGGCATGCAGCGCGACCTTCCCCAACCCACGTCAGCTCCGGATGCCAGGACTGAAGACCTGGTCATGCTCGTCCGCCAGCGCAAGAGCCGCATCTACTTCCTGCGCCGCTTTTTTGACTACCCCATCAGCCTGACCGCGACCACCTTCCGCAATCTCGGCCTGGCCCGGACCTTCCGTTGCGGCGTCAGTTACATGCGCTCCGCCCTGTTGCCGCAGCGCGAAGAAAAGTCTCTCGAAGACTTCATCATCAACCGCTTCGGCAAGCAGCTTTATCTGACTTTCTTCAAGTCCTACACGGAAAAAGTCTGGGGCGTGCCTTGCAAGGAGATCAGCGCCGAGTGGGGCGCGCAGCGCATCAAGGGGCTTTCGCTCAAGGGAGTCGTCCTGCACTTCCTCAAGAAGACCTTCGGCCGTAAACCCTCCGGCGACATAGCCCAGAAACAGACCGAGACTTCGCTGATTGAGAAGTTCCTCTACCCCAAGTTCGGCCCCGGCCAGCTCTGGGAGCACGCCGCCGAACTGGTGTGCGCCGGCGGCGGCGAAATTCACCACGGCATCCAGATCGACCGCATCAGCGTCGCCGGCAACATTGTCGCCTCGATTGAAGGCGTGGACGAATCCGGTGATCGCATCACATTCGCGGGCGACTACTTTCTTTCCACCATGCCCGTCCGCGATCTGGTTCGCGCCATCTCCGCTACTGGGCCGGGTCAGGTTCCCGCCGAGGTGACCGAGGTTTCCGAAGGCCTGATGTACCGCGACTTCATCACCGTCGGGCTGCTGGCCTCAAAGCTGGCCGTCAAGGAGAAAGACGGCTCGCCCCTCAAAGACAACTGGATCTATATTCAGGAGCCGGATGTGGTGGTGGGCCGGTTGCAGATCTTCAACAACTGGAGCCCATGGCTGGTTTCGGGGGCGGACAAAGTGTGGATTGGCCTGGAGTACTTCTGCAACGATACGGACGATTTGTGGAAGCTGTCCGATGAGGAAATGTCACGCTTTGCCATCGCCGAGATCGCTAAGATCGGCATCCTCAAGCCTGAGGATGTTGAAGACTCCCACGTCGTCCGCGTCCCCAAGACCTACCCCGCCTACTTCGGCACCTACGACCGGTTCGACGTGATCCGGCGTTATCTGGACGGCATTGAGAATCTGTTCCTGGTGGGCCGCAACGGCATGCACAAATACAACAACCAGGACCACTCCATGCTGACCGCGATGACGGCCGTCGAAAACATCGTCAGCGGAATCACCACCAAAGACAACATCTGGGCGATCAACACCGAGATGGAGTACCACGAAGAAAAAGCGGCGAAGTAGCTGGCCTGCGCTCTTCTTCGCAACCCCGCAAAAAAGCAGATGCCGGCAGCGATGACCACAAAGGGTGTAGTCGCTGACCGGCATCTTGAAAGAACCAAGGTTGAAAGTTCACTGCTGCCGTTAAGCTATGCAGGGAACCCCAGTGAAAGCAGGTTCGTTCTCTTGCTTGGGCTCGTTTCTCTTATCTCCCGGCTCTTTCAAAGTGCCTTCGGAGCTCAAGTTCTTTCTCGCTCAAAAAAACTCAATGCAACTGAGTACATCGCCCATTGCGGGCAAATCCTACAATGCCCAGCTCGGTGCCTGGCCATGACTCGCTATTCCCAGGGTCACGGTGGAACCGTTCGACTCCGGAACCAGGAAGCTGCCGTTCGGATGCGCCTCCGGCCCCTTGAAATTGCGGTGCTGGCGGCGAAGGGTCGTCTGAATCTCTCGGATGGACTCGACCCGCTCGTTACGCGATTGCCGCTCCCAGAACATCACGAATCCCTGTCCGCACACGCTGCAATGCATCTCAGCGTTGCCTGTCGTACTTTTGCAGAGCACTTGCATCTTTCTCGCCTCCACCCGCCGGATTCCCCCGTCGGGTTCTCTCTGTTATGAGAGTCACCATAGTCCGCATCTACGAACGCTGCCTATTCCCTCTATCGGCAGCCCGGCGGTTCTTTTGAGCCACATCTTGGTGGCCTTTTCGTGTGAGGAGTCTTCCAGATAAGTACTCTGCACAGATTACCTTCCTGGCCGAGGCTCGACTTCGCGCCGGTAGTCCCTCTATCCTCATAGTGTTGGCTGCATCCTTTTCGTTGCAGCTTCCATTGGAATTGAACCCACTATGAGTATGCTGACCATTTCTGTACACCTCCCCGATGGGGCCATTCGCGAAGTGCCCACCGGCACAACGCCCTTCGACATTGCCAACGACATTTCACCGCGCCTTGCCGCCTCAGCCATCGTCGCCCGCCTCACCCCGGTCAGCGTAACTGCCGGCCAAGCCTCCGCCGCCGAGGGTTGGTCGGCCGAAGCCGCCATGTATGCCGCCGAAGATTCCGCCGCTCCTCGCCTTGTTGACCTCTCCACTCCACTCACCGCGGATACCCGCTTGGAGTTGCTTAATGAGAAGGCCCCTGAGGCACTTAGGGTTGTCCGGCATTCTGCAGCACATGTGATGGCGACTGCCGTCCTCGAACTGTTCCCTGAGACCAAGCTGGGCCACGGCCCCGCCACGGACGCAGGTTTCTTCTACGACTTCTATCGGCCAACCAACTTCACACCTGAGGACCTGGCCGCCATCGAGGCCAAGATGAAGGAAGTCGTCGCGCGCGACGAGAAGTTCGCGCGGATCTACGAGCCGCGTGAGAGAGCTCTCGAAGAGTTCGAGCGTGACGGCGACTTCATGAAGACCCACTTTGTGACCAAGTTCACGGAACCGGGGTCGGAGGTAAGCTTCTATCGCAACGGCCACTTCGTCGACTTTTGCCGCGGCCCGCATGTGCCTTCGACCGGCCGCGTGAAGGCCTTCAAGGTGCTGTCTCTGGCGGGCGCATACTGGCTCGGCGACGAGAAGAATCCGCAGCTGCAGCGGATCTACGGCACGGCCTTTTTCTCGCAAAAGGATCTGGACGCCCATTTCACGCACCTGGAAGAAGCAGCCAAGCGCGACCATCGCCTGCTGGGCAAGCAGCTTGACCTGTTCAGCATTCAGGAGATCGCCGGCGCCGGCCTCATCTTCTGGCATCCCAAGGGCGGCATCGTCCGCAAGGTGATGGAAGACTGGATGCGCGATGAGTGCGTCCGCCGCGGCTACCTGCTGGTCTACACGCCACACGTGATGCGCCGCGATCTATGGGTGGTGAGCGGGCACGACGGCGTCTACTCCAGCAATATGTTTCCGCCGATGAAGCTGGACGACGCCGAGTACCGGCTGAAGCCGATGAATTGCCCCGGCCACATTCTCATCTACAAAAATTCGCCGAAGAGCTACCGCGATCTGCCGCAGCGCTACGCGGAGTTCGGCAACGTGTACCGATACGAGCGCTCCGGAACCATGCACGGCCTGTTGCGCGTGCGCGGCTTCACCCAGGACGACGCGCATATCTTCTGTACGCCTAAACAGATTGAGGACGAGGTCATCGCCTGCCTCGACTTTGCCGAAGCCATGCTCAAGACCTTCGGGTTCAATGAGTATCGCGTTGAGCTGTCCACGCGCGACCCGCAAAAAGGCGGCGACTTTCTGGGCACCGAGGCCGACTGGGCGCATGCCGAAGGCGCGCTGAAGAACGTGCTCACCAGGCGCGGTCTGGCCTTCGACACATTCCCCGGCGAAGCCGCCTTCTACGGCCCCAAGATCGACGTCAAACTCGTCGATGTGCTGGGCCGTCTTTGGCAGCTATCGACGGTGCAATTCGACTTCAACCTTCCCGCGCGCTTCGAGCTCGAATACGTGGGCGAAGACGGCGAACGCCATCAGCCGGTCATGGTGCACCGCGCGCTGTTCGGCTCCATTGAGCGGTTCTTCGGTGTCCTCATCGAGCACTACGCCGGCGCATTCCCGCTGTGGCTCGCGCCGGTGCAGGTGGGCCTGGTGCCCATCAGCGAGCGGCATCACGCCTACGCAAAGAAGGTAGAAGCGGAACTCAAAGCTGCCGGCCTCAGAGTCGAGAGCGACGACCGCAACGAAAAGATGAACGGCAAAATCCGCGACTTCGCCAACCAGAAGGTCCCGTACATCCTGGTCTTTGGCGACAAGGAGGAAGCCGCCAACTCGGTGAGCGTCCGCACCCGGGGCAAAGGCGACCAGGGGTCCGTGCCGCTGGCCGAATTCGTTGGAAAGTGCAAGGAGTTAGTGGCCAGCCAATCGACCGATCTTTAGGACGAACCGCGGGTCTCAATTTAAAGACCAGCCGTCTCACTAACTCCCCCAACGGGTCCGCCGCATCCGGAACTTAACTTGGCAACTCATGCGTTGATCGCCATGCCCTCGACTGCGCCGTAGCCGTCGAGCATGGCCTCGGCGATGGTGGGATGGGCGTGGATGGTGAACATCATCTCCTCCACCGTTCCTTCCAGCTCCAGCACGGCCACTGCCTCCGCGATCAGCTCCGTCGCCAGCGGGCCGATGATGTGCACACCGAGAATTTCGCCGTACTTGGCGTCGGAGACGATCTTCACAAAGCCGTCGTGGCTACCCAGAATCGTTGCCTTCGAGTTGCCGGCGAAGGGGAACTTGCCCACCTTTACCTCGTAGCCCTTTTCCTTCGCCTGCGCCTCCGTCAGGCCGGCACTGCCAATCTGCGGATCGCAATAGGTGCAGGCGGGAATGCGATCTTTGCGCACCGGACGGAACTTCTGGCTGGCAATTTTGGCCACGGCAACCATGCCGCTCATTCCGCCCACATGGGCCAGTTGGGGCAGGCCTGCCACGATGTCCCCGATGGCGAAGATGCCGGGCTCGGCGGTCTGCTGCGCTTCATCCACTTTGACGAAGCCGCGGTCGAGCTCGACCTTTGTTTTCTCCAGGCCAATGTCGGCGGTGCGCGGTCCGCGGCCTACGGCGACCAGCACCTTTTCGGCTTCCTTCACCTGCGGCTTGCCGTTTGCGTCGGTATACGTGACCTTGACGCCGGTGTCGGTCTTCTCTACTTTCTCCACCTTCGCGCCGGTGTTCACGTCGATGCCGCGCTTCTTGAATTGCCGCGTCAGCTCTTTGGAAATCTCCTCATCCTCCACCGGAACCATGCGCGGCAGAAACTCGAGAATCGTCACCTCCGCCCCGAAGGTTCGGTAGATCGAAGCGAACTCAACGCCCACCGCGCCGGCGCCGATCACGATAAGCGACTTGGGCGGTTGCGGAAGCGCCAGAATCTCGATGTTCGTCAGAATGCGGTCGTCCGCCTTCAGGCCGGGCAGCATTTTGGCCTCGGACCCGGTGGCCAGGATCACGTTCTTCGCCTTCACCTCGCTTACTTCGCCGGCCTTGTCGACATTGAGGGTGTGCACGCCGTCAACCGCGGGGCCGCTCAGCCGCGCATATCCTTGGATGCGGTCAACCTTGTGCTTCCTAACGAGGAAGTCCAGACCCTTGGTGTGCTTCACAATGATGGAGTTCTTGCGCTGCTGCACGGCGGCCCAGTTCAGCGCCGGCGTAGCGACGGCTCCTTCGCCGAAACTGATGCCAAACTCCGCCGCGTGTTGCAGGTGGTCCCAGATCTCGGCGTTGAACAGCAGCGCCTTGGTGGGAATGCAGCCCACGTGCAGGCAGGTTCCGCCCAGCTTGTCGGACGCCTCAATCAGGGCCACTTTCAGCCCATACTCCGCGCCGCGAAACGCCGCCGTATACCCGCCCGGCCCGCCGCCCACAATCGCTACCTCGTAAATTGTCTCTGCCACCTGGCTTCTCCATTCCGCGCCGCTCTGCGATTCCCGAGCGACGTGCCCCATCCCTTAGTCTAAATCTCTGCCTAACCCGCAGACCTTCGCGCGATCTAAATCTGTGGTACTCTTGCCCCGCAAGCTGCGGCGCATCTGGACGCAACCATGGCGCGAAGCACCCTATCCATCGCCGCTCTTTTCGCAGCAGGCCTGCTCACGCTGCCCGCCTGTCTCACGGCTCAGACCATTCCGCACGAGAAGCGCGCAGCCGAAGTCAACGCAATCACCGTGCCCGACTTCCCCGGCGCGCCCTTTTCCGCTACGGCGGTCATCGAAGTCCAGCGATACTTGCCTGACGGCTCCACGCAGATTCGCCGCACCATCAACCTCATCGCCCGCGACTCCCAAGGTCGAACGCACAACGAAACCCGCCGCCTGATGCCCGAGTACTTCCACGGATCGCCCCCGTTGTTGAGCGTGCGACTGTTCGATCCCCTCACCCATACGCGCACCGTTTGCGACCCGACTTTGCACGTCGCGCGCCAGGAGGTTATCGCAAAACAACCCAGTGCCAACAGTTTTCCCAACCCGTTCATGCACGTCGAGGACCTGGGAACAACGACACTCAATGGCCTTCAGGCCAGGGGAACACGGCGCAGCTACACGATTGCCGCCAAGGCCAGCGGAACCGGCAGCCCTGTCGAAATCGAAGTCGAAGAATGGTTCTCCGAGGACCTGCACCTGAACCTGCTTACCCGGCACACCGATCCGCGCATCGGCATCCTGACCATAGGCGTCTCCGGCCTCAAGCGCGACGAGCCGCCCGCCTCCCTGTTTCAGGTGCCGGCCGGCTACCAGGTTCTCGACATCACACCAACTCCGGCCCCTGCGACCGCACCGTAGCGCTCTATCCGATTGCGCCCCGCACCAACTCGACGGCTGCCTGCACGGTCTCCGCTGCGTCTCCAAAACCCTCCAGCCAGTGCACCTCCGGCTCGCGGCGGAACCAGGTCAACTGGCGCTTCGCGTAATTCCTGTGGCCTTGCTGCGCGGCTTCTACAGCAGCCTCAAGACTCAAGGTCCCTGCGTGGACGGCAAGTCCCTGGCGGTAGCCGAGCGAGTCCAGCGCCTTCACAGGCCCATACTGAGCGACCAGGCCTTGCGTTTCCTCCACCAGTCCCGCTGCAAACATCGCCGCCGCGCGCCGGTTCAGCCGCTCGTATAGTTCATTGCGCGGGGGATTCAGCCCGATGTGCAGCAGCCGGAACCCGGTCAGCGGATCTTTTGCCTGCACTTGGATTACCAGCACCTTCGACATCGGCTTCCGCGTCGCCATGCAAATCTCGATCGCGCGAGTCAGTTTGGGCGCATCGTTGGCGTGAATCCTTGCAGCCGACGCCGGGTCCATCCGCCGTAAAACGCGATGCATCCAGCCCTCACCATGCCGTTCCCGGCTTCGCGCCAGCCGCTCGCGCAGACCCTCCTGGCGCGCCGGCACCATGATCAACCCCTCCGTCAGCGCGTAGAGGTAAAGCCCTGTTCCGCCGGTCACAATCGGCAGCTTTCCCCGCGCCGCAATGTCCTTGAGCGCCTCCCGCGCCTGCCGGCTATACTCTCCGGCCGTGAAAGGATGGTCGGGATCGGTCACATCGATCAGGTGATGGCGAACTCGTGCTCGCTCTTCCAATGTGGGTTTGGCCGTCCCCAGTTCCATGCCGCGATAGACGGCGACCGAGTCGCAACTGACAATCTCGCCGTCGAAGGTCTCGGCCAGCTCCAGCGAGAGCGCCGTCTTGCCGCTGCCGGTCGGTCCCAGCACGATTACTGCCAGAGGGTCATTGCGCTCATCCCCATCGCGCCTATCCAAAGACCTGCCGCGCGCAGTGCTCACGGACGCCACCACCCCGGCGGAAACATCCACTTCGGATTGGTCCGGAAGAGCCAGAAAACCAGGATCGCTATCGCTATCAGCACCAGTCCCAACGCCTGGTTCCGACGGTAGACGCGCGTCTGCTCCGCCCGCCGCGCCAGCTCGGCCTGCTCCTCGAAGTACGGCTTGATGCGACGTTCAACCACAGAGCAACTCTCCCGCCAGCCGGAGTGGCCAAACCCCATGCCCGCCACGCACCAGTATAGGTGGGTCAGCATTCCTGCTGATTCCGGTTCCCGGTTTGACTTCCCACCCCCGGTTTGCTCAGATAACCTTTCAGCATCTGGATGAGTCGGCAACACGTCGAGAGCAGGAATGTCCCAATGAAAGTTTTGATCCTTGGTTCCGGAGGCCGCGAACACGCGCTGGCCTGGGCAGTAAAGCGCAGCGAAAAAGTTACAGAAATCGTCTGCGCGCCCGGCAACGGCGGCATCGCCGAGATTGCGCGATGCGTTCCGGCCGATCTGAAGGACATTGAATCGCTGGTTCGCGTGGCGCTCGGCGAGCAGCCAGGGCTCATTATCGTGGGGCCGGAACTGCCGCTTTCGCTGGGCATCGTCGACGCCTTGCAAGCGCACGGCCTGCGCGTCTTTGGACCCACGCGCGCCGCGGCCATGCTCGAATCGAGCAAGGGGTTCACCAAGCGCTTTATGCAGCGGCACAACATTCCCACCGGAAACTACGCGGTCTGCACCACGGCCGACGAACTTGAGAAGGCGGTCGAAATCTTCCATCCGCCCATCGTGGTCAAGGCCGACGGGCTGGCTGCAGGCAAGGGCGTGCTCATCTGCCAATCGCGCCGCACAGCAATCGAAGCCGCCCACGGGCTCTTCACCGGCGCGCTTCTCGGCGAAGCTGAACGGCAGGTGGTAATTGAAGAATTCCTCGAAGGCGAAGAGATCAGCTTCCTCTGCCTCTCCGACGGCACTCACGTCGCCCCGCTGGCGCCCGCGCAGGACCACAAGCGCATCGGCGAGGGCGACACCGGGCCCAACACTGGCGGCATGGGCGTCTACTCGACCGACACCCTGCTCGAACCGGGAATGACCGAGTGGATTCTCCACCACATTGCTCAGCCAACCATCCTCGGCATGGCCCAGGAAGATACGCCCTTCGTCGGCGTCCTTTATTGCGGGCTGATGATGACCGCCCGCGGGCCGCAGGTGCTCGAATTCAACGCCCGCTTCGGCGATCCGGAGACCCAGGCCATCCTGCTGCGCCTTGAGTCCGACCTGGTCGAAGCGCTGGAAGCCTGCATCGACGGCCGTCTGGACCAGATTGAGATTCGCTGGTCGCGGGGCGCTTCGGCCTGCGTGATTGCCAGCTCCGCCGGCTATCCGGGAAGCTACAAAACAGGATTTCCGATCACGGGCCTCGCCGCCGCCGCTCGCGTTCATGGCGTGCAGGTCTTCCATTCCGGCACTGCGCAACTGGGCAACCAGCTGGTCACCGGTGGCGGGCGCGTTCTGGGCGTGACTGCCGCTGCTGCTTCGCTTGAGGAGGCGCTCGACCGCGCCTACCAGGCTATGGCTGAGATTGAATTTGAAGGCATGTATTACCGCCGAGACATCGGCCACCGCGCCCTCAAGAGGACAATATGAATCCTGCCATCACTTTAGAAGAACTGCTCGCCTGGAGTCACGAATCCTCCAACTTCTGGCAGTTGCTCCTGGACGCCAACCCAACGCTATTGGACCTACCCTGCGGCATCGGCGGAGCCCTCAACGTACAGGAGTTCGTCCGCCATATCTGGGGTGTGGATCTGATCTGGAGCCAGCGCATCGCCGGATTGCCGGAAACGAAAAAGGACGCGTGGCCGACCGGTCCGCTTGATGCGTTGTTCGATCTGCATCTTGAGGCCATGAGGAACCTTCGGGCGCTGCTCGACGATCCCGTCAGGGACTGGAATAAAAGATTCGACCTGGACCGACCTGGGATGCCCCCCGAGTTGCGATATCCTACCCATCGCAAGATACTGGCTCATGCGCTCCTGCACAGCCAGCGACATTGGGCGCAACTGGCTAGGCTGGTTCGTACCGCCGGTTTCCCGTCTGGCTTCAAGGGAGACCTGCTGCTTAGCTCAGCTCTGGAGTAGGGTCAGATGCGGCCCCCGGCGGAGGGCCACCCGCCCGCACGGACTTCCCATTCTGCTTCTGGAAACACGACCGGCAAAGCACCGGCCGCCCCTGCGTTGGCTTGAAGGGCACCGTTGTCTCTGTCGCGCACTCCGAGCAGGTGGTTCTCGTCTCCGAACGCACGCGCGGGCCTCCGCGCACACGCTTGGCCTTGCACTGCTTGCAGTGCCTGGGGTCGTTCTTGAATTGTTTGTCGTGGAAAAACAACTGCTCGCCCGCCGTGAAAATAAACTCGGCGCCGCAGTCGTTGCACTTCAAGACTCTGTCGATGAATTCCATGGCCGGCTTCCCCGAAGCAGGAAAAGTCGATGAAATCGGCCATGATTGCTAATGCCCGCCGCTCCCGATTCCCTGTCTTCTTACTGGCTTGCATAACAAGGGCCCGGGCCGCAAAAAGTTCAGCGGCAAATTGTATTTGCTTCCGAAACCGCCGGAAGACTTGAATCACACGATAACGCGATTCGCACGTAGATCGAAGATAACGAAACGTTTAGGTGAAACAGGCCGCCCCGGCTCTGTCTGCTGGCTGGAAATCTGCTGCTCGTGCGAGCTGCAGATCGCCGGGGCGCCGTTGATGACAAACGATCTTGAGATTAGTCAGCCTCTTTGCGAGCCTTCTTGCGATTCCGCTTGCGTGCCAATGCTGCCTTCACGCGGCGCTTCTCACCGGGCTTCAGATAGTAGGAGTGGCGCTTTACTTCCTTGATAATGTCCTCCTGCTGTACCTTCCGCTTAAACCGGCGCAACGCATTTTCGAGCGGCTCGCCTTCTTGTACGCGAACCTCTGCCAAGAAATCCCACCTCCAGACCCGCCAAATGGCCTTCTCTATGATACCGTAATTCGCGACTTCGCGGTCAAGCAAGCTTACCTATCTTTTGTGATGACATTTACATAGCTCACTTACCAGGGCCAATTTCCTTTCTTCGGGGCGAATGCCGGTAAGCTTTTGGCGCTCCCCGGCGAGTTCCCTTGGTTCGCCCGGCGGCGACGCGCTGTCTGGACCCAAGCGTCTTGATCCAAGCCGTCGCCGCGGGAAGAAATGCCGTAAACTTGCCCCTGAGAGGCCTGTTTCCATGATCCGCAGTTACCAGGGCCGCACGCCCCAGGTTCACTCCACTTGCTACGTCGATCTCTCTGCCCAGCTGATCGGCGATGTCACGCTCGGCGAGCACTCCTCCGTCTGGATGAACGCGGTGCTGCGCGGCGACGTGCATTCGATCCGCGTCGGGACAAATTCCAATGTTCAGGACTGCGCCGTTCTCCACGGCCAACGCAACCTTTATTCGGTGGTCGTGGGCGACTGGGTGACCATCGGGCACAATGCCACGGTGCACGGCTGCGTGGTGGAAGACGAGTGCCTCATCGGGATTGGGGCTCGGGTGCTGAACAACTGCCGGATTGGGTCGGGATCGATTATCGCCGCCGGCTCTGTCGTCCCAGAACATACGGTCGTGCCGCCGCGCACGCTCTGGGCCGGAGTGCCGGCCAAACTTCGACGCGAACTTACCGACAGGGACCGGGCCCTGATCCTGGAATACGCGAGGAACTATCTCGAATACACGGAGTTCTACCTCAAGGATACGGCAGAGTAGGGCCGGCGGCCTGAAGGTTCGCGCTCCTCTTGTGTACTCTGCGGATTGCCCGTCCCCGTTGGAAGTTGACGAAACAAGGCCGGAAATCGACTTCGGGAAAGCAATCCAAATTGACGGGAACTTCCGGCTAGCGGCAATCCACCCGGAACTCATACGAGGCCAACTTCGGCCCTGTTCAATGAGCGCCTTGGCTGGTGGCTGTTGAAATACCCGGGGATGAGAAGAGGGTCAAAGATGCTCTATTAACGATTCGTACGAAGCAACTGACCCTTTTTTGGGCCGAGTTGCTCATAAAGCTCACATGGGCGGACGCCATGCGGCCGTCGATGGGCGACCGGGTATACTGCCACGACTCGTAGAGGTTTCCGTCCGACCTTCCGGTTGCCGGCGATCTATCCAGGCTAGCAGCGAACGGTCTCAAGTGGGAAGCAATGTTCGGCTATTTCTTGCGGCTTGGATCGTCGTCGGGATTGATATAGTTGAACTGCAACGGAGCCATTCCGTGAACCTCCACAACGACTTCTCCGCTCGCCATAGCGTAATGATGCATATCGGGATCGAGATAGGCGAAACTACCTGCAGGAAAATCGCCCATCTTGCTTTCGTCAAAGCGATCTCCCATGCCAACTTTGAACGTCCCTGGGAGGACCGTGACGTTTTCCCGGTTCGGATGCCAATGGGGCGGGAAGCGATAGCCGTCGGGCATCTTTACTCGCACGGTGTAATCTCCGCTCGTAGCTCCCGAGTTGCCCTCGA
>DATKGE010000383.1:0-3553 GCA_035510955.1 Occallatibacter sp. | reverse complement strand
CGACGTGGACTACGACGAGATGGTGATCGTCAAGGACATCGAGATGTTTTCGTTGTGCGAGCATCACATGCTTCCGTTTTTCGGGCGTGTGCATGTGGCCTATATTCCCAAGGGGAAGGTCATCGGGCTGAGCAAGATTGCACGGCTGGTTGAAGTATTTGCCCGCCGCCTGCAGGTGCAGGAGCGGCTGACTAGGCAGATCGCCGACTCCATTCAGAAGGCGATTGCGCCGCAGGGCGTGGGCGTGGTGATCGAGGCGCGGCACCTGTGCATGATGATGCGCGGAATCGAGAAGCAGAACTCGTCGACGGTGACCAGCGCCATGGTGGGATGCTTCCGCCAGAAAGAGACGCGTGCGGAGTTCCTGTCGCTGCTGCGGCAGCCGGGCGCGGGAAGCCTGTGAGGCATGAGCCTGGTCGGCTAAGGTTGTAACGGTGAACGGGCTCCTTGTTGTGGACAAGCCGGGCGGCATGACCAGCCACGATGTGGTGGGGAAATTGCGCCGCATCACCAGCGAGAAGTCGATTGGGCACCTGGGCACGCTGGACCCCATGGCGACCGGAGTGCTGCCGTTGCTGCTGGGCAAATATACGCGCTTGGCGCAGTACTTTTCTTCCGCGGAGAAGAGCTATACCGGGGCGATCCGCTTCGGATTTGCAACCGACACATACGATGCCGAGGGCGTGGCCGATGGGCCGGACCGATGGCCGGAGGTTTGTGCGGCGATGACGCGGGATCGAGTGCTTGCGGCGTCCGCGCGCTTTCACGGAGAGATGGAGCAGATGCCGCCGCCCTACTCGGCGAAAAAGATTGCTGGAACCCCGGCCTACAAGCTGGCGCGCACGGGCAAGCCGGTGGAACTCAAGACTGCCAGCGTCCGTATTGATTCCTTTGAGATCGGGAGTCTCGATGGTGCGGAGGCGGCGTTCGCGATGACCATCAGCGCAGGCGGATATGTACGTTCCGTGGCGCATGAACTGGGGCAGGATCTGGGCTGCGGCGCACATTTGAGTGCGTTGCGGCGGACGCAGGCAGGGGCGTTCACGATCGACGAGGCGCACACGTTTGCGGAGTTGGAGGCGCTGGCCGGGAACGCGGAGGCGCTGGAGTTTTTGTGCGTTCATCCGCGGACTTTGCTGCCGGAGATGCCTTCTGTCACTGGCGATGCGATGGCCCTGGGACGGCTGCGCAATGGCGCGCAGGCCAATCTGCCGGAGTTTTCGCGGGCGCCGCTGGTGAAAGTGTTTGCCGGACAGCGGGATCTGGTGGGAATTACCAAGCGCGTGGCGGGGACACTGTTTCAGCCGGTGGTGGTGATGGGGTGAGAAAGGCGGGGACTGAGGGACTAGGGACGTAGGGACAAGGGACTAGAATCGGCGATCCAATATTTTCCACGTTTTTAAACAAAGAGTCGACAGACCGGGAACTACGCAAGAGTGCCTGCAGTCATTACAGCGTCGATTAATCCCTAGTTCCTACGTCCCTAGTCCCGGTCACCTCCGCAGCAGCGGCTTGAGCGCCGCGAACATGGTGTCGGCGAGGAGGCTGGAACCTTTAGCGGTGGGATGGATGCCGTCCTGCTGAATGGTGTTAGGGATGTGAATCAGGTCTTTGTAGATCATGGGGACAAAGACGGTGTGGTGCTTTTCGGCCATGTCGCGGAAGACCTGCTCGAAGGCGTGGATGTAGTCGGGGCCGTAGTCGGGCGGGAGGGTGATGCCGGCGAGCAGGATCTTGATGTGTGCGTCTTCGAGGGTGGTTAAAACTGTATCCAGGTTTTTGCGCGATGCATCGGTGGGCAGGCCGCGCAGGCCGTCGTTGCCGCCGAATTCGACGATGACGATTTCAGGGTGCAGGCGCAGGATGGCCGGGAGGGTGGCGACGGCGTCTTTGGTGGTGGCGCCGTTGGTGCCCTGATTGTTCACTTTGTAGTGATAGCCGTGCTCATCGAGTTTCGCTTGCAGATAGTCAGGGTAGGATTGGCCGGCTTGCAGGCCGTAGCCGGCGGTGATGCTGTCGCCGAAACAAACCAGGACAGGTGGGTTCGCTGCAAATGCGGGGATGGCCGGAAGAAGCGCCAAAAGCGAAACGATAAGTCTGCGGCGAACGTCCACATCTTTAGTGTAGCGAAGTGCAGGGACCAGGTTCAGGAGGCAGAGTGATTGAAGTTCGGGATGCGCGGAAGTGGATACAGAATGGGGCGCGGCGGGTGGAGATTCTGAAAGGGATTACGCTGACGATTCCGGCGGGACAGTTTATTGCCATCGTGGGCGCCAGCGGCAGCGGCAAGAGCACACTGCTGGGTCTACTAGCCGGGCTCGACACGCCAAGCGCGGGCGAGATCTGGCTGGACGGCGTGCCGATTCACAACCTTGTCGAGGCAGAGCTGGCTGCGGTGCGCGGCAAGAAGATTGGATTTGTGTTTCAGTCGTACCAGTTGATCCAGACGCTGACGGCTCTGGAAAACGTGCTGCTTCCCTATGAGTTGAATGTGGAAGGCAACGGCCTCAGTCAGGCTCGGCGGTTGCTGGACGAGGTGGGGCTGAGCGAGCGCGTGGGTCACTACCCGGTGCAGCTCTCCGGCGGAGAACAGCAGCGCGTGGCGCTAGCTCGGGCGTTTGTTGTGGAGCCGCCGATTGTGATGGCCGACGAGCCGACGGGCAATCTTGATTCCGCGAATGGAAAGCTGGTGCTCGATCTGCTGCTGGAACGGAACAAGAAGGCGGGGACGACGCTGGTGCTGGTGACGCACGATCCAGAAGTGGCCAGCCGCGCGGACCGGAAGATTGTGCTGCGCGATGGAATGGTGGTGGAAGACACCCTGCCGTTTGCCGGGCCGGTGCTGGAGACCGTTGAGGTTGCAGAGCAGGCGCAGAATGGCTAGGCGGGCGTTGAGCTGGAAGCGGGCGGGAGCCATTGGCTGGCGGGATTTGAAGTCCGCGCCGGGCAAATTTGGATTTGTGGTGCTGTCGGTTGCGGTGGGAGTGGCGGCGCTGGTAGGCGTGCGTGGATTCAGCGAGAGTTTCAAGAAGACTTTGGGTGCCGAATCGAAATCGCTGATGGCCGGAGATTTGAGCGCGCGGTTGTTTCATCCGCCGAGCGCGGAAGATAAAAGCAAAATTGCGGCCGTTTTCGAGAAAGACGGCGGCGGGATTCAATCTACGTGGGTCACGGAGACAATTTCCATGGCCTCGGTGCCGCCGGACCCGGTGCCGCTGCTGGTCTCGCTCAAGGCGGTCGATCCGAATCAATATCCCTATTACGGAACTGCCGAGCTGGAGCCGGCGATGAGCTTGATGCAGGCTCTCGATGGCGATTCGGCGGTGGTGGCGGAGGAGTTTCTGATCCGGTTGAATGCGCAGGTGGGGCAGTCGCTGCGGCTGGGCGGGCGCAACTTCAAAATCGCGGCGGTGCTGAAGCAGGAGCCGGACCGCATCACGGCCGGCGCGGGGATGGGGCCGCGGGTGATGATCTCGCAGGCGGCCCTGGACCGGACCGGGCTGATTGCGCCGGGCAGCCGGGCCAGCCAGCGGCTGCTGCTGAAGCTGCCGGC
>DATKGE010000382.1:0-4482 GCA_035510955.1 Occallatibacter sp. | reverse complement strand
CGCGCTGGTGATGACGAGCGCGAACCTGAGCGAAGAGCCGATCGCGATTGACAATCACGAAGCGCTGGCGCGGCTGGGAAACATTGCGGATGCATTTCTGATGCACGATCGAGAGATCTTGCAGCGATGCGACGATTCTGTGGAGGCAATCGTGGATGGTGCGCCGCAGTTGATGCGGCGAGCGAGGGGATTTGTTCCGCTTGGCATTGGGCTGCCAATCGAAGCGCCTCCTCTGCTGGCTGTTGGAGGCCACTTGAAGAATGTGTTTGCTCTGGCGCGGGGGCGATTTGTCTACCAGAGCCAGCATCTCGGAGACTTGGAGAATCTGACTGGGCTGGAGTTCTTTCGCGAATCGCTCGAACACCTTATGCGGACGTTTGAAATCGAGCCGCGGACAGTGGTGCATGATTTGCATCCGGGCTACTTGTCAACGGAGTGGGCGAAGGGATGGGCGCGAGAGCGGGGATCGCAGTTGATCGCCGTGCAGCATCATCATGCGCATGTGGCGGGGTGCATTGCGGAGCATGGACTGACTGGCGCGGCCATTGGTCTTGCGCTCGACGGCACCGGCTATGGGACGGATGGAAAGATCTGGGGCGGGGAGGTTCTGATTGCACGGCTCGATGGCTTTGAGCGGTTTGGGCATCTCGAGTATGTGCCGATGCCTGGTGGCGATGCGGCGGTAAAGGAGCCGTGGCGTATGGCTGTCAGCGCGCTGCGCGCGGCGGGGTTCACTATAAAAGAGGCGGCTACGCTGGCACGCGCGACGGAGCAGGAGGTGCGTGTCGTCGATCGCATGATGGAGCGGGGAGTGAATGCGCCGCTTACTTCGAGTTGCGGAAGGCTTTTCGATGCGGCGGCGGCTCTGGTGCTGGGACGGCGGCAGGTGGATTACGAGGCCCAGGCGGCGATCGAGCTGGAAGGCGTTTGCGTAAATGAGACGTACGAAGGACCAGGCTATGCGATGGAGCTTGTTGGCGGCAATTGGGACGCGAAGGAGCCGCTGCGGATTTGTGCCGGGTCGCTGTGGCGAGAGTTATTGAAGGACCTGGCGGATGCCGTAAGCAAGGCGCGAATTGCAGCGCGGTTTCATGGCGGATTTGCCGACGGATTTGTACAGGCCGCTGTGCTGGCGCGCGCGGCTACCGGCCTGGGTCAGGTGGTCTTGAGCGGGGGGTGCATGCATAATCGGAG
Source organism: Occallatibacter sp. (assembly GCA_035510955.1). GTDB lineage: Bacteria > Acidobacteriota > Terriglobia > Terriglobales > Acidobacteriaceae > Telmatobacter. The sequence continues at coordinate 3,288 of DATKGE010000382.1, read as the reverse complement.
ACTGGCCCGGCTACTTCGGACAAAGCTGGAGGCAGAGGGCTTCGAGGTGCTTCAACACGTCGAGGTGAGCCCCGGCGATGGAGGGTTGAGTTATGGGCAGGCGGCGGTTGCCGCGGTCAGGCTTTCCGCGAGGAGTTAGTAATGGAGTTATCCAGGACCTTTGACTTTGATAAGTTGCAGGAGTCGAACCCATGAAGGCTCGATCAGTGCTTTCGTGGCTTTGCCGGCTGGTGACAGCGGCGGGTAGTTTGCTGGTCAGCGCATACGGCGTGTATTCATACATGGGAGCAGATTTTGCGCGAGATATGCTGGCGATGGGCATGTTTTGTGCGCTGCCCATGCTGAGCTTCCCGGTGTTTCTTCTATCGTTCAAGTCATTGCGCTGGTCAGCATCACTGCATTGGATACTGGCGGCCGCATATCTTGCCGTTTACACGGCGCTCGATTGGAGAACGTGCTCAGAATCAGCGTACTGCGTCAGCGTGATGCAGACTTTGTTGCAGACCCTCACCGCGCGGCCTGTGGAGGCTGTGTTTGGCGTTGCGGTTTTCAATCTGGCGGCGCTGATCTTGCAGCGCAAGGCACGCTAGCCGGAGAGCCGGACCAACTGCTGGGCTTCTTCGCGGGGCCCAAGGATAGACATGCGTGGAATGCGCCCGCGGACCATGGCGACTTCGTCGCAACGGTGCAGGCGAGGGCAGTTCTGGCAGTCCTTGAAAATCTTGTCGGGTAACTCGGCCTTGTCCTCCACGGTGCGAAAACCGTATTTGAAAAAGAAATCCGGGATGCGCGTGAACAGGCAGACGGACTGGATGCCGTGCAGCTCAGCTTCTTCAATGAGTGTGCCGAGGATGCGGCCTCCGGCGCCCTGACCCTTGGCCTCAGGCTTGACCACGATGGAGCGAACCTCGCACAGATGCGGGCCGTAAAAATGGAGGGCACCGCAGCCGAGAAAGACGCCACCATCGGATTCGGCGACGGTAAAGTCGCGAATGTTTTCGCAGATCTCGGCGAATGGACGGCGCAGCAGCGTACCGTCGCCAGAGAGCGAGTTCACCAGGTCGTAGACGTTGGAGGCGTCCTGGAGCAGAGCCTTACGCACCAGCATGGACTGCCTCCCCGTTAAGAGTTGAAACAATTGCAGCGATGCGATCGGATGCTGCTGCAAGAGCCTGGTGCACGCGGTCGCGGGCAGTTCCGCCAATTACATCGTGGCAGTCGAGCGTAGCGTTGAGCGTGATGGCGGAAAAGAAGTCCTCGTCGAACTCAGGACCGAAGGCGCGCAATTCATTGATGGTGAGATTGCGCAGTTCCACGCCTTCCTGCAGCGCGAAGCGCACAGCGTTGCCGATTTTTTCATGCGCAGTGCGGAAGGGGACGCCTTTGTGGACGAGATAAGTGGCGGCGGCCATTGCGTTGAGATAGCCGGTCTGCGCGGCCTCTGCCATGCGTTCGCGATTGAATTGGATGGCGGCGGTAAAGCGCGCCACAAGTGTCAGCATGGACGGCACAAACTCCACCGCGAAGGCCGGCTCCTGGGTCTCCTGCATGTCTTTATTGTAGGCCAAGGGCAGACCTTTGAGCTGCAGCGTGACGGCTTGGGCAGCGCCGTGAATGCGGCCGACCTTGGCGCGAATCAGCTCGGTGAGGTCGGGGTTTTTCTTCTGCGGCATGGCGCTGGAGCCGGTGGAAAAGGCCTCAGGCAGAATGACGAAACCAAATTCGGCGGTGGCAAAGAGTGTGATTTCTTCAGCAAACCGGCTGAGGTGAAGGCCGACAAAAGTCGACGCATGAAGATACTCAAGGATGAAGTCGCGATCGCTGGTGGCGTCAATGGAATTGGCTGTAGGAGCGGCGAAGCCGAGCTCGCGCGCGGCGATGGTACGGTCGAGGGCCAGGGTAGCGCCGGCGACGGCACCTGAGCCGAGCGGACACTCGTTGAGGCGCGTGGAGCAGGCGCGCAGGCGGTCTGCGTCGCGCAAAATCATTTCAACATAGGCGAGAAGCCAGTGAGCGGTGAGGACAGGCTCGGCGCGCTGAAGGTGCGTGTAACTGGGCATAACGGAGTCGCTTGAGGCTTTGGCTTGATCGACGAGCGCGCGGGCCCAGGCGGTGAGAGCGGCAATGACTTCGTCAATTTGGCTCCGAACATAAAGCCGCAGATCCGTCGCGATTTGTTCGTTGCGGCTGCGGCCGGTGTGGAGCTTCAAGCCGAGCGGGCCGACGCGTTCGACCAGCTTCATCTCGACGAAGTGGTGGATGTCTTCGGCGGTCGGATGATTGCGAACCTGTGCCTGGCCGGCTTCGGACGCGTGTTCGTCTGCGATGGAGTCGAGGGCAGCGCGCAACTCCGCACCTTCAGCCTCGGTGAGAATGTGGGCGCCGACAAGAGTTGACGCATGTGCCTTGCTGGCGGCTACTTCCTGCGGGAGAAGCCGCCAGTCAAAAACGATAGACCGCTGCCACCGTTCGAAGTCGTTGTCGAGTGGCTCGCGAAAGCGGCCAGACCACATTTTTGCGGGTTGGTGTCGGGTCGACATGGATTCAGGAGTACCTCATGCTATTCCTTGTGATTATTTCGTGTCGGTGGTGCTGTTCAATTTGGGCATGTCGCTGCCCTTGCTTAGAGTGAGCAGGCCGGCCGCGGCGTAGGTGAGGAGCTTGTCGCGGGTGTCTGCGATGTCGAGATTGCGCATAGTGAGCTGGCCGATGCGGTCGCGCGGGGAGAAGGTGGATTCGGTCTTCTCCATGCTGAGGCGCTCGGGATGGAAGGTGAGGTTGGGCGACTCGGTGTTGAGGATAGAGTAGTCGTTGCCGCGGCGCAGCTCCAGGGTGACTTCGCCAGTGATGGGTTTGGCGACCCAGCGCTGGGCGGATTCGCGAAGCATGATGGCCTGGGAGTCGAACCAGCGGCCCTGGTAGAGGAGGCGGCCGAGCTTGCGTCCATGGTCGCGGTACTGCTCGATGGTGTCTTCGTTGTGAATGCCTGTGATGAGGCGCTCGTAGGCGATGAAGAGCAGGGCGAGGCCGGGCGCTTCGTAGATGCCGCGGCTTTTGGCCTCGATGATTCTATTCTCAATCTGGTCGGACATGCCGAGGCCGTGGCGGCCGCCGATGCGGTTGGCTTCGAGAAGAAGCTCGACGGGGTCTTCGAAGTGTCGGCCGTTGAGTGCGACGGGAAAGCCCTCTTCAAAGCGGACGGAGACCTGTTCGCGCTGGATTTCGACATCGTCGCGCCAGGAGGCGGTGCCCATGATGGGAACGACGATCTTGATGGAGGTAGAAAGG
>DATKGE010000381.1:0-6174 GCA_035510955.1 Occallatibacter sp. | reverse complement strand
GCTGTACGCCCCTGATCCGCGCAGGCTTCCCACGGACGCATCGCCCAGCGGAGAAATCGCCTGCAGGCCGCGCGTATCCACGCTGTAAATGGCCAGGTTCGCCCGCACCGCCGCATTGATCGCCGCGCGCAGCGAAGCCTCGTTCTCAATGCCATCGCGCTGGATGCCGCCGGAAAAGTAGAGCAGTGATTTCTTCTCCGTGATCTTTTCGAGGGCCCTGGAAACTGCCCGCAGAGCGTAGAGTTCGCGGTCGGTGTTCAGGTCGTTGTACTCGCTTTCGTCGGGCGTGTAGCCGGTGGTGTCCTCCACCTGGTTCGAATTCGCGGTAGCGCCCCCCGCAAATCCCTGTCCTTCGGTGCCGTTATAAACGCCCACCTCGTTGATCAGAGCATTCTTGTCGGCGGTAAAATCCTGATCCACGGAAAGCGTATCGCCGAGAGAGACCAGCGCTACAAGGTCCGCCGGCTGCATCTTAGTGCGCAAAAAGTCCTGCGCCGCCAACACGCTGCGATCCAGATCTTCAGGCTGCATCGAAGTCAGATCGAAGAACATAACGATCAGCCGGTGATTGCGCAGGTCTTCCGGCTTCGCGACCACCACCGCCTTGCTCCCGTTGCCGCTCACGCCTGCGGCCAGCCCGCTCACCGTGGCCTCGTTCAGCGGCGTAGCCTTATCCACGCTTTCAAAGTCGAAGGTCTCAATGTGCTGCTGCTTGCCGTTCTCGTAAATACTGAAGTCGGTCTGCTTGAGCCCCTGCACCACTTCGCCGGTTTTCGAGTCGCGCGCCACCACGTTGGTCAGCACCAGTTCGCCGTTCATCTTCAGCACGTACCCGCCCTGCGGCGTTGCGGAAACCTGCCCGGCCGATGCCTGGCCCCCGGGCCCCTGATCGGAACTCTGCGCAAACCCAGGCCGCGCGCCTGGCAGCATCAGCGCCAACGCTGCAAGCCTCGCTCCAATCTTTTGCGCCAAGCCCGTCATAGAATCCCCTTCAACAAAAACTCGCTAACTCAAAACTCCTAAAACCTGAACCTCGCCGTAAACTGAAACGACCGCATCTGGCCCGCCGAAGTTACCTCCCCGAACCTCGGTTGATCCTCCACCGTACCCACGCCCGAGTACTGCACCGTGTTGAAAGCATTGCTGAGTGTGGCGCGGATTTCCATGCTGCGCGTATCGCCCATTTGCATCGTCTTCGAAAGCGCCATATTGTTCGAGATCGTCCCCGGCCCCTCAATCGAATTCCGCGCCGCGTTGCCAAAAGCATTGCAATAGCCCGGCGTGCCCGTGGGCAGCGAGAATCCCGCCGGATTGAACCACTGACTCAGCGTTCCGCCCCCGGCAGTAACAGAAACTCCCGTGCGATTGGGCCTCAACGCGCCCACCGTGCCGCACGCAATGCTCGAAACCGCTGCCGAATAACTCGGCGTCAGCCATCCCCCGGTGGCAAAGTTAAAGGTTCCGGAGACTGAAAAGCCTTCGAGTATGTGCGAACCAACGCCGCTCGTGACCCAGAACTTATCCTTGCCGAACGGTAACTCGTAGACATAAGTCCCGCTCACCTGGTGCCGCACATCGAAGCTCGAATTCCCTTCCTCGGCTTGCATATCCTGCCAGTTCTGCGCCACCACTGCCGATGTGCCGTTCACCGAGCCGGCGTCGTCAATCGAGTGCGAGTACTGGTAATTGGCGCCCACCGCCATGCCTTTCGAGAGGCGCTTGTTCACCCGCACTGTGCCCGCGCTCAGCTTCGAAAAAGCCTCTGCCTGGTCGTACGTGAACACCAGGTTGGTCGGATCGGTGCCGGGGTTGCCCGGCGTCGCGCGCGGCGAGCTTCTCATATCCAGGTGGTTGCCCTTCGACCCGTTGTAGCCGATGTTCATCACCACGCCCCAGGGCAGCGTCTTCTGCACATCGATGTTCCACACCTCCACATAAGGCAATGGATAATGCGGTTCGATGGAGTAGTTGCCCGTCGTATCCGGTGCGGGAAATCCATTCGCAAGCGTGAAGCAACTGGAAGGCGTGGTGCGCGCGCACGCCGAGCTGGCATTGTTGTCAACCGCCGCCTCGTTGGTCTGCTCGTTGGCAAACGGAGGCTGAAGCGCCATGGTGCTGGCGAAGTTGCCGTACTGGCCGACCGTATAGTTCATGCCGAACCCGGCCCGCAGCACCGTCTGTTTGGGCAGGCGCAGCGCCACGCCCAGCCGCGGCGCAAAAGCCCAGCGGAAGGGAAACACCAGCGAATCCGGCAACGCACCGCTGAATGGGCCATTTGCGCCGCCCTTGACCTCCGTCTCGCCGGTGAACGCCGCATCGGCATTGGTGTCGACAAACGCCAGGCGCCCGTATTTTTCCGTGTAGGGCGCGTAGAACTCGTAGCGCACGCCATAGTTCAGCGTCAGCGACGGAAGCACACGCCAATCGTCCTGCGCATATGCATCCATTACGTTGTCGCGCAGATAAGACTTGGTCACGATGGAGTCGATGGTGGTTTCCTGCGGCAATCCCAACAAAAAATCAGCGAGCGATGAGCCCGTCGTTGGGTCGCCGTTGGCGTCCTCGGTAAACAACCCGCTGAAGGTAAAACTGCCTGTGGCGTTGGACCCCAAGAGCAGGTCGCGGTGAACGCGTCGATAATCTCCGCCGAAGCGCAGGTTGTGTTTGCCGTGAATCCAGCTCAGCGTCTCCGACAAAGAGACGGTTTGCGAAGTCGAGAAGCTCGGTTCCTGTTCGCTCAGCCCGGTCAGTTCGCCGAGACTCACGCGCGGCAGCCCGTAGTCGAGAGGGCTGGTGTTCAGAGCCGTTCCGTCCGGGCCCATGATTCCGAGCTGGCTCGCAATATCCACGCCATATGTAAAAAAATTCGTCGCCTGGCTCGTGGCGCGGTTCCATCCGGCATTGAAGATGCTCGTTATCTTGTGGTATCCCACCGTGTAGCCGGCCTGAACGGAGTTCGAGTCAGAAGAAGTCTTGCCGCCCAGTTGCGGGAAAATGTTCACGCTGTCTGCCGCTGTCTCGGCCCAGTTGTAATTGACATTGATACTCTGCCGCAGGCCCAGATTCGAATTTCTGCGCCCGCCGCCGCCGCGCCCGCCAAGTCCCCCCGGCAGCACAGCGTTCTTGCCCAGGCTGCGCATGTAGCGCACCCCGGCCTGCGTCGAATTGGTCTGCGCCGTCGTCAGCAAATGATAGTTGTCGTCGGTCGCGGCGCTCGGAATCACGTTTGGCTCGGGATAATAGTGCAGCAGCGCGGTCGCCTGCGGCGCAACGCGCGCCGCAGGAATCACGTTGGCCGTGCCGTTCGACGAAAACTGCTTCAACGTGGTCGGATCGTAGATGGCCGGCAGACCCGCCGCCGAGAAATCGCCCGTCCGCTCCGCATCCGTTGGCACAATTGCGTAATCGTCCGCCGCACTCGAACTGCGCGTGCCGGACAGCGTCAGAAAAACCGTGTCTTTGCCACTCGGCTTGGTTAAGTGCGGGATGTACGGCGCGCTCATGAACGTAATCCCGAAGCGGTTGCTGCCCGAGGGCGGCTGCTCCTGCGGTTGCCCCTGCAGCGAAAACGGCTCCGCGTTCAGCGCCGAATTGCTTCCTATCCAGAAAATCGCGCCATGTGGCTGGCCCGGATTGAAGCCGCGGAAGTTGCCGCGCCCGCCGCCGCCAAACCCTCCACCGAATCCACCACCCCCAAATCCGCCGCCTGCACCAAAACCTCCGCCACCTCCGCCGCCAAACAAGCCGCCCTGCCCTCCGCCCAAAAGCCCTTGCGAACGCGCAGTCTCAATCGCATCCCGAATGCGGTCCATGTCCATGCCGGCCATGGGGCTCACCTGGCCCGACTGTCCGCTGATGGCTACCGACTCATTGCTGAAATCGGAGTTGCCCGCAATCGAGGGCAGCGCCGCTCCCGCGCTGCCGCCCGCGTTCGGCGTTCCCGCCTGCGTCTCCGTATCCGCGGCCAGCGCGCTCACCAGGCTTAGGCTCTGCGCCCCGTTCCCCGCCAGTTGCCGAATGGCCTGGGCCGCCGCCGAATCCGCTCCCGTCCCGTTCTGCGCCGCCTCACGCGCCTGCTGTTCCTGCGCCCGCGAAGCCAGCATCAAATCGAAATTCACTGCCTGGTCGTGGCTCGTGGCGTTCAGCAAGGCCTCCTGCGATCCCGCCGCAAAGGCCGCAAACTGCGTGCGAATCACATAGCGCCCATTCTGCGGAATCGTCAGCGACCACGAGCCTCTAATGTCGGTGGTGGTGGAATAGCGCTTGCCGGTAAGCGTGTTCTGCGCCGTCACGGTCACGCCCGGCAGGGGAATCTTGCCGCTCATCGCAACCCCATGCAGCCTGCCGCCGGCCACCGTCTGGCCAGGCGCCGGCGCGACCATCGGAGCGCTCGAAGCAGGAGCAGCACTACCGGCGGGTGTCTGGCTCTGCGCGGCCCTCGTTGCCTGAGCCGGAGAAGTTGTCTGAGCCGGAGCAGGCGTCTGCGCCAACGCAGCAAAGCCGCCGGCCACAACCATCCCCACCGCGATTACATTCATGGCTGCCAGCCGCATCTGCGCTCCCAGACATTTCCATCTCGTACTGAGTCAGACGCTCCGCGCTTTGCGAAGGTTTACGTCTTCTCCTCGCACACCGCCATCGTAGAATCGGATATGGCCCAGCAGGAAGCCGCTTCTCGCCCCATTACACTGCAACCAATCACCGCCGAAGCCCCTGAGGCAACCCTGGCCCAGGCGCGGGAATTGCTGCTCGAATACGGCCGCTTCGTCATCGCCCAACCCGGGGCAGCCCGCTTCTGCTTCGGCTCTCTTGAGCAGGAAGCCGCTCGCCTGCCCCACAGTTACCTCGAGCAGGGCGGCGGCTGTCTCATCGCTCACGTCCAATGGGAACCAGCCGGATTCGTCGCCTGGCGCGCCCTTCCCGCCGCGATCGAGCCGGACGCCTGGGAGCTGAAACGCCTTTGGGTTCGCCCCGCCGCGCGCGGACTCTCGCTCGGCCGCGCCCTCACTCAAGACGTTCTCGACCGCGCCATCGCCGCCGGCCGCAAGGCCATCTATCTTGACACCGCGCCCGCCTCCATGGCCGCCGCGCACCGCCTCTACCTGGAAATGGGCTTCGAACCCCGCGCCCCCTACAACGACAATCCCGTGGAAGGTTTGGCCTGGCTGAGAAAACCCCTTTAAGGCATCTCAAGTGTTCTGTCTTTAAAGCCTCTAACAAAAAACGACTTGTCATCCTGAGCGAAGCGTACTTCAGCGGAGTCGAAGGACCTGCAGTTGTACCTTGGAAGGGATACAGAGAGCTTTCGACTCAGGCCTCTAACGCGGGTCCTTTCCTCCGCAGGGAACCCCCCGGGCCAGCACCGTACACGGTACTCCGATGACTCCAATTCACGCAGATTACACACATTTACTCTTGCAATCCTGTCTCGCGCATGTTAACTATTAAGCCAATACTCATTTGATTGCTGCCAAGCCAGTAAACACTTGACCGCCGTCGGACAGGACGCCCATCCGCCATGAAGATCGGCACCACCATTCGCGCTCACCGGCTGCAGAAGGGCCTGTCGCAAGGCGATATCGAAAAGAAAACCGGCCTTCTGCGCTGCTATCTCTCGCGCGTTGAGAACGGCCACACCGTGCCCTCGCTCGATACGCTCTCCAAAATTGCCCTGGCTCTCGACCTGCCCATCGCCCAGTTCTTCGCCGACGACACCTTTGGCCACCAGTTCAATACGCAGAAGCTCACCGACGAGGAGCTTCGCTTCCTCACCCAGATTCGCCGCTACTCCTCAAACCTGAATGAAAGCGACCGCAAGCTCCTATTAGCGATGGTCAAGAAATTCGCCGCCACAGCCATCCGCTAGCCGCGCCGTTTCAAATGTCCTCACCAAAAAAGATCTGTCATCCTGAGCGAAGCGTACTTCAGCGGAGTCGAAGGACCTGCATTTCGAAAGCTCACGACAACCCCCACCACTAAAGCAGTGCCAACTGCTTCCAAGGCATCGCACTACACGTCATTCCCCAGGTGGAAGATCGGTTCCACGCCATGCCCGCCACTCAGCAGAGCCTGCTCTTCATGCGCCTCCAGCGGCTTGTAGTTCTGCGCCACATCCATCGCCAGCCGGAAGTAGCGCTCGTCTCCAGGAGGAAGCGCCGCCGTAATCGGATGCCC
>DATKGE010000380.1:0-19919 GCA_035510955.1 Occallatibacter sp. | reverse complement strand
CGGCGCACCGAGCATATCACCCTTAACCGATGGCGCAACAACGCGCATCCCTCGCTTCGTCTTCCGCGGTCATTACGCATTCCGGCATCGATCAACAATTCCATCACCGATGCAATGAATTGTCGAGCGGAAACCCGCCCTCAGCGTCTGTCGATATAGAAGAATCCATGGCGTCCATCGCGAGAACCCAGGTGTTTTTCGAATCAATACCTTTGCGAGGCGAGAAATGAAATCCCATTGTCACGCGGCCGCACAGCGCGGCTTCAGCCCTGCCTGCATCAGCCATGCTTGTAAGTTCACTGCCCTCACCCTTGCCTGCCTTGTCCCCTGCGCCGTTGCCCGCGCGCAGTCGGCAGATATCAAGGCGGCCGATACCAAACCCGGCAACGAAATCTATCAGACTCTCTACCTCACTAACCTGACCCAGCAGAGCGACCTCAACGAAATTCTGAATGACTTGCGCAACATGCTCTCCAACGCTCACCTCTACGGAATGCCTTCCCAGAACGCCATCTCCATTCGCGCCACGCCCGAAGACATTCAAATCGCGCAGAAGATTCTCGCCGACCTTGACCGCGGCAAGAAACTCTACCGCCTCACCTACACCATCAACGAGTCGGACAGCGGCAAGCGCACCGGTACGCAAACCTTCACCCTGATTGTGGCCTCCGGTGGCAAGACAACCTTCAAACAAGGCAGTCGCGTGCCCATCGTAACCGGTAGTTACGACTCCGCAGCTTCAACCTCAAACACCCAGGTGCAATATCAGGATGTGGGCCTGGCCATTGAGGCATCCGCGGATAGCAATCTGGACGGCTTGAGACTGCGCTCGAAGGTCGAGCAGACCAAGGTTGCCGACGAGAAATCCGGCGTAGGCGCCCAGGACCCGATCGTTGGCCAGACCGTGCTCGATGGCACCTCGACGCTGGCCACAGGAAAGCCGCTGATTCTCGGCTCGCTCGACGTCCCCGGCACCACGCGCAAACAGGAAATCGAAGTCGTCGCAGAACTGGTCAAAGAATAGCCCGGACCGAATTACCCGGACCCCATCGCCGCATCCCAGCAAGGCGAACAAAACTGCGCGCCCCGCAATCCATGATCTTGCTACTTATGGTGAAGCAGATTCTGGGTCACCTGGTATGCGCCGGGCTTGCCTGTAACAGCGATGGGAACCACGGCGCCTGCCTGCTTCTTCTTGAAAAACGGAATCAGGGGCTTCAAGATTATTGACTTGAAGCCCGTGTCTGCGTGCGAAACATTGGCTTGCATGCGAAGATTGCCATCCAGATGAACGGCGCCGTCGCAAAGATTGAAAGTCCCGCTTAGATCGACCCCTGCCCCAGGTATCAAAAACCTGACTCGCTGCGTGGAGATCACGCCATTGCGTATCTGCGCATGGCCATTGAGTGACGAGAGAACATCCCCAGCCGCATTCGACGCCGGAGTCTCCGCTGTTGCAGCGGACGAATTTGCATCGGGTTTGGAGTCTTTAACTCCTGTTTCCCGCTGGCTGAACGCCGACAGCTTCTGCTCAGTCGCTTTATCCGTAAGCTTCTCCGCTGGCACGTCAAAGTTTCCGTCCACCTTGAGACGTTCAAGAAAACCCTTCCCATCAGCAGTCGCGTCGACGTGCGCATGACTGTGCAGCCACACCGTTCCCGCGACCGGAACCTCGTGCCTGAGAAAGGGCCGCAACACGTCCTGCACACGGCCGCCGAGCACCGCCAAATCCATGTCGGTGACCTTCGGTGAGCCCGCGATGGCGCCCTCCGCGTGAATGGTCGTGGCCGCGGTCTTTGCATCCACGCCACGGATCGTCACGTCCCCGTTGACTCCGTTGATGGCGCAGCGGAAGGCCGTTGTAACAGGCGTAGCCCTGCCGCGCCCAACGGCAAAGTCCGGCGTGTACGACGTGGCGTCCGCCTCAATGTCCGCCAGCCCCCCTTGAAAATGTCCCTTGGAAATAAGCGTTCCGCTGATGTCTCCAAGGTCGTGCAGATTGACGGAAGCGAAAGTGAAATCGCCCGATAACCGCGTTGCTCCGATGTTCTGGTCATTCAGCGGCCCAAAGCTACCCGTGGAAAAGATATGCCCGGTCGGCTTGGCGTTCTGCATATCGACGGAGTAGGCCAGCGCCTGCCCCTGTTGCAGGTTGCGCACAGTCAGCATCCGGATGGGAAATGAGAACCGGTCGCCGTTGCTGCGCATGATGTCAAGCAGCGAGTCGTGAATGCGCAGTTCTTCCAGCACCGCGCTCGGCCCCGCGAAGCTCGCGCTGCTTCCCGGCGGAAAATCCTCATGATTCTCACGGCTTCCTAACGCCGGCACAACGATGTGCATCTTCGTGATGTCCACGGAACGCACGCGCTCGCGCAACTGCAGCAAATCGCGCCATGTCCCTTCCACCACTACACTCTCAATTGACCCCAGCGGCGGAAGATCGGGCGCAGTTTTGCGTCGCAGCGTAATTTCCGTAGCCATGAATCCCGGATTGGGAAAATAAACGCGATGATAATGCCTTATCGTCACCTGGCTAGCCAGCACCTCCTCAAGCAGCGGCTTAACCTCGCGATACCGGTACGGCCAATGCACGTTCATGAACAACACTCCCGCCACGATCAACGCAGTCAGACACGACCCCACGCCGCAAACGCAGATTTTCTTCCTGCGCGTCCAGCCGCTGGTGGGTTTCCGAAGCCGGGAAGAAGGCGCCTTCAAGGCAGCCCTTGGGGAATTCGTCGTGGACATAGACTTCTCAGCACAAAGACGGTCTCAATCGGGCAAAGAACGGTCTCTATCGAATACGATGCGCTCTCGTCAATCCGCAGCCGCATCCGGACTGCGGAATCATTGCCCATGTCTTCTCAAGGCCTTCTCCAGTTGTTCAGAATTGCCCACCCCGGATTCGCGCGAACATGCTGTCGGCGCTATACCACCATGCGGCACGGCGATCCGCCCTGTGATCTAAAGCACAGCCGCTCACCCGGAACGGGGCGACAATGAATCCGTGTGACCAGCAATCCCCTATCGCGCTGGCCAGGGAGAAAACCACACCTATGAGCGATCTAGCCCCGCTTGCCGAAGCCGTCGCTGTTGACCCCCTCGTCGGCCATCCCGCCGACTACCACGTCTTCCACAAGTTCATCGAGCGCTGCAAGGACCTTCCCGCCCTCTCCACCGCCGTGGTCTGGCCGCTTTCAGATGTGGCCATGAGGGGTACGGTCGAAGCTGCGCTTGAGGGCCTCATCGAACCCACGCTCATAGGCGACCAAGCCGCCATGAAGACCCTGGCCGCCAAAATGGGCGTCGACATCGGCCCCTATCCCATCCTCCAGGCCGACGACGAGGAGAAAGCCGCCGAGCTGGGCGTGGCCATGTGCCGCTCCGGCAACGCCCTCGCTATGATGAAAGGCAGCCTGCATACCGACGAGCTGATGAAAGCAGCAATGGCCCGCGACACCGGTCTGCGCACCTCGCGCCGCATCAGCCACGTGTTCATCATGGACACGCCGGCCTACGCGCGGACCCTGCTCATCACCGACGCGGCCATCAACATCACCCCCGAGCTTGAGGACAAGATTCACATCGTGCAGAACGCCATTGACCTGGCGCACGCGCTCGGCATTCCCGAACCCAAGGTCGCCCTGCTCTCAGCGGTAGAAACCGTCAACCCCAGGATCAAGTCAACGCTCGACGCCGCCGCTCTCTGCAAGATGGCCGACCGCGGCCAGATCACCGGCGGCATCCTCGACGGCCCCCTGGCCTTCGACACCGCCGTCAGTGCCAAGGCCGCCAAGATCAAGAAGCTCGTCTCGCCCGTCACTGGCCAGGCCGATATCCTGGTCGTCCCCGATCTCGAGAGCGGCAACATGCTCGCCAAGCAACTCGAATACCTCGGCGGCGCGCAACTGGCCAGCATCGTCCTCGGCGCCCGCGTCCCGGTCATCCTTACCAGCCGCGCCGATTCCGCGGAGACGCGCCTCACCAGTTGCGCTGTAGCCGTGCTGCTCCACTACGCCACTCATCCGCAGTTAAAGGTCTAGCTCTCAGGCAAATCAAAAAAATGGGCCACTCTTCGATAAGAAAAATGGTTCGATTGATCAGCCTCCGGCTGGGCCGGCTACGATGCTCGACCGGCTACGGCAAACCCGCACCTCTAGCATTAATTTTCTGAAGGCAACTGCACATGATCGATGACGATTGTGTCCACAGGCTCTTTCGACGATTCAAGCTTCAGCCCCAGCTGCTCCTGAAGCGCCGTGAAAATCGACGGCGCGGAGTCAGCCGGCGAAGCTGCTCCGTTCGCCTCCGTTGTTCCGCGCTGGTCATCCGGCGTCCATTGAAGCTTTGCGTCGTACTTCCCGGTCAGGCCAGTCTTGTCGACAACCAGGCGGCCCACGATACCCGACAAGCTCATCGCCAGGCTTCCGATCTGCATCGCCTGCCCCGTAAGCTGTCCACGCCCGACACTTTCGCCGTTGCCTTCATTCGCGGGCGACTCGTTGATTTTGAGGCCCCCTTTAGCAACCACCAGCGCGTAGACAGGCAACTCCCTGGTCTCATGGTGAACCCTGAGCTTGAACCGGTCGGCAAGCACCGCCTGCAGCATCAATTGACGCTGTTTCTCTTGACCCTTTTCAGAGAGCTTTCCCAGCGCAGCGGCTGTATCCGCATCCATCTTCGCCTCAACTGCAAATTGCGCTGAACCCGCCCACGCCGGCATTCCGGAAACCTGGTTGTCCATCAGAATCGAATACGCGTTGAAGATCATGTACTTCAGTGTCATATCCACCGAAATGCCATCCGCCGTCGTTTTCCACCAACTGGAGTAATTGTCAGGATGGCTGAGCTTGATGGAAACCACGTCGTAAACCGGCGATTTCACAACCGCATCCTGCGCAGCAGCGGCGCCAATCTGTCCAGCAGCGGCATGGATTGCAATGACCATCAACCCGGCGGCGAGAAAGATCAGCCTACGCTGAAAACCAAGCTTGCGCACGACGCATTCAGTCATCCTTCTAGATACCTCTTCCCATTCGGTAGTAATCTGAGATAAGCCACCCTGATCCGCTCCCTCTGCGAAACTAAAAACGTGCCCCTCCAACGCCCAGCCCTTATCTTTGACCTCGACGGAACCCTCACCGACTCCAAGCCCGGCATCGTCGCCTGCCTGCGCAAAGTGCTCGACGAGCGCAACCTGGGCGATCAAGGTCCGCTCGACCGCTTTGTCGGTCCGCCCGTAGAAGAGTGGACCGCAGAACTCCTACCCAACGGAACCGAAGAAGCCCGTGCCACCCTGGTCCGCGACTACCGCGCCTGCTACGACCGCGAAGGCTGGAACAACAACTCCGTCTTCCCGGGCGTGCGCGAGATGCTCACCCAGCTTCACAGGATGGGCTCTCCCCTCTACGTCTGCACCTCAAAACAACGGCCCGCTGCCGTGCGGATTCTCGACCACTTCGAGCTCTCCGGCCTATTCACGGCCATCTACGGCGACAAGGCCGAGTTCACCAGCCACAGCAAGGCAGACCTGCTGGCCAGCCTGCTGCGCGAACACTCTCTCAGCCCCCAATCAGCATGGATGATCGGCGACCGCATCCACGACATCCACGCCGCCCACGCCAACCAGCTCCGTTGCCTGGCCGCCGCATGGGGCTACGGCACGCCCCAGGAGTGTGCCCAGGCCGACGCCATCGCCGCCACTCCCGCAGATGTGTACGCACAGGTCCGTCCGCGGCAAGCCTGAAGTTGAAAAAGGGTAGCCGTGCTCCCACGGTGCCTGTATCCCGGCCCTGGGCGAAAGCCGGCGAGTCCAGCACAAGAACCGGCGAGTCCGGCAACTGCCATTTCCACTCCGTTCCCTTTTCCACTCTGTCTTGATGGATCTTCTGCCGGTTTCTTTGCATCCAAGTCGTCGTACGGGTTTGAGCCGCGGATCCTCCATTCCGGAAGTCCCGATGGCGCTCCCTGCAGAGGAGTTTTTCCCTATGTCCACGCACACCCCCGACAGCACCAAGGCAGCCAAGACCAACGTCCCGGACGGCTTCCAAACTGAGCAGGTCAAGAATCTATCCAGCGTGCTCAACGCGCTACTCGCCGATGTCTTCGCCCTTTACCTCAAAACCAAGAACTTCCACTGGCACATGAGCGGACCCCATTTCCGCGACTATCATCTGCTGCTTGACGAGCATGGCGACCAGATTTTCGCCATCGCCGACGCCATCGCCGAGCGCGTCCGCAAAATCGGCGGCACCACCATTCGCTCCATTGGACACATCGCCAAGCTGCAGCGCATCGCCGATAACGACCAGGACTTCGTCCCCGCCCGCGACATGCTCCTTGAACTCCACGGCGACAACAAAGCCCTGGTAGAAAGCCTGCGTGCGGCCCACGAAGTGGCCTCCAAGGCCAACGACTACGCCACCACCAGCCTCATCGAAGTCTGGATCGACGAAGCCGAGCGCCGCGCCTGGTTCCTGTTTGAAGCCACACGCTAGTTTGCATGCATGGCGCCGCGGTCCCGATGCCGGGACCGCGGCGCCTTTTTGCTTCTCGACGCTCATGGAATTCGAGCAAAAATTGCCGGAGAATCCTAGCGCAAATCCCGCGCAGCACCAGAAGCAAGGACTCACCTCGCCCGAGTCCTCGTCGCCAGATAACCCCCGAGCGGCACAGGATTACGGCTTTACTATTCCCTATTCCCTGTTCCCTGTTCCCTGCTTCATCAATCCATCGACATGCTCAACTGGTGCCGCACGTCCGCGCCGCGAATCCAGAAGATCACGTCCGTGGCGATGTTGGACGCATGGTCCGCAATCCGCTCCAGGTTGCGCGCTACCAGGATGCCGTTCATCGATTGCTGCGTATACTGCGGCTTCTCCTGGATCAGTTGCAGCAGGTCGGCGTGAGCGCGGCTGTTCATGCGGTCGATCTCGTCGTCCATCTCGCGCACCGAGTCGGCCAGCCGCGCGTCGCCTTCCAGCAGCGACTGCACCGCCGAGCGGATCATGCGCCCCGCAAACTCGCCCATGGCCGCAAAGTCCACCGGCAGGTCCACCTCGCTGTGCTTCAGAATCTCCTTGGTCCGCCGCGCAATCCCCATGGACTGATCGCCGATCCGTTCCAGGTCGCCGTTGATCTTGATCACCGCCAGAATGAAGCGCAGATCGATGGCCATCGGCTGCTCCTTGGCCAGCAGCTCATAGGCCATCTCATCCAGTGCCCGCTGTGCGGTATTGATGGCTGTCTCATTCTGTTTCACATACTGGCACAGGCCCTTGTCGCGCTGCAGGTAGGCGTCCACGGCAGACTCGACGGCCTGCTGCGCCAGCGCAGCCATGGCCAGGAGCTTGTCCTTCAATTCGGCAAGTTGCTGTTGAAAATGAATACGCGGCACGGCCAGTTTCTCCCCTATCGACAATTGCCCATTTTTGGATTGCCTATCTTTGCATGGTACGCCAGAGAATGTTACGGCAAGACAAATTTCCCCCCAGGCACCAGAACTGTCAGCCCCGCTTTCCTGTCCGGGAAAAGGCTTTCCCGTTACTGTCTCCAAAGTTTCTATCAAAAAAATGCCCTGTCATCCTGAGCGAAGCGTACTTCAGCGGAGTCGAAGGACCTGCATTTGGTAATGCTCACCACAATCCAGTCAACTCTGAACGAATGCTGCGAACTTCGGAGACAGGTCCGGACCATGCCGAGCGAAATGTTCTAGGCTATCAACATGGCCCCGCAAATCACGCCTGACGAGCAGATCCTTTCCCTCAACCCCGCCGATCACCCATCCCGCCAGGTCTACAAGCTCATGACCGGCATCATCATCCCGCGCCCGGTGGCGCTGGTCTCTACCGTCGACAGCAACGGCGTGGCCAACCTGGCTCCCTTCAGTTTTTTCACCGGCGTGGGCTCCAATCCTCCCACGGTCCTGTTCTGTCCCGTCGTCAGAAGCCGCAGCACCGCCGCCGATGCCCAGCCAGACCTCCGTCCAGACCTTCGTAAAGACACGCTGCGCAACGTCGAAGAGACCCGCGAATTTGTCGTCAATGTCGTCAGCGAGGCGATTGCCGCCGCAGCCAATGCCACCGCCGCCGAGGTGCCGCCGGAGGTGGACGAGTTTGTGCTATCCGGTCTGACACCCCTGGCCAGCCAGGTCGTCCGCCCCGCCCGCGTGGCCGAGTCCCCTGCGCAAATGGAGTGCAGAGTGCTTCAGGTCATCTACACCAGCCGCGAGCCCGGCGGAGGCGTCATCGTGCTGGGTGAGATCGTTCGCTTCCACGTGCGCAAAAATCTACTGGCGGATTTCCGCGTCGATCCCGCGGGCCTTGACGCCGTAGGCCGCATGGCCGGCAACACCTGGGCCCGCACCCGCGACCGCATCGAACTGATCCGGCCCGAGTAATTCAGTTCCAGCCGCTGCTCACAGATCAGAGCCTTTCGTGCTACCCCAGCATCGACGGAAGAATCTGAACCGCATCCGCTGCAGTCCGGCGGCCCTGACGCGTCGATGACTCTCCCACAGGCCCGTCGCCCGCTTCGAATTCGGCTACCGGCGCCTTAGGCAAAATAAACTCCGCTGGCGCAGTCACCATTCCCGGCGAAGCTCCACTCGCGCGGCTCGCCCCATCTTCCGGGATCGTCCACTCGCTCCTTGAATCGAAACTCGCTCCGCCTCCGTTGTAATGCTCGCCCGACTCCTCTCCGCTTTGCCCGTCCTTCCCCTCCAGAACAGACAGCAGATTCTTGAGCGCGCTCAGTCGCGGATCAAGATTGCCATTCGCATCCTCAAAATCGGATCTTGAAGCTTCTTGGGGTCGAGGTGCGGGTGCGGTTCGCGGTGTTTCCTTCAGGCTTGGCAAACGATCCCGCCATTGCTCGAAAGCCCGTTTGAACCTCTGCGGGTCCACATTCAAGCTCTGCGCGGCAACCTCAATCACCTCATCGGTCGAGGGCCGGCGCGCCGTCCACAACTTTTCCGGTTGCAGCGGCGGCGGACGCCCTGGCGCCCGATTCCGGATTGATTCAATGAGCCACAACGGCACATCGGAAACTTGCTTGGTCGCAGCCCTCTCCGCTTTGGGCTCCTCTACAGCCTCTGGCTCGGTCTGCGGGGCCAACGCGACTGCTGGGTCAAAAGGCTCTTCCTGTGCCGCTGGCAATGGACTCGCCGCAGCTGTCGGCGCAACCGGCCGAGGCAGCGCGGCAACCCCGGCGTCCGCAGCCACGGATAAGGATATGTGTGCTGCCGCTCCGGCAAGCGCTTCTCGGCCTGCCCGTCGGTCCGCTGCGAATGAACCCTGTCTTTCATTCCGGATTGCCGCGGGTTTGCCGTATATTCGCAGCTGCCTCTCAACGCCCTCAACGGATTTCCGGAATGCCGCGTCAGCCTTTTCCAGTCCCACGCGATTCAGCACAAATCCCACTGCAGCCACCTTGAGCCGCTCAAACGTCCGGGCAGCCTCGCGCAGTTCGGCGCGAGTCGTCACGCCGGACGCGATGACCACAATCGCGCAATCCGCAAAGCGCGCCAGGTACTCCGTCTCCGCCGATACGGCCAGCGGCGCGGTGTCGGCCACCACCAGGCTGTCTTCCCAGGTCTCCGTCTCGCCGCCCTTCCGCGGCAGCGCTGTCGAACGGGCCAAACGTTCGACAGGCGCCAGCGCCTGCCCGCCATCCCGGCCTCGCGGAGCCGGCGCCCGTGCGCCGGTAGCGTCCACCAGTACCGTCGGCCTGCCCATCGCCTCAAGCATCGCGGCAACGCGATTCACCAGCGTGCTCACGCCCGTCTCTGACCCGGTCCCGGTAAAGATGCAGTTCTTCAGGTTGTCCTGCTCGCGGCCCTGTTCGATCGCCGCGGCCAGTCGCAGCGTGTACTCCTCGGCCGCTCCATCTGAAACCTCGTTGAAGTCCGGCAACTGCGCTAGCGGTGCGAATCCAAGCACCCGCTCCACATCGGCGCCGGTGTACATCCTTGGATCCAGCTTGTGTACGCAAACCGCGGCCAGAACTCCAAGAAACAATCCCGCAACTGCGATTAAGAGCGCATTGCGCAATACGCCCGATTTGGTGAGGCCCGGCGGGGACGCCGCCGGCGTCACCTGGTAAGCGGCCGCGGGCGCGCCGTCTTCCGACTTCAGGTCGCGTAACTCCTCGTCCACCACCGCATAGCGCGCCTGCAGCCGCGCAATGTCTGCCGTCAGCTCGCTTGATCGCTGCATCTCCCCCGTAGCGCTCGTAGCCGCTTCCCCCAGTATCTGCAAATGCCGGTTCAGCGCGTCCTGCTCGGTTCGGTCCGCAGCCAGCGCACTCTGAATCCGGTCCCGCTCTTCTTTCCACATCTGCAGACGCTGCTGCGGCTCTCCGGTTCCTGCATCGCGCGTCGGGCTCTCGATGTAGGCAGCCGTCACCGCGTTGGCAATCTGCGCCGCCATCGCCGGGCTCTCGGCGCGCGCGCTGATCGAGAACCGGTAAGCCGACCCCTCCCGCTTCACTTCAAGTCTGCTTGCCAACCGCTGCGCCGCTGCCTGATCGCCCTCCCCTTCGTGCTGAAAACCGGTCAGCTTGTGCAGCGCGGCAATCAGAACTTCGTTGCGGCTCACGTTCGTCATCTGCCGCTGGATATAGGTCTCAAAGGTGTTGCTGTCGAATGGCCATCGCTCCGAACTACCCGGGTTGGGCAGAATCATCGTAGGCGTCGGCCTCACATCCACGATGCTCTCCGACTTGTACGCCGGCCACGGCTTCGGAACCATCGCCTCGCCCATAAAATAGAGCACGGCCAGCGCCCCAACGGTGAGTACAACCGTCCACACCAGCCGCCGATGCATTCCGAGGCTGCGCCGGAGGTCCAGATGAAACAACGCCCGATCCGCATTGGCCGGCGTCGCAAAAGCCCGCACCCCCGTTGAAGGAGTCGGGCCGTCCTCGCCGGGAGCGACCGCTGTTGCGGATTGTCCGAAGAGTTGGATCAAGGCAGCCCCACCCCGGCCGGCGTCCCTGCCGCAATCGGCCGAAAGAGATTGGGAATCAAACAGTTCAACTCGTCGTAGCCGCGTTCCATACCCGGAAGATCGACCCGCTCGGCCACGTCACAATTTGGAAATGCATCCGTTGACTGAATAGCACACGAAGGAGGGATCGAAGAATCCCTCATCGGTAACGCCAAACCCAGCCATCCGTGCAAAATCGGTAACTTCTCGAACACCATCGCCGACCCGAACCCCGCAGTGCAAGGCTCCGCAGAGCACGCCGTCCAGGCCAAGCGTCGGCAGATTCGTAAGAAATCGGCGAGGCTGACCCTATTTGGATGTCATTGCTCAATTCGCTCTATCGCTGCCACCGCAGCGAGTCTTGCGGCTCAGTCCGTTGGAATCTCCACCTCTACGTAGCTTCCCGGAGTCGCCGCGTTGACTGCGTCCACCACAAGCTGAACGTGAGGCTGCAGCAGATTCCATTGTTGCCGCCCTAAAACCAGGACCGCGATTCGCCGTCCCTCAAGATTTTGCTGATAACGCATGTTTTTGTCAGTTGTCAGCAACATCCCGGAGCCGGCCTCTTCTGCGGCATTGAGCAAATCGCCATTCTTGAACCGGTCCCAGCCTTGCTGAGCGGCAGTGCGGACGGTGTGCGATTTGAGGTATGGCCGGAGCGGAACTGGCGTCGCCTGATCGAAGAGGATTAACATTTACGCCGCATAACTGGGTTCTTTCTCAAGGCTGCGCGCGGCAAACTCGATAACCGCCTTCACCTGGTCGCGGTCAAGCCCATCAAACCATTCCATCAGATCGTCAATGCTGGCGCCAGCGGCGATGTTCTCAAAAATCGCGGAGACAGGCATACGAGTGCCCTTCAGGACCCAAGCCCCGCTCACCTTGCCCGGAACGCTCTCGACAGCGTCGCATTGTGACCATTCGAGACTCGCCATCGCTCCAACTCCCTTCTCCAAGAGTACGCCAGAGCGCGGAAATTTCAACTGCCCTCACACCACCGTCATGTCCTGTCCCCGCGCCTCGCGCCCCAGCAGCGCCAACCCCGCCAGCGCCAGGGCCACCACGATCACCGTCACCGCCAGCACCGCCGGATAATTTCCCCACCGCTCCGCCGCCAGCGCCTGCCCCTTCCCGTTCCACGAAGTCACCAGGCCGCCAAGCTGGTACGCCAGCCCCGGCGCTGTAGCCCGCACCGCAGCCGGCGACAGCTCCGTCAGGTAAGCAGGCACCACTCCCCAAGCCCCCTGCACCATGAACTGCATCAGCACTGCGCCCGTGCCCAGCACCCACGCCGAGTGCCCATACGCCCACAACGGAATCACCGGAATCGACAACAGCGCCGCAGTCACGATCGCCCGCTTGCGTCCCCACTTCTCGCTCAGCGTCCCAAACACAAACCCGCCCGCGATCGACCCCAATCCATACAACACGCCAATCAGCCCCACCGTCGATGGCTTCAGCTTCGCCGCCACCGTGAGAAACGTCGGATACACATCCTGCGTCCCGTGCGAAAAGCTCATAAACGCCGTCATCAGCAATATCAGGAACAAGAACGTGGGCAGGAACTTCTTGAGCAGTGGCCACGTTGCGACCTCGCCGTGCCCGCTCACGCTAGCAGCGAGTTGCGAACGTTTCTTCGCTCCCGCCAGCCACACCGGCGACTCCGCCACCCGCGCCTGCACATAAAACACCAGCAGAGCCGGCATCGACCCCACAATGAACAGCCCCCGCCAGCCGATCCCCGGCACGTGCAGCCCCGCCAACGCGAAACCGCTGAACAGCAGCGCGTAAGCACCCGAAGCCAGAATCGACCCCATCGCATACCCCTCCTGCAGAATTCCGCTGAAGGTCCCGCGCCCTTCTTTGGGAAGCGTTTCAAACACCAGCGCCGCGCCCACGCCCCACTCCCCGCCCATCGCCAATCCGAACAGCGCCCGCAGCACCATCAGCACCGCGAGCGACGGCGCAAACCCGCACGCCAGCTCAATGACAGAGAAGCTGAGGATATTCACCATTAGCACCGGCCGCCGCCCATAGCGGTCCGCCAGCATGCCAAACAGCAGCGCCCCCACCGGCCGGAACGCCTGCGTCAGAAACACCGCGCCCAGAATTGCCGACGGCTGCGAATGAAACTCCTTGGCGATGGCCGGAACACAGAAAATGAGGATAAAAAAATCCAGCGAATCCATCGTCCAGCCCAGAAACCCGGCCAGAAACGTATGCCGCTGTGGACCGGTCAGCCTGCGAAAGTCAGTGAGGACTGACCCAAAGTGATTTTTCCAGGATAATGACGCGGGACCGGACGAAGACATAGCCGGGAGCATACCAGACCCGCAGCGCAAAAATCTCCGCGCTCAACCTCCATCCGATCTAGTTCCGCCTCGGGCGACAGGATGGACCCCACGCATCAGCGCCAATGGCCTATAAGTGAATTTTTATATGGAGAATACAAAGAATATTTGTTGCAACGAATAACGCGCTTGCTGCGTCTCATAGCTACCAGCCGATTTCAGTGCGGAAGCCGCGTCTGTTGTTTACTACGCCGCGTTCCCGCAGCCAGAGCTGCGGCTCTGCCAACAAGCTCAGCGGCGCATGGACTTGGAAGCCCTTGAGCCCACCGACGAAAGGAATGTCAAAAGTATGAAACGTTTGGCACTTGCCACCGGCATCCTCGCGCTTGCCGCTCCCCTGGCCCTGGCGCAAACTTCCACCTGGACCTCCGACCCGGCCCACAGCGAAGTCGACTTCTCCATCATTCACCTCACCGTCTCCAACATCCACGGCCGCTTCGGCCAGGTGGCGGCCACCCTGGTCTACAACGAAGCAGACGTTACCAAGTCCACCGTCACCGCCACCATCGACACATCCACCGTGGACACGGGCGTATCACCGCGCGACAACGATCTTAAGGGCTCAAACTACTTCGATGTCGCCACGTATCCCACCGCCACTTTCACCAGCACCAACGTGACAAAGAGCGGCGACGGCCTGATCATCAATGGCAACCTCACCCTGCACGGCGTTACCAAGCCCGTGGTTTTGAATGCGGAAGGCCCACGCGGGCCCGCGCCGGGCATGGACCACAAACCCCACGCCGGCTTCTCCGCCACCACCACCATCAAGCGCAGCGACTTCGGCATCGGCACCAAGTTCCCCGCGGTCATCGTCGGCGAAGACGTCAAGCTCAACATCGAACTCGAAGTCGTCAAACAGTAAGCAAGAGTCGGTGCGAGCCGGCGCGGTATGAACAGAACAAATCAAGGCGTCCCACCAGGGCGCTGGCTGGGCATGGCGTATTTGTTTTTATTGCTAGGGTCCTGTCTCCAAAGTTCATATCAAAAAATGGCCTGTCATCCTGAGCGGAGCGTACTTCAGCGGAGTCGAAGGACCTGCATTTGCAGCACTCCTTGGCCTGAGACTCCGCTTTAGAGAAATGCAACGAACGTCAGATTCACCACACCAGGGTGGCATTCGCAACCAACGCGTAGAGAATACCGATGACCAGCCTGAAACTTGAAATCGCGCAGCAACCACCCTTTTTCAGCGTGGAAGAAGAGGCTCTGCTCAATCTTCTGCGCACCGCAGACGCCATGCAACGCGCCTTTCATCGCAAGACCCGCGGCTGGGGCGTAACCTCCACGCAGTACAACGTCCTGCGCATCCTGCGTGGGGCGCAACCCGTCGGGCTCACCTGTTCGGCTATCGGCGACCGCATGATCACCGCCGATCCCGACATTACCCGTCTGCTCTCCAGGCTCAAAGCCCTCAAACTTGTCCGCCAGCAGCGCGACAAGCACGACCTGCGCGTGGTCTGGACGCAGATCTCGCCCGCCGGACTTCAACTGCTCAAGGAGATGGATCCGGTCATTCAAAAGGCGCCGGTGGAGTTGCTCGGTCACCTGGACAAGGCCGAACTGGCGGAACTCATCCGTCTGCTGGAACTGGCCCGCAGCCGCAGCGAGGATTCACAGTCGCCGGTAAGTTGTGATGGGGAACGATGTCCGATCAGTGGGGCGCCTGGCGCCTATGGAGCGCAAAAATAAATTGCCTATGCAGGGATAAAGTTCCTCTACTGGCCCAGAACCTTCTGTGCCACTGTTTCCTCATCCGCGTCTGTCTGAATAATCTTGTTGTGCAGGCAATAGAGAGCCAGTTCGAGCCGGTCTGAAACCCCCAGCTTGTCGTAGATCTTGCGCAGATAATTCTTGATCACCTGTTCCGTCGTTCCCAGCTGGAAGGCGATCTCCTTGTTGCGCTTGCCCTGCGTGATGCAGGTAATGATGGCCATTTCCTTGGGGGAAAGCCGGGGCTGCGTTCGCGGGCTCACCAGCGCCGCGGCCTGCGACCGGTAGGCCTCAATCACCCAGTTGACCGATTGATTGTCGATCCAGGTCTCCCCGGCGGCAATCCGGCGCACGCAGCGCACCAGCAGGTCGGGCGAAATGGACCGCGAGATAATGCCGCGCACCCCGCGCCGGTAGAGCTCCACGGTGTGGTTCTCGTCCGCCTGCACCGCCTGCACAATCAGCTTCATCTCCGGAGCAACGCGCAGCAGCTCGGGAATGACGTTGGCCGTGCCGGCCAGCATACTCCCTTCCAGCAGAACAACATCGGTGGGATAGCGCTCCACGGCAAGGCGCAGGTTGTCAATAGTATCCGCCTGCGCTACAACGCGCAGGTCGTCCTCCAGCGCAAACACCTTGCGGATGCCTACGCGGTAAATGGCTTGCGAATCCGCAATGATAATGCGAATCGTGCCAGGCTTAACCGGCGTGTTAAGCGTCTCGGCATCTGCAGCGTCGTCCAGAAATTCCATAGTCATTACGGTCAATTCAGCCTACCAGGTTACTGTTCCGCGAATTGGTACTCATCGATGGTGGCAGCAGCTAGGTACTGACTCTGACCCAATGAGCAGCGTACCACACGTCCCAGACAATGAACCAGAACATCGTGGAGCGTTCCCAGCACTTCTCCCGGCATTCGCAGCGAAAATCGGATGTCCAGTCCCGTCGGCAACTCCTCGCCCAATTCAAAAAGAACACCGCTGGCCGATACGTTCTTTGAAAACGCCCTGACCTCGCCGTGGTTGGTCGAAAGGACAACAGGCAGCGCCAGTGGGAAGCGCACTGCGCAGCGAACTTCCTGCGAAGCGGTGCTCTCACCAGGGACAGCGAACGGAAGCGACGATCCCGGCTTCAATGCATTCATGGGCGGCATCCTGGGCCCAAATAGGGCGTGCTCGCCACTCTAAATGAAAAGCCCCTCTTCAACCTAAGCACCAAAGTTTTCTTCAATGGTAACGACCTGCAGCTCAACGGATTATCCCTACCGGCAACCGCGGTTACCGCTGCTTCCGCAAGTCGCTGCATTTACCCGAATCTTCCACCGGCTTCGCCCACCCGCGGTCCATGAAACCTGCTTAGACCAAGGTCGCACGCTGACTTGCTAACTCGCTCATGCCCGCGAAGCGGGCGCTAACTCGCTGAAATCATTCCAAAAATTCCCGCCCCCCCATACAAATTGTTAAAATTTCAACCCCGTCTCACCCTGCTTCTTCCTGACTTCCAGGAAAAAACGCCGCCGAAGCGCCTACCCACTCCTGATTCTTGTTGTGATCCACGCCCATCATCTTCCCCCGTCCCAGCCGAACCAGAGAGAGCGCCGGCGTCAGGCTGCCGCCGTCCGGCCACAGGTAGAGAATCCTGATCTCCGCCTGCGTGAGCCCGTGCGGCGTTTCGATGGTGTGCTCAAACCGCATCCGCTGCTGCAGCAGAAATTCCCCCCCCCTCGCGGCGGGAATGGCCTCCAGCTGCGCCTGCGTTGGATCGAATTGGATTCCCTTCCCGGCAAACGAGAAGAGCGGCTTCAGTAGCAGCTCGCCAAAAACCGTCTCCGGCCCCGTCTCATCCGGAAGCGCCACACCCGCCGCCGCCAGCTCAGCGCGCCCGTTGCCCGTCAGGAACTCATTCACAAACACCGCTGGCGGCACTACCGCATGCGCACCGGGCGGCCGCGACAGCCAGGGAATGGAGAACTTCGAAATCAGGAAATACCAATTCGGATGCCCCGCCCACTCCACGTCCCACTCGTGCGTAAGATCAAAGGGCAGACGCACCTGCCGCGCCATCAGCTCATCGGCGATGGCGCGGTTGTAGATGCGATGGATGGGCACAAGGCGTCCGCTCGAGTCCCGGTAATGGAGCTTTTCGCCCACCGCCTCCAGGCTGCGAATATCCACCACTGCAATCCCCAGACGCCGCGCCGTCACCTCGAAGTCGGGCAGCGTCTTTTGATTCCGCGGATCGAGCTCGGTCAGCACCACGTTGGCCGGATCATGACTACCGAGCACCGTCTTCCCCAGCAATGCCCAGTAACCAGCCTCATCCAATCCTCCCAGAAAGCTGCCCAGCGTCTCCGGCAGCCCAAACGCATCCCGGTAGGCATCGCTCAGCACCTGCTGGTAGCCGTACACCGAGGGAAAGGCCTGCAGCTCCACCAACCGGGGAACCAGATCCCCCGCAGCATCCCGCACCAGGGCGAAATCGGCGGTCAGAAAGTGCGGATGCCCGATCTCTCCGGCCACGTCATATCCGGCCGGAATCGCCTTCCGCGCCGCAGCCAGGTAGGCGCCGTTGCCCAGCAGGCTCCGCGTCAATTCAATCCCCACGGCCGCCATTTCCTCCAGCAGCGCCAACGGCAGGAAGACCGGCGTCTCTGCGATGCGGTAATCCACAGGCATGCCGCAGCGCTCCTGTACAAGCCTCAAAACAGAGGCGTATCCCGCCGCGGTGAATCCTTCATTGAATCGCCTGCGCAGCTCGGGAATCAACGTTTCGCCCTCATTCCATTGCAATTCCGCTCTCCGATAAAGATACCGCTCTTTGCCCGCAGGCTACCGCTTCTCGCTTCGCAGAGGCAAAAAATAAGCACTCTCGCTATCCAATGTCTGTGCAATTTTGAGCAAAATTGTGGAAAAAAATCCTGGATTTGAACAAATTGTTACTTTTGTTGTAGTAAGTCTGCAACTTATACGGTACTATTTCGGTACAAAGTTTAAACCAAGAAAGCGAAGGACCAATGACCTCGAATACGTTCAATGTCCGTCTTGCAATCATCTCCTCAGTTCTGTTTACGGCCGTCACCTTCGCAGCCGCCAGCTCGCCCGTCATTCCCGCGCCGTTGCCTACTGGTGGCAAGCTCATGGCCAGCTCGCCGGTCATTCCCGCCCCGCTGCCTACTGGTGGCAAGCTCATGGCCAGCTCGCCGGTCATCCCCGCCCCGCTGCCTACTGGTGGCAAGCTCATGGCCAGCTCCCCAGTCATCGCCGCTCTGATGCCTTCGCAGGGATAGCTCTTTGCCAGCCAACCCGTTTCCGGGCCAATGATGCAAATTGGAACAGACTCTCCAGCCTGGCGTGAACTGCTTAGTGCGCCCGAACGTCACGCTGGTAGACTGATTGCATTCCTCTGTCATGAAGCCTTGGCGGGAGGCAGACGGTGACGCTGGCAGACTCATTACTCTGGATGGCTGGTGCAGTTGCGGAAGCAGTGGTACTCTTCCTGCTGATCCGCAGACGTGTATTCAGCAGCCTGCCGGTGTTCACCTCCTATATCGCCTGGAGCCTGCTCAGCGACCTGGCCCAATACGCAGCCGCAAATTACTATCATGCGGCCATCTTCCGGCTTTACATTTACGTCGTGAGCCTCGCCATAGACTCACTCTTTCAGTTTGGCGTCCTGATTGAGCTATCCAGATCCGTCCTGCGGCCCATGGCAAAGCTCCTGCCAAGCTGGACTCCGATCGTCGTCGGCGTTCTCATCGCCCTTATCTGCGCAGCCATCTGGCCCTTCGCATCAGTGCCTGGATTCAGCCTGCTTCCCCGCAACGGGCGGATTTTGATTCATCTGCAGCAAACGTTCTCGATTCTTCGAATCCTGTTCTTCCTGGTTCTCGCCGGATGCAGCCAGTTGCTTTCCATCGGCTGGCGTGACCGCGAACTCCAGATCGCCACCGGCCTCGGTTTCTTTTCCATGGTCAGCCTGTCAGCTTCAATTCTGCACACTCACCAGGTACCTGGCGCTCAATACCATCTCCTGGATCAGATCGTGGCCGCCAGTTATTCCTGCTGCCTCCTCTATTGGGCATATTGTTTTGCCCGCCAGGAAGCCGAGCGCCGCGAATTCACCCCGCAAATGCAGAACTTCCTCCTGGCTATGGCCGGAACCGCCCGCACAACCCGCATCGCGCTGGCCGATTCTGCCGCTCAGAGAAGTCGCGACCGCCGCAAGTAACCAGGCGCGATTCCTGCCCGACGAGCTCCTGAAGCCATCGGCTCAGTCGACCTTAATGGGCTGTCCCCAGTTGGCTTTGATGACCTTAACTGGTTTCCCTCCTGCGGCTTGCGGTACTTTCGACACCGGGGAAAGAGTCCTGTGCAGTACCCTCGTTACCCGGGTGTGGTGATGGATCGGGCATACCCCCTTGCAACGAAAGTTGCAAAATCACAAAAATATTCTCCACAAAGGAAAGATTCTCTGTTACTACTAGGAGGTACTCAAAAGACCGGCCGGTTTGGTTTGAGCAATTCAGTGGTTACCAAAACCCGGCCAGAGGATCACCAATGATTCTGATTTCGCTTCAAATTGCAGCAGTTTTGTGCCTTGGCGTTTATCTCTTCTACTGGCGTAGTGGCGCTCGCCGCCGCAACGCTCAGACGTGGGATTCCCTCCTGGCTCGCCTGCGCCCCGACTGGAGCGCCCGTGAACTCAGCGATCAGTTTCTCTGGAAAGAAGGTCTCAACGCCACACCCGAGGACGCATGGCTGCGCATGGAAGGTCCCAAAGGCTTGTGGGTCATGTACCAGAACGCCCGCACCATGCTCGAGATGGCCGACTATGCAGCCAAAAACAGTGACACCGTAGACCGCCTGCTGCT
>DATKGE010000379.1:0-8451 GCA_035510955.1 Occallatibacter sp. | reverse complement strand
TCCTGCGCCAAGAGGTTCCAGCCGACGAAACCGGCGAATTTCTCTCCCGGCGATTGCGCCGCTGTGGGCGCCAGTCCGTCGCCGGTCTCCGGGTTGTAGTCTTCATGCATCGACCCCCATGGAGCGATGTCACCATGCAGGATGGAAGCCAGAGACACGGCCAGGCGGCGCAAAATGGACACGGGGCATGATAGCGCGAAACTAATAACAGGCTCTAGGGATGGGATGCGGGCGGGGTCTCGGATTCAGTGAGGATGCGGATCTCGGAGCCCATGCGATGGTAGTTTGTGAAGCTGGTTTCGTTGAGGTAGAGCGTGGCTGTGGGCTGCAGAGCTCGAGGCATGTCGGAAGGAAACTCGTTGCCCGGCTGGCCAGATTCGGGGGGGCCCTCAAAGAGATTCATGCTGCGCAGCGGGCAGATGAATTTGCGATCGCCGATGACCACGGGTCCGTACTCGATGACGGTGGCGACGCGTGAAATCCGGCTGTCTTCCATGTCCGCTTCCAGGGTGATGCGGCGAACCACGCCCGATTCCGGATCGATAAACAAAGAGCCGTGGTAGCCGGGGACTTTGTGGAAGGGGGTTCCGAGAACCGTCTCCCCGTCACCGACTGGCGATCCACCCCTGCGGCCGCCGCTGCCCCGGCGACTTGAGCCTATTGTTTCATCGGCGAGGCAGCAGTAGTCGACGGTGTAGTGCGAGGCGGATTTGGGCACCTTGTAGCGATAAACGGCGACCAGGCCGCCGGCGGCGTGTTCCCAGTGATGGAAGGTCAGGTCGCCCTTCTCAGTGTCGAAGAAGATGAGGGCCAGGATTTGGCCGAACTCGCCCCAGGACTGCAGTCCTTGCTCTTGAGATTTGGCCGGGACCGCGACAGCCTTGGCTGATTGGGGAGTTTGCGGCAGGTGGTCGTCGCGATAGGTGATCTCGCGCGTGAAATTGCTGACCAGGTGGAGGCCGGAACGCACCGGCCACTCATTCCCTTTCAAGACTTGCGGAGCGTCGTCAAAAGTATAGGTCGTGCGGGTGGCGAGGACGTCGGGCAGGCGCGGCAATGTCTTGGCGACATAGGTTCCCGCGGCCTCAAGCAGATGTTGGGCGGTGACGGCGTCCGGGGGTGGGGCGGCGGGCAATTCGGCAGCTGGAGGATCGAGCAGGGCCGATTGATCGGCGATCAGTTGCAGGGCCTGGGTGGTCTTGGGTCCGAGATGCAGACTTGCGCAGATACGGTTCCTCGAGGCATCGGTGAGGCGCTCGGTGAGCGCAAAGTCGCCAAACTTGCGCGCCATGTCGGAGTCCCTCCGATGCCTTGCAACGGAGGCGGCCAGGGTCCTTTCCAATTGCGCAACGGTCAGGAGCCGGGCGGCGCTGGCGGGTAGAATCATGGCCGCCAGCAGTCCGAGCAGAATGAGTTTGCGCACCGCAACCCCCGCATGGTTCCGCACTCCAGGCTAAGGGCATCGGCAGAGCCCGGGCATCCACCATAAAGGGCGATTTTATCATCCCATCACAGCGCTGTCGTTGCCGCGGTTCAAGAGGTTGTGACGGTTCGAACACCCACCAGCCTCGTTGACGCGGGGAATCTCGGAGCCGCCAGGTTGGAGGCGCAAACGAGTTGAAAAGGTTTGGCGCGGCGATGAATCCGTTTAGGCTCAGGGAGGGGTCGCCGAAGACGTTCCCGTCCAGGACCGTCGTACTTCCATTGAGCAGGCATTTGCAGGAGAGCAGGTGCGCCTCGCCCATCGGAAATTCCGGATAAGACCGCGCTACGCGGCGAGAGCTGAATCGTCAATACGAATTTCCTTGATGACGCTCATCACTGTGAACGCATTCGGTCCGTTCAACAGAATGGTGGTCTGGATTCCACCGCCCGACAGAGCCAATGGAGCCCTGCGGCGCACGAGCGATGAAATCTGAGGCTTTGCCTCATCTCCGAAACGAAGGTTGCCAAAGCTGAATTCCAGATCGGGTACCCCGTCGATGAAATCCTGTGTTTCTACGAGGTCGAAGTGAACTTTAACTTTCGTGTGGACACTATCTGAAATTGTGCCTGTTTCATTGGAGATCAATCGAATGGTTCTCATCTCTCTGAGCATGGTGCTTCCTCTATGGGCATGTCTGCCTACGATGAATCCTCTTCCTCCAGACGAGTGCTTGGCTGTGCGATATGGATCACGCTAAATTCCGGTTGGGGCCGGGGAAATATTTTATCGGCGGTCAAAAGCTCAAACGCACCGAGGAATCCGGGGGAATGGACGACACAGCCCGACCAGGCTGCATTGGCGCTGGGAGACCGGGTTTCCGCCGGGAATCCCATGCCGGTCAGTTCTTCGGCGCGGCGATCGGATAGCCCTTCCAGACGTACTCGAGAGCTTCCGGCAGGGTTTGCTGCCGGACAGCGCGGTCCACGTGGCCGGCGTTCACGGCAAAGACGAACTGGTAGTGGTAGCCCTTGGCAGCGAGCACCTTGGCCATTTGCTCGTTGGCCAGCACCCAGTCGTGCATGTTGTCTCTCATCGCGTTCGGATTGTAGAGGTCCCGGTCGCCGACTTCCATCCAGATGCGGATGGGCTTGGCCGGGCTGTTGGGGATTAGGTGCTCGTGAAACTCCCATGCGCCATGCGGGGCTTCGGGATTAAATGGCCACTGCTGGTTGATATATGTGCCTGAGTAAGTAAGCACGCGGTGATAGAGCTCCGGGTGATACCAGGCCATGATCAATGCGCAGGAGCCGCCCGAACTTCCGCCCATGGTGGCGCGGCCGTCTGGGTCGCTGGTCAATTTGACGTGAGCTTGCGCTTCGACCAGGGGCAGCACTTCCTGCTCGACCCACTCGGCATAGAGGCCGGACATGGTGTCGTACTCCAGGCCGCGCTCGCTGCCCTGCGCGTCGCCTCCGCCATTCGAGATGGAGATTGCGACCATGGCAGGCACTTTGTGTTCAGCGATGAGATTGTCGAGGACGGTGAAGAGCAGGCGGTCAGGTCCGTCGGCGCCGACAATGAACGGCGCTGGCGTGCCGGGTACGTACTGCTGCGGGACGTAAACGGTGACGTGGCGCGTCCAGGGAGCGGGATGGCTGGTGGGCACGAGGAGCTTGGCGGGATCGGCGGGGTCGGGCGCGCCATAGGTGCCGGGGTCGCGGGCGACGCCAGGATAGCGCTTGCTGTCGGCAGAACTCATGGTGAGCTCGACCACTGTCCCCTGCGGGACGGCTGGATTCACTGACGATTCAGGAGCCGGGTTGTGCGTGGAACCGAGGATGAAGTTGCCGTCTTCATTGGCGCGGGCGTTGGCGCCGTCAGGGAGTTCGGTGGCTGTCACGTAGCCAGGAGTGTGCGGATCGCGCGTGGGCGCCGCAGGGCGCGGCGGGCGCGGCGCTGCAGCGGGCGACGGCGGGACGGGAGAAGCTGGCGGCGTTTGGCAGGTCGCCAGGACTGCGGCGGCAAAAAAGCAAATCAGGCAGGCGGCTGGAACACGGTGCATGGAACGCTCCTCTTTCTCTCAGAGACAGAGTACGCCATCGGAGCGCGATAGGATCGATTGACAAGGCGATGCAATACGATGGCTGCATGGGCGCGCTCCTCGACATTCGCGATTTGAAGATCCGCTTTGGCGCGGCCGAAGCGGTGCGCGGCATTGGCCTGCAGGTGGATGAGGGCGAAGTGCTGGGGCTGGTGGGCGAATCGGGGTCGGGCAAGAGCGCTACGGCGCTGGCGATTCTGGGGCTGCTGGGGCCGGCGGCTCGCGTTGAGGGGAAGATTCTTTGGCGGAGTGCCGACGGCGAGATCGATCTGCTGCAGCAGCCTGCGGGGGCTCTGCGAAGACTGCGCGGACGGGAGATTGCCATGATCTTCCAGGAGCCGATGACGGCGCTGAACCCCGTAATGACGATTGGACAGCAGGTGGCGGAAGGCTTTGCAGCGCATGCGCGCTCTTGGACGGGGCGCGAGGCTAGGCGAAGAGCAGTGGCCGCGCTCGAGGCAGTGGCGATTCCCGATGCGGCGCGGAGGTATGGCGACTATCCGCACCAGTTCTCTGGGGGACAGCGGCAGAGGATTCTGATCGCCATGGCGCTGATCAACGAGCCGCGGCTGCTGATTGCGGACGAGCCAACCACCGCGCTGGACGTGACCGTGCAGGCCCAGGTACTGGAGCTGCTCAAGGACCTGCAGCAGCAGAGCGGGCTGGCCATGTTGTTCATTTCGCACGATTTGGCGGTAGTGGGGCAGATGGCCGGCCGGGTTGCCGTGATGCGCGCCGGGCAGGTGGTGGAGACCGGACCCTGCGCGCGGCTGCTCACTCGCCCGGAGCATCCTTACACCCGAAGCCTGCTGGCCGCTGTGCCGACCATGAGGACCGATAGGAGTCAGCCACTGGCACGAATGTGGGATTCAACGGACGCGAAGGCAGGGATACACTCTCGCCATGAGCCCCCTCCCCCGAGTTGAGCTGCCATGAAAAGGCTGGCGCAAATCTGTGCCGCGACGCTGCTTGTATTGCTGTGCGGCTGTGGTCCCCTGCCCCCGGAACCCGACCAGGCCGCGCAGCCCGCGCCGGTGAAGCGCAAGACAGTTGCCGTGCAGCACACCAAAAAGCCTGAGGCCACCCAGCAGGAGCTGTTCGACTACGTGCGCGGAAAGCTGCTTGCGCTGAGCCCCAACGACGGATACAACGACAACCAGGAAGTGTCGTTCGATCCGGCTACGTCGATTCTTTCGATCGCGCAGCCGGACGGGCGCTGCGATATTTTCCTCAGCGCGATCGACTCCAACAGCATGATCTGGGAGGTCTACGATCCCAGCGACACCTACCATGCGCGCGCCCAGGTGTTGCGCTTGACACTCACTTCGCTGAGCGGGAAAAAGGCCCGGACCTGCTACGACGCGCACAACCAGGTGGACACGAGTGTGCCTGGAAATCGCGCGCGGCTGCTGTTCTCGCTGCAAAAGACGAACGCGGTTCCCGACTTTTCAGAGAACATGAACAAGGCCATCAAGAAGCTGGTCACGCTGGCCGGCGGCGAGGCGGAGAAGAGCCTGTTTTAGAGTGTCTTCTGACCAAGCGGAATCGAACTGAAACCCAGTCCGGAAGATAGATTTCGCTTAAGGAATGCTTGGATGAGGCCAATTAGACACGCCCGCGCCCCTCGGTTGAGCGAGGGGCGCAGGCGCGCCGGTTGAGTTGAAGCTACTCGGCTGCGACAGCTTCCGCGGCTGGTTCGGCGGCAGGGGCTTCGGAGCCGGCTTCGGCCAGGACCTTGACCTTGATATGCGCGGTGACTTCGCGGTGCAGCTTGATGGCTACGTCGAAGTCGCCGACTGTCTTGAGCGGTTCATTTAGCACGATTTTGCGGCGGTCGACTTCGAAGCCTTTGGCGGCGAGAGCGGCAGCAATGTCGGCTGACGTTACTGAGCCAAACAGCTGGCCGGACTCGCCCGACTTGCGGGTAAAGCTGAGCGCCAGCGGCTCGAGTTTGGCCACCAGCTCCTCGGCCTGCACCTTTTCAGAGGCAGAGCGGCGAGCGGCAGACGTCTTCATGGTTTCAATAACGGCCTTGTTGGCCAGGGTGGCCTGCAGCGCCAACTTGCGGGGCAGCAGGAAATTGCGGCCATAGCCGTCGGCGACTTTCACCACGTCTCCGCGGTGGCCCAGGTTGACTACGTCTTCTTTCAGAATTACTTCCATGGGAAACTCTCCAATTGTGCGCCATGGGCGCTCTTGTTCTTTGGACGAGAGCGGCGGCGAATGACGCAAATTCGTTTTAGTGCCTTGTTGCGAACGGCAGCAGGGCGATGTTCCGGGCCTGCTTGATGGCGCGGGTCAGGCGGCGCTGATGGGTGGTGCAAACGCCGGTGAGCCGGCGGGGCACAATCTTGCCGCGCTCGGCCACAAAGCCTTGCAGCAGACGGACATCGCGATACGGGATGGCGTCAATCTTCTCGGTGCAGAACTTGCAGACCTTCTTGCGGCGGAAGAATTTTCCGCGGCCGCCGGGGCCGCCTTGGGGCCGGCCTCCTGGCCCGCCTTGCGGGCGTCCGCCGCCGGAGCGGGGAGCGGGGCCGGAACTGGAACCGGATTCGGAGCTTGCTTGTGGTGCGCCCGAGTCGGACGACCTACCTGGGGTTTCTTCTGACATAACAGTTTCCTCTTTACTCTCTTCGGTTCCCACTTTGTCTTTCGACGCAATGGAGACAAATAAATGACTGCCTGAACGGGCTGACCTGGCGAGCGGGTAGCTGCGACCGCTGAACTAGGCGACGGCCGGGGCGTGCTCGGCTGCTTCCGCCGGGGCGACCACCGCTGCCGGAGCTTGTTGCGCTGGCGCGGGAGTCGCGTGCTCGACTGGCGTTGGCTTGCGGCGAACTCCGCGCAAGGCCTTCACCTTGGCCAGACGCTTCTCTTCCTCGTCGATGCGCACGGTGATGAACTTGATCACCGGCTCAGTAACGCGCAGGCGGCGCTCCAGTTCCAGCACCACGGGGCCGGTGGCCTCGATGGTGAGCAGAACGTAGTTGCCATCGTTGAACTTGCGCACCATGTAAGCAAGCTTGCGGCGACCCATCTTCTCGACATTCTTGACTACTCCGCCGCCGCCGGTAACGGTGGTGGAGAAGCCGGCGATCAGCTTGTCGACATCCTCTTCGGCCGCATCGGGCCGAACAATGAACATTACCTCGTATACACGCGACATCAGCATTCCTTTTCCGCCAGAGCTTCGGCTCCAGCTAACAGATCCCAGGTACAGTTCTCAGCTCAACGTTCATTGCCTGTTCCCCGGCCACTGTTCCGTATTCACGCATCCCTAATCCCTAATCCTTGTCCTTCCGATTGAACTCGTTCATCGCCGGTCCCGGACCTTGTTCGATAATGCGCCGTGTAGCGGTCGCCACGCGGTCGAGCACCTCATCCAGAACCGTCAAATCCGCCTTGCGCATGGGCGAGAGCAGATAATCTCTGCCTGGCCTTTTGCCCCCACCGGCTGCAATTGCCTCCGGAGGAAGATCGAGCCCTACGCCGATGCGCAAACGCAACCACTCCTGACTTCCCAGGGCGGCGGTGACGCTGCGGGCTCCGTTGTGCCCGGCGGGCGAACCGCGCTCCCTGATCTTGAAGGTCCCCAGCGTGAGATCGAGCTCGTCGTAGATCACGAGCAGATCCTTTGCCGGGTCCGCTTCAAACTCCTGCACCAGAGCGGCCACTGCCAGCCCGCTCAGGTTCATAAATGTTTCGGGCTTGGCCAGGACCACTGCGCGCCCTGCAATGCGGCAGGTTGCGGTCGTGGCCCGGCAGCGCCGGTTTTGAACCACAACGCCCTCTTGCTGGGCGATGCGGTCGATGGCCATGGACCCTGCATTGTGCGGGGTCCACAGATACTCAGGACCGGGGTTGCCGAGCCCTACTACCAGAAACGGGCTGCGGCGAACCCCGGACTCGGGGCCCCCGGCGAGCGGTCCTTGCTCGCCGGGGTAAGGGGACTCGCTTGCTTCCGCCAAGGCTTACTTCTTTGCCGCGGGCTTCTTGGCCGCCGCGTCGGCAGTCTTGGCCGCGTCTTCCGGCTTGCCCTTCTTGGCCACTTCCGGTTCGGTTGGGACGGCAGCAGCCGCTGCAGCAGCAGCTGCAACCTCGGCCTCGGCCGCAGTGGGCGCTTCTTCGCGAATGGAGACAACGTGGGCCACGGTCGCATCCTCGGAGGTCAGATACTTGATCTTGTCCGAGTGCGGCAGACCGCCGACGCGCAGCACGCCGTGCATCTCCAGGTTGCTGACATCGACATCGATGTGGCTGGGAATATCGCCCGGAAGGCACTCGATTTCGACTTCGCGGAGCACCTGGTCCAAGATGCCGCCGGCGGCTCTTACGCCCACCGGAATGCCCAGCAGCTTGACACGCACTTTGACGCGGAGCGCCTTGTCGAGAGCGATGCGCTTGAGGTCGATGTGAATAAGCTTGTCCTTGATGGGCTCGCGCTGCCAATCGACGATCATGGCCTTGGCGCTGGCCTGGCCGGCGACTTCGACGTCAAAAATCGTGTTGTGCCCGGACTCCGAAAAGAGGATCCGGGAAATCTGCTTGGGGTCTACCTCGATGGCCACCGCGGTGTGGCCGGAACCATAAAGAACGGCAGGAATCTTGCCCGCGACGCGCACACGGCGGGCGGCATTCTTGGTGAACTTGCCCTCGCGGGGCTTGGCTACGACTACTTCAGGCATTGCGCTCTCTTTTCTTCTTCTTCGGGCACGGCCCCAGCCTTCTGAGCTGGCTTACCGCTCCCTTTGTTGTGAAAACAGCTTCTAGCTTCTAGCTGCTAGCCTCTAGCTCTCTCTGCTTGCGTTTGCGATAAGTGCGAATTATCTCGCTTACCGGTCCTAAAAAACCGAGGAACTCCTTGATCCAATATCTCCAGCTAGTAGCTAAAGGCTAGGAGCTGGCAGCTTGCCTCTCAGTT
>DATKGE010000378.1:0-32523 GCA_035510955.1 Occallatibacter sp. | reverse complement strand
TCGGTTCGGCTATCATCTGCGCATGGCATAGGATGGCCAGCGTCAGCCTTCAATTAACGTCCTTCGTTCTCGTTACTTTTCCGGTCGATGCAAACTTTGAGCCAAACGGCTCAGACAATTAGTGGTTGAAGTGCGACCATTGGGGATGCGTAAAAAACAAGATGGATCGTTCGATATAGATAGATACCTCGCGTCCGGAGGGCCGGGGCGAAGCATTATCCGCCTCAAGTCGAGAGGAGTCTTCTCTTCCCAAGGAGACCGGGCAGACTCGTTGTTCTATCTCCAGACGGGGCGGGCCAAGCTCACCGTCGTTTCCAAAGTCGGCAAAGAAGCCACTGTTACTCTGCTCGTTCCTGGGGACTTTTTCGGTGAGGAGTGCATGGCCGGACCGAAAGAGCTGCGCACCACCACCGCCACCGCCGCTACCGCGTGTATGGTTCTGAAGATCGATTGCGAAGAACTGAAGCGTGTCCTGCATGAGGAAAGTGCTTTTTCCAGCATGTTCGTAAAGTTCATTGTACTTCGGGGCACGAGAACCCAGGCGGATCTCATCGATCAGCTATTCAACAACAGCGAGCGGCGTCTGGCGCGGACCCTTTTGCTGATGGCGGACTTCAGCGGTGCGTCGGGTCCGGCGACGCTGATCCCTCTTGTAACTCAGGAGACCCTCGCGGATTTGATCGGCACTACCCGGTCACGCGTCAGCTTCTTCATGAATCGCTTCAGGAAGCTCGGCTACATCAGCTACAAAGGCCGCATTCGAGTTCACAAATCGCTGCTCAACGTAGTTCTACACGACCAGTTACCGGAGCAGAACGCGTCCCCGCCTATACTCCTGGAGCCTCAGCCCAGTCGAACGCGAACCGCCAAACGAACGAAGCTCGGGGCAGCGCCGAATTAATCGCATCGAGATTAGATCATGAAAAAGCCGGGCGTCAACGATGCAACTATTCTGGAAGGATCGTCGCCAAACCGTCAGATACCAATTGACAAAAAAGTGCCCAAAGGTTGAGCCACTCTGTAAAAGCTCGATCGGCTGCCCACGGTTTCTCTGAAAGCAGAGCAATCGCGGACAACATCTCCGCAGACAACATCTCCGCGGGCAACGCCGGTGCGCCCGTAGTGCGGGCTCAGTATTCACACCGAGGCCGCAACCGGCTCCGCTGCGACCGCCATCACCATCTCGCGAATCGAGTCGATCACCAGGTCGGGCTGGTCGAGGTGAATCCAGTGGGCGCTGGTCGGGGCGATCACCTGCTGCACATTGTCGCCGATGCGGCGCACCAGTTCGTCCGACAGAGGAATCGACTTTCCCGGCGTCAATAGCAGTACCGGAATGTCGCGGATGGGTTCGGCGTACTGCATTTCGCGGACCGTGTCGGGCACGGCTTCAACGTGGCTTCGCATGCCGGCGTAGTAGCCGGGACGGGACCAGTGCGCGGCGACGCTGGGCCATACACCCTTGGGCATCTTGCCGACCTCTTCGGTGACACGGCGCAGAACATGGCGCCCGGCGGCTCCGCCCGCTCCCGCCAAATGACCGGAGATGCGGCCGGAACGGCAAAGCAATGACGTGACGGCCAGGCGGGCAAGCCCAAAGCGCGCAATGGGAACCGCATAGCCGGACAGTTTCTTGACGCGATCGACTTCGGATTGCCGGCCGGGATTCATCGGCGGCCACTCCTCGCAACGCATGGGGTCCACCAAGACGACTCCCGCAACATCTTCCGGATAGGTCAGCGCATAGCGCCGCATGACCAGGCCGCCGAAGGAGTGGCCCACCAGAATGTAAGGCGGCTTGACGCCGGCGCGCTCCAGCAGGTCGTGCAGCTCAGAGGCACAGTTGGCGGGGGTGCGTGCCGTGGTGCTGGGACCGCTCCAGCCGAGCCCGCCGCGATCGTAGGAGACGGTGTGGGTGAAGCGGGCCACGGTTTCCTGGACATGGAACCAGTTCAGGTTGGTGGCCGCGATGCCCGCCTCAAACAGCACGGTTGGGCCGCCAGAGCCTTTCTCCAGCATGTAGAGCCGGTGTCCGCAGCCGATCTCAACCCAGCGGCCGGGCGAGGCGAAGCGGAGCCGGTCGCGATGCGAGCCGATCACCTGATAAAGAAACCCTGCCGCGACGAGGGCTGCAGCCAATGCGACGATCGAGAAAGCGATATACATAGATGATCCTGGCAACCTGTGGGTCGTTCCATGGGGGCGAATCGTTCAGAAATGAGTGACGCGTTCCGGACTGAAGTCCGCGAGCGTAAGATTTGCTTTTGCGCTGCCGCGATTGATGATAAGCAAAGTGGACCCCGCCTGACCACGGGTTTTTTCTTCAATCTGCGTAGCTGACCAGATACCCCCGTCGTGACGGAGGCCGAACGAGGTAAATTCCTTCACGGTTCCATCGGCCTTCAGGGTCTTCTCCTCATAGACGGGGACGTCGATGGTGTGGTCAAGCCAGGTGCGTACTTCGGCATAGTGCGTCTTATCGGCCGCACCGGGCGTGCTCTTCAAAACATCGCAATCCCGTGTGCCGCGCCGCACCGATTCCAGCGCAGCCTGGCCGGGCCAGAAGTATTGCTGCTCCAGAAAGTCCTCGTAGCTGAAGCCGGGGCCCAGCGGCCCCTCGCTCCATTTGTCGAAGGGAATTGTAGCCGAAACCTTGTCTCCGGGATGTGCAATGTGGATCGAGTTTTGGCCATTGGGGCGCATTTCCAATAGATAGTGGGCGCGGGCATCGGCCGGTCCCGTAACTTCTACCAGAATGCGCAGGACGCCGGCAAACCAGCGCGCTTTGATGGAGATGTCATCGCTGGCGCGCTTGCCGGCGGCGTCCACTCGAACCAGATGACCGGAGGCGCGATAGTCGGCCTGCTCGACGGCCTGGCGCGGGCCGGCAAGCAGCGCCTGCGGGTCGGCGCCATGAGCAGATAAGGCAGTCAGCAAAGTCAAAGCCAACACAGCCGGCAAAAGCCTCATGCTTCGACCTTCCCGTCGCGGATGCGAACGTGGCGGGGAGCGGCGTTGGCTATGTCGTTCTCGTGGGTAACGATAATCAGCGTCATGCCGCGTTTCTTTTGAATGCCTGTCAATATCTCCATGATACGCGCTGAATTCACGCTGTCCAAATTGCCGGTCGGCTCGTCGGCCAGCAGGATGGAGGGATTGTTGGCCAGGGCGCGGGCAATGGCCACCCGCTGGCGTTCGCCTGCGGACAGCTCATTGGGATACTGGTTCAGCCGATGCTCAAGGCCCAGTTCGCGCAGCAGCGCCTCGGCCCGCGCGGCGCGGTTGTTTCCGTTGCCGTTCAGGGCCAGCATGGGCACCTGGACATTTTCGATTGCGCGCAGCGTGGGCAGCAGGTAAAAGGCCTGGAAGATGAACCCGATGCGGTGAGCACGGTACTCATCGAGGTGGA
The DNA here is from genome assembly GCA_035510955.1 of Occallatibacter sp. Taxonomy (GTDB): domain Bacteria; phylum Acidobacteriota; class Terriglobia; order Terriglobales; family Acidobacteriaceae; genus Telmatobacter. The sequence continues at coordinate 29,114 of DATKGE010000378.1, read as the reverse complement.
TCGCTGTTCCCAGGATCGCGTTCTCAAACAGCACTTCGCCGCTGGTGGGCACATCGAGCCCGCCGAGCAGTTGCAGCAGGGTAGATTTGCCGCTGCCGCTGGCCCCGCTGATGGCCACGTACTCGCCCGCATCGATGGTGAGGCTCACGCCGCGCAGCGCCTCGATGCGGCCGTCGTCGTAGCTCTTGCGCAGGTTCCTCACCTCAAGCTGGGGGCTAGTCATGGCGCAGAGCCTCCACCGGCGAGAGGTGCGCGCCGCGCCATGCCGGATAGGCGCCGGCAACGAGTCCAGAGAGCAGTGAGATGCCCAGCGCCTCAACAAAATGAAGCGGAGAAAACGACGCAGAGACGACGCTCGCAGTTTGCGGCAAGGTAGACAGCAGGTGGAGAGCGCCCCATCCGATAAGAATGCCCAGGATGCCGCCGACGAAGCCCAAAACCGTTGCTTCCACCTGGATCAGCAGCAGCACGCGCCACGCCTTCCAGCCGATGGCCCTCAGAATCCCGATCTCGCGGGTGCGCTCGAAGACCGACATGGCCATGGTGTTGGCGATGCCGAGGATGCCCATCAGCAGCGCAATGCACGATGTGCCCCAGGCCACCGCATGGGCCAGGGTGACGAACTGGTTGTTGGCCGCGCGGTCGGCTGCGCCCTGGGCATTCAGACCGGGCAGAGCAGCTTCAATCTCCTTCTGCGCGCGCTTCATGTAGTGCTCTGGCGACTCGCCCGCCGGCGCCGGCTTGAGCCGCACATGGAAGCCGGAGACTTTGCCCTGCAGGCTGGAGATCTGCTGCAGCTGATCGATGGGCATGATGAGCGCGCCCACCTCCAGAGCCGTGCCGCCGTGGAAGACGCCCACAATGGTGAAGGTGCCGCCCTGCAACTCCACCGTGTCGCCGACCTTCTTGTTCAGGTTTTTAGCCAGCAGTTCACCGACGATGATCTCCGGCTTTCCGTTGTGAAAGCGGCCGCCGGAACTGAACGTGAGCGAGTCGAACTCGTAGGAATCGTCAAGCCAGCCGAAGACGATCGCATTCACGTCCGGCGTGATGTCCAGGATGTTGAAGATCATGGGATCGGCCTGAGCGACAACCGGAACCGCGCGCAGCTTTCCCTGCAGCGCCTGGTTGACCGAGGAGTTCATGAAGTTCTTATCCACCACGGCAATGTCGGTGCCGCTGGAGGAATAGAGCCGCTGCCACTCGTGCTCAAACGAGCGCGAGAAACCTACCAGGGCCACAAACGCGCCAATGGCCATGCCGATTCCAAACAGCGTCAACAGGGTCCTGAGGCGCCGGCGCCATAGATTCTTCCAGGCAAATCCTGCAAAGGACAGTTGAGAGCGCATGATACTGGGATGAGTCCTCAGGGCTGGGTGTTGGATCAACCGCCAGTTTATCGGGCTGCGCGGTCAATGTCCATGGGCAGATGCAAAAGGCGGGGCCAGTCAACAATTGCGTTACGGGCAGCTGGCGTGGTCAGGGGCAGCAGAAAAGGCAGCCGCTTCTGCGACGGCTGCCCCTCGCTTGGATTGTCTGGAACATCATTCATTCGTTGGACGTCCGCAACCGGGCCGCGTGCCTGCAATGGGCCGAAGCGCAGAAACGGTTGGCTCACCCAAGAGCATTGCGTGAGCTTCCCTTGCAAAGCTCGAATCCCGAACTCGATTCTGGATCCGAACCAACCTTAGTAACGGCCGCGGCCGCGCGAAGCCCCGGCACCGGCGCCGCCGCCTGCACCGCTGCCTTTACGCGCCTGGTAGCAGTCCCGGCAAAACACCGGCCGATCGCCACGCGGCTCAAAAGGCACTGTTGTAGGCTGGCCGCAACCCGAACAAATCACAGGTGTTCCTGTGGCCGGAGCAGAACGGTAGCCGGAGCCCCCCTGGTCTTGCTTCTTTGCCTGACGGCAATTCTTGCAACGCTTCGGGGTCGAATAACCACGTTCCTGGAAGAACGCCTGATCTGCAGCGGTGAAGGTAAAGTCCTGCCCGCAATCGCTGCACGTAAGTGAAATATCTCCGGCCATGGGTGTCCTCGTGGAGATTGTACAGCCCAAATTGTGTTTTGCGTCAACGGAATCTTTTTGAATTAAAAAAACTTGCAGCAGGGCAGGAGTCCGACGGCCTGTCGGGGCATCGGAATCACCCGGCGCGGTATAGTTCTGAGGAGAGAAGCCGAGAAGCCGCAATCGATTTCGCAACGATTCTGGACAACGATGAAAGCGCCCAATCCCGAATTCGAGGCAGATTGTATCCGCCGCATCCTGGCCGGCGAACGGCATCTGTTCCACGACCTGATCCGCCCCTGCGAGCGCCCTGTCTACTTTCTCCTGCTCTCCCTGCTGCGCAATGAAGCCGAGGCGGAAGACGCCGCGCAGGACACGGCCATCAAGGTCTACTTGAATCTGAAGAATTTTCGCGGCGACGCGCAGTTCCGTACCTGGGTGCTCTCCATCGCCCGCAACGAGGGGCTGGGCCGCCTGCGGAAGGCGGGTACGCGCCGCGAAGACTCGCTCGACGCCCAGACAGATGAGCAGACCGGCGACTATACCCCGGCGGTGCTGACCAGTTGGCGCGAGGTTCCCTCCCAGGCGCTGGAGCGGCAGGAGCTGGGCGCAATCCTTCGCAAGGCCATCGAAGGGCTGCCCGAGATTTACCGTAACGTAGTGCTGCTGAGGGACATCGAAGAGATGGACGTGCGCGAAACGGCTGGAGTGCTGGACATCACCGAGGGCGCCGTAAAAGTGAGGCTGCACCGTGCGCGCGCGCTGCTGCAGCGCGAACTGGCGCCGCAACTGGAAGGATTCGCGCCCCAACGCAAGGGGCTGTTTGGGTGGTTCAAATCATGAGGAACGACGATTGAGAATCGACTGCAAACACGTCTGGCAGTACATCTCTGCCTACATCGACGGCGAGGTGGACGCGGCCTTGCGCGCCGAGATCGACAAGCACCTGGAGACCTGCGAAATCTGCTCCGCGGTTCTCGATTCCACCCGCAACGTTGTGGTGCTGGTGGCCGACGACCGCGTCTTCGAGCTTCCCGCCGGCTTCAGCGAGCGGCTGCATGCGCGCCTCGACAGGGAACTGGAGTTGGCCAAGCCTTAGTCCGTTCCCGATCTTTATTCGCAAATCTCCGCTCCGTGCCGAAACGGAAGGCGAATCCGTGGCACAATCCAGCCAGGAGTCCCAATCAATTGCAGTCGCCTTAGGACCACTTGCTGAGGAGACCCACCATGCAGCGAACCCCCTTCTTGCTTGCTTTGGCTTTTGCTCTCGCCGTTCCCTCCGCCCCGGCGCAGGACTTCAAGAAACAAGTCATTTACCAGGTCGTCACCGATCGCTTCTTCGACGGCGACACCACCAATGACAACCCAGCCGAAAGCCCCGGTCTGTTCGACGGCACGCACACCAACTGGCAGGCGTACTGGGGCGGCGACCTGGCGGGCGTCCAGCAAAAGCTCGCCTACATCAAGGGCATCGGCGCCACGGCGATCTGGGTCTCGCCTGTGGTCAACAACGAAAATCTGAATTGCGGTTCCGCCACCAGCGTCTCCGCGCCCTATCACAGCTACTGGAACCGCGACTTCATGAACGTCGAGGAGCACTTCGGCGATAACTCTAATTCCTTCACTGCCTTCAATAGCTTGGTAACTGCCATGCACTCCAACGGCATGAAACTGATTGTGGACCAAGCCAACAACCATTCCAATCCCGATAACTGCGGGGAGATGGGATCGCTCTATAACAACGGAGTCTTCATGGCCGCGGCCAACAACGATCCCAACGTTTACTTCCACCACAATCCCGACATATCCAATTACAACGACCGTTACCAGGTACAGTACTACACGCTCGAGGACCTGACGGATTTGAACCAGGAAAACTCGGCTATCGACGGGTATTTGAAGGCTGCAGCGGCGCAGCTTCAGTCGCACGGCGCCGACGCCTTCCGCCTGGATGCGGTGAAGCATGTAACCTGGGGCTGGGAGTATTCCTTCGCTAACTCGGTCTATAACAATGCGCCCAGCTTTCTTTATGGCGAATGGGACCAGACCAGCACCAGCGACCGGCTCTATCCCGACTCCTATAAGTTCGCCAATAACTCCGGCATCTCTCTGCTTGACTTCCCGCTCAACACCGCGATCCGCGATGTCTTTGCCAGTAACAATCCCTTCTCCGAAATCGATTCCACCATCAACACTGAGAACGCCAACTTCACCTACCCCAACGATCTGGTTACTTTCTTCGACAGCCAGGACGAATCCCGATTTCTGACCTTGAATAACAATCAGAACCGCCTGCAGGAAGCCATGACGTTTCTGCTCACCAGCCGTGGCATTCCCATCCTCTTCTACGGCGACGAGCAATACCTGTTCAATAACACGAATAGTGGCAACGACCCTTACAACCGGGTCTGGATGGCCTCGTTCTCGACCACAACTCCCGCCTACCAGATCATTGCCAAGCTGGCTGCGCTGCGCCAGGCCAACGACGCCGTCGGCTACGGCACATGGAAGCAGCGCTGGATTTCGAGCGATGTTTACATCTACGAGCGCCAGTTCTTCAACGATGTGGTGCTAGTGGCTATCAACAAGAACGACGCCATGAGTTATCCCATCACTGGTCTCTTGACCGCACTGCCTGCGGGCACTTACATCGACTCTCTCGGCGGATCGCAGGGCGGTAACAGCCTCACCGTCACAGCCGGCAGCGGCGGCAACAACCCGGCTGGCAATTACACCATCGCTCCGCACAGCGCATCGGTCTGGCAGTACCAGGTCAACGCCACCGCGCCCGAGGTGGGTTCCATCGGCCCGCGCGTAGGCCAGCCGGGAATGTCGGTCACAATCGCCGGCGACGGTTTTGGCGCAGCTCCCGGATCAGTCCTCTACGGAACAACCGCGGCCGCCATCCAGTCCTGGTCCAACTCCTCGGTCATCTTTACTGTGCCCGCCGTAGCCAACGGATCTTATAACGTCCAATTGAAATCCAGCAGCGGCGCCGCGGCGAATACCATCGCATTTACTGTGCTTACCGCAAAACTAATTCCTGTAACTTTTACCGTCAACAACGCCAACCCGACCAACCCCGGCGATTACATCTTTGTCACTGGCAACACCGTCGAGTTAGGGAACTGGGGCACAACTTTTCAAACCGCCATCGGCCCCATGCTTGACCCCAACTATCCCAACTGGTTTCTAAATGTATCCTTGCCTGCGGGCCAAACGGTTCAATTCAAGTTCATCGACATTCAGGCCAACGGAAATGTCGTCTGGGAGAACGGTTCCAACCACAGTTACACCGTGCCCGCCGGCGGCACTTCTTTGGTAACCGTGAACTGGCAGTATTAAGAGGCCAACTGAGACGTACTTGAATGAACAGCCGGCGGCGGCCCGGTGCGGTGAATTTTGGTGTGGGTCCAGGTCTCCAGCCCAACCAGGATGAGGGTCACAATCGCCAGCGCCACCTGCAACTGCTCGGAGCGTTTCTGCTTTTTCGTCAGTTCGCGCCGGCGCCATTGCGCCGAGCCCTGCGACCGCAGCCGCCAGATCCAGGCCAGCACGGCGAGATTCAGCAGCGCACCCGCAGCGGCAAAAATCAGCATGGGGATGCGGATGGCGTCCTGATGCCACCCGCGCGCAGGCGCATAGATGCCGCTCACCGCGGCCAGCGCGGTAAGCCCAATGGCCACCCGGATGCCGCTGACGGCGAAGACGGCCGTGCACAGACTCTGGAGTACCGCCACCAACAGGCTTACGCCTCCCAACGTGCGCACAGGCTTGGGAATTTCAGCCTCATCTTCGCCCGCCACAGGACCTCCCGCAAACCAGACGGCAACACAACTGGCAGCGTCCAGCAAGAATCAGGGTAGCGCACGCAGGGAACCGGGGCCAACCAGCGCCCCAACGGCGGCTCGGCCACCGAGCGTGCCCGCCTCTGAAATCCAATCGGCAGACATGGCCGTATTTCAAACAAGGAACATGTCCGGAGAGATTTTCATATCCAAGGGGATGCCATTCCTTGTAACCTTTCCGGCAGGTTGCCACTCCTAAGGTGCGTAACAGAACAGAACGCGGGTTCGGCCAGAGCGCCGGCCACGCGAGGCGACAAAACAGCGGACACGCTCCGCCCCAACCCCCAAAACGAGGTCAAAGGATCATGACTAAGAATCAATTCAATGCATTGCTCCTGACGGCGGCGCTCTCCGGCCTGGTCGGTGGAACCTCCGTAGCGGCCAAGGCGGCCACCAATGGCTCAACCCGTGTCTCCGCCACCACGGCCGGCCTGCTCTACACTGCGGACGACCAGAAGCCGCCCGCCAAGCATGCTTGTAAAGGCAAAAACGGTTGCAAGGGTACCGGCGGCTGCTCCACCGGCGACCAGGGCTGCAAGGGCAAGAACACCTGCAAAGGCAAGGGCGGTTGCGCCACCGACGGCTCCAAGGCACCCAAGGCCGTCTAACCTTCGCTTTCCCCCAGGGTCGCGGCAGGCACCTGAAACCTCCACTCCCTTCCGCGACCCCAACCCATCTTTCGCTAACCTGCAAACCCAGGCGGGCAATCCGACTGATAACCCACAACAGAAAACTGTCATCTGCAATCTGTAACCTGGCCTCTCCCAAGGACCCCCATGCCCGGGAATCGTTTCAATGCGTATCAGGATCACGGCGTCGGAATCGGCCTGCGCATTCCGCACTACAACCACATATTCGCGCGCAAGCCGGTCGTCGACTGGTTCGAAATCATCTCGGAGAACTTCATGTGCGATGGCGGCCGCCCCATGGCCATCCTTGATCAAATTATGGAGCGCTACCGCGTGGTGCAGCACGGCGTGTCTATGTACTTCGGCTCGGTGACCGCGCCCGATCCCGAGCACCTGAAGCGGCTGAAGACACTGGTTCGCCGCACCAACACCCCTTGGCTGAGCGACCACCTCTGCTGGGGCTCGGTCGACGGCACCTACACCCACGACCTGCTCCCATTGCCATATACCTGGGAGGCTGTCGAGCGCACCGTCGAGCGCGTCCGCATGGTGCAGGATTTTCTTGAAATTCCCGTCGCCGTCGAAAACGTGAGCTCTTACGCGGCCTTCACCGGCTCGCAGATGACCGAGTGGGAGTTTTTGACGGAAGTGGTCGAGCGCGCCGACTGCGGCATTCTGCTTGACGTGAACAACATCTACGTCTCGAGCGTTAACCACGAGTTCGAGCCCACGGACTACGTGAACTATGTGCCCGCCCACCGCGTGGCGCAGATTCACATTGCCGGCCATTCGAAGTATGAGAAGTACATTCTCGACACGCACGACCATCCGGTGATCGATCCTGTCTGGCAGCTTTACGCGCGCGCCATCGAGCGCTGCGGTCCCACTCCCACGCTGCTCGAATGGGACGATCACATCCCCAGCTTCGACGAAGTTCACAACGAAGCATTGAAGGCCAATCGCTATCTGCGCCAGCACGCGGGAGCTCTTGCGGAGGCCGCACAATGAGCACGCATCCGGCAACGACTGAACCAATGACCCTGGCCGAACTGCAGCGCCAGATGGCCGCATCCGTCATGATGCCGCTCACGCCCGACGAAGACATGCGCACCCATGCCCCCGACGGCCGACCGATGGCCGAGGTTGTGGCCGCGTTCATCGCTCCCAACAGCCGGCTCACGCCCTTCGAGCGCCTGGAAATTTACAATCGCCAGTACTGGTACCGTGTCCTCGACGCGCTGGCCGAAGACTTTCCCGCGCTGCGCGCCGTGGTCGGCAGCCGCGCATTCAAGCAGCTTTCCATCGACTACCTCACCGCGCATCCAAGCTGCTCGTTCTCTCTGCGTAATTTAGGATCGAAACTTGTGGAGTGGCTGGCCGCCCATCCGCAATATGCCGGCCGCCGGCAGCGACTGGCCCTCGACGTCGTCCGCATCGAGTGGGCCTTTATCGAAGCCTTTGACAAAGCCGAGCGCACACCGCTCACGCTCGACCAGATCGCCACGCTTGACGGCCGTTCGCCGCTCGGCCTGCAGCCGCATCTTCAACTTCTTGCCCTCGACTACGCTGCCGATGACCTGGTGCTCGCGTTGCACAAGCAGCAGAAGCGCGGCACCAGCGAGGCCGGCGTGAAGCACGAAGACAGCCTGGAGCAGGACCAAGGCCCTGAGCCGCCGGCAAAGCTGCCCAGGCTTCGCCGCCGCCCTACCTGGGTTGCCGCGCACCGGTTGGAGAACGCCGTTTACTACCGCAGACTGGAGCGTGAAGAGTTCCTGACGCTCGCAGACCTTCGCGCCGGCCAGCCCCTGGGCGAAGCGCTGGAAGCAGGCTTCCGCGACTCGCGCCAACCCGAATCCCGCCGCCCCGCGTTGGTCCGCGCATGGTTCGGTCACTGGGCCGAACTGGGTTGGATCTGCGCTCCCGAACTCGATTCATTGCTCGACCAATAGGAAGAACATGTCAAGCCCGATCGAACTTATCCGCAAGACATACGGCGGCTTCGTCACTGTGCTCAATCTGCTCGAGAGCCCGCTCCTGCTGGCCATTCGCCTTTACTGGGGCTGGCAATTCGCCCAGGACGGGTGGGGCAAGCTCACCCATCTCGATAAAGTCACGCAGTTCTTCTCCAGCCTCAGCCTGCCCGCGCCCGGTGTTGCCGCCCTGATGGTTGCGGTGATCGAACTGGTATGCGGCACGCTCTTCGCTTTCGGCATCGCCTCGCGGCTCACCTCGTTGGTGCTCTTCGCCAACATGACCATGGCCTATCTCAGCGTCCCCGACGACCGCACGAACTTCCTCCACATCCTTTCCAAGCCCGACGACTTCTATGGCGCGACGCCCTATACGTATTGGTTCGCCGCACTGCTGATTCTCATCCTTGGCCCCGGTGTCTTCGCAGTGGACTGGCTGATCGCCCGCCGATTCGCTCCCACACGCAAAGGCTGACTCGCGCGTTATCATCGTTCCACAAAAGGCTTCGTGGAAACCAGGGTTTATGCGGATCGTCTACGTGCTCACCTCGCTCGGCATGGGCGGAGCAGAACGGCAGGTTGTCGCGCTGGCCGGGCGCATGGCCGAGCGCGGTCACGCTGTCGCGATCATCGTGCTGCGCCCGCACCTCAGCGAAGAGTGGCCCACCGCTCTCGACGTCGTTTACCTGGACATGCGCCGCAATCCCATCAGCGTGTTTGCCGGCATGGCGCGCGCCCGCCGCTTCCTCGAGCAATTCCAGCCCGATCTCGTCCACAGCCACAGCTTCCACGCCAACATGATTGCCCGGTTGCTCCATCTTTTTCATCGGTCCGTCAAAGTTGTTTCCACTGTGCACAACGTTTATGAGGGCCGCCTGCATCGCATGGTCGCTTACCGGCTCACTGATTTCCTCAGCACGCGCACTACCGCCGTGAGCACCGCCGCCGCCGAGCGTTTTGTGCGTCTCCAGGCGATTCCAAAACAGAAGTGCCTCGTTGTCACCAACGGCATCGACACGGGGGAATTCGCACCCAACACCGGCCGCCGCTCGCAGGCGCGTTCAGCAACGACGGCCGGCACGGACTTCGTCTGGCTCACCGCCGGCCGCATCGCACCCGCGAAGGACATTCCCAACCTGCTGCGGGCATTCGCGCAGGTGCGTGCGGCACACCCATCCGCGCAATTGTGGATCGCCGGAGAAGGCGAACCGACCGTCTCGCAGCAGAACGTGCATTGGCTCGGACTCCGTCGCGATCTGCCCGCGCTTCTCGATGCCGCCGACGGATTTGTGCTGGCCTCTGCGTGGGAGGGAATGCCGCTCGTTGTCGGCGAGGCCATGGCCATGGAGAAGCCCGTCGTCGCCACTGATGTAGGTGGCGTGCGCGAACTCGTGGGTGAGGCCGGAGTAATCGTCCCCGCCAAGAACTCCGAAGCCCTTGCGGCGTCCATGCTCGCCCTCATGCGCCAAACTACCGAAGACCGGCGCAAGACCGGTCACGCGTCCCGATCGCGCATCGAAAATGAATTCAGCATCGACTCGCGAGCCGACGACTGGGAGGCACTCTACCGGACTTTGACAAGCGGAACTCGCGGATCTCATCGCTGATGGCACCCCAGCGAGTAACTTTGCATTCGGTTCATCGGGTCGCTGACAAACAAAGGGCCGGAGCATCGCCCCGGCCCTTCATCTCTTCAATGCTTCTATAAAATCAGAACGAGAATACAGCTTGAATGAAGATTCTCCGCGCTGCCGAACCGGTGCTGAAGATTCCGCCGGCAAGGGTGGTCGACTTGTCAAAATAAGGGCTCGTCAGTGTTCCTGTGGGGCTCCCGTAGTTAATGTCGTTGAACAAATTCAGCGCCTGTGCGCTGAAGTTCAGTGAGTATTTGCGTCCCGTGCCGGCGGGACCGAACATGCCGCCAGGTCCGCCGCGGCCACCCCCCCCACCAAGTCCGCCAGGCCCAAGCGACCCTCCCGGAGGCCCGCCACGGCGCCCGCCGCCACCACCGCCGCCATCGCCGCCGCCACCACCCGGAGGTCCGCCAGCTGGTTGAACGGTACCCGAAGTGAGTTTGGGTCCGATGCCGAATGCGCGGCTGACGCGCAGGTTCAGTGCGACTGAAGCAGGAGCGGTGCCCAGGTTAGTCGGAATCAGAGTCTCGCCTGCCTGTGCTGCGCTGTCTAACTGGCCAAAGCGAGTGGAGACAATATCAGCGGTCGGCGTGGTGGAAGTGGCGTAGGTAGGGCGCTGATTGAAGAAGTTGTTCAGCGGGTCCGATGCCAGGGTGATGTTAAACGGCTTCCCCGCTTGCGCAATCAGGAAAGGGTTAAAGCGAATGCCCCAGGGCCCTGTATAACTGGCCATGAAGAACACCGAGTTGCGGCTCACAAAACTGGAACGGCCGTAATCCTGGTCCAGGTCATAGGCATTTGAAGCGGTGCCGTTGCCGTTGCCATTGGCAGACGAAAAGGTATAGAAGCCCACCAGGCTCAGATTCTTGCTGACCTTGGAATTCACGCTGACGATGGCCTGGTTCTGCTTGAATACAGCCTCGGGAAAGTACTCATACAGGTAGCCGCCGGAGTTGGTCTGCGGAGTTCCGCCAACGGCTTGATTGGCATTACGCGTCACAAGCTGATGATCGCCAAACGAGCGCAAGTAAGTGAACGTAAGGCTCGTGCCGGGCAGCAGCTGCCTCTCAAGGCTGGTGCCGAACTGCTGTGTCGTTGGCGAATGAAAGCCGGGAGCTACTTCGTATTTCACCGGCGTAGAGTTGCCGCTGGAGGCGCCGCCGTTGCTGGTGCATGTGCTCAGGTCAATCGCGTTGAGCGACGTCGCTCCAGTGTTGCAGGTCGGATCGTTGAGCACAACCTGGCTCTGCACGTTGGCACGATTGACGATCAGCAGGTTGGTTGTTGTGAAACGATCGAAGAAAAAGCCGTAGCCGCCGCGGACCACAGTCTTCGTCTTCTTGTCTTTGCCGTTGCCGTCGAGCGCGTAAGCGAACGAGGCGCGCGGACCCCAGTCGTCGTGATCGGCGATGTGGTTCTGCGCTTCCCAGCGCATGCCGCCGGAAACGGTCATCTTGGGATTGACCTTCCAGTCGTCCTGAGCGAACAGTGCCGCGTCGAACATGTTCGCAACCACGGACTCCTGGCCGTTGGTGTAGTTTGCATTGAGTGGTCCGTAGCCCTGTTGCACCAGGCTGTTGAAGCTCTGGGTCTGCAATCCGTTGGCCATGGCCAGGTAGTTCTGGTAGTTGGAAAAAGTAAACGCGCCATTGAAGTTTGCATCGGTTAGGTTTGCGTCCCGCGTGTCGCGGAGCCGGGTGCCGAACTTGATGGCGTGCGCGCCCTTGCTGAGGGTTGTAATGTTCCAGAATTCAAGGCGCGTGGTATGATCACGGCTTTCCTGGCCGGTGTAGCCGCCACCGGTGAAATCGCCTTGCACGCCGATGGTGCGATCGGTTGAGTCAGGATAGTGATTCTCGTTTTGACGCTCAAACTGAAAGCGCGTTTCGTTCACCGCGTGATCGTTGATGACCACCGCGTCGCTCATCTGCACCGTGTGATCGGTGTTCGACTCATGCGTGGAAGCGCTGGGCAGCGAGCCTGCGCTCAAATCGCCGTGCTCGGACTCCGACCAGAATCCGTAGCGCGCCGTAAACGTATTTCTCTTGCCCAACTGCCAATCGATGCGCGCGGATGCGTTGTCGCGAATGCGTCTGTTCAACAAATTCACGCCATAATTCGGGTCGTTCACAAATACGCCGGAGCTGTCTTCCGTTACTGCATCCGGAATGAGCCATGCATTCACGCTCTCGGTGTTGCGCTGCTCGGCGCTTACGAAAAACGAAGCGGTCTTTGAGATTGCCCCGCTCACGGTGCCGTTGAATTGGTAGCTGTAGTACGGGGGAATCGTCGATGTGAACGGGTTCCCCGTGTTGAACTCCTTGTCGTTGCCTTGTAGGAAGAACTGCCCGTGCAGCTTGTCGGTTCCAGGCTTGGTAAGGATTTCGATGCGTCCGTATCCCAATCGGTCAAACTCCGCGGAGAAAGGATTCTGGTTGATGCGAATCTCGCGAATGGCCGATTTGGGTGGAAGCTGGCCGCCGCTGAAGCCGTCGATGTAAATTTGACCGCCATTGGGTCCAGCCGACGGTCCGGCCAGCGCGGTGAGCTCGTTCGACAACTCGTCCGGATCGTCGGAAAGTGCATCGAGATCTTTGCCCTTGAGCACGATGGCGTTGGAATTTCCGCTGGCTTCAATATTCACCGTCGGAGAATCGTCGGTGACGGTCACGCTCTGCTGCGCCACCTCGATGGCCATGGCAATGTCCACGCGCTTTGACTGGCCGGCAGCCAGCTGGATAGTTGGCGAATTGAAATCGGCAAAGCCCGCATACGTGGTGTTGATAATGTAGTTGCCGGGCGCAAGCCCGCTCACTGAATAGGCGCCGGAGGAATCCGCTGTGGTGCTTTTTACCTTTCCGCCCGCCGATGTGCTTACGGTGATCGCAGCGCCGGGAATCAAAGCTCCCGTGGGGTCGGAGATGTGGCCGCGCAGAGTGCCCGTTGTTTGCGGCGCGGCGGGCGCTGTGCTTGCAGGTGTTGAGACCGCGGGCGTCTGTGGCGAAGACGCCTGTGCAGGAGGCGTTTGGCTCTGAGCCTCAAGCCCGGCCGTCGTGAGCCCGGCGGTAATGCCCAAAGTCAGGGCAATGAAAGAAAGATGAAGGCGATGCAAATTTGAATACAAGTGTCCCTCGCGTATTTCGTATGAAAGAATTTGTGCGACTATTGGGCTGCCGCGTCCGCGGCGCCCGCGCCCCCGCCCATGCTCCAGTTGTTGAGCAGGCTCTGGCTTGCCGCGGGCGCTTCAAGCAGCGGTTCGACGCCGGCCACCAGCGTGATGGCCGTTACGTCGCTGGCGCCGTCGGTTGCCACCACCATAACCGCATCGCCCTTTTTGAGATCCGCAATCTGAATGGCCGGCGCGCGATTCAGCATCTGCTGCGGGTCGCCCCCGCCCCCCCCTTGCCCGCCGCCCTGACCAGCCCATTGGCCCCCGCCGGCTTGACCACCGCCCTGGCCGCCTGCAGGCGGCGTTGAACCTGCGCCACCGCTGGCTTGCTGAGCGCCGCCGTTCGACCGCAAGGCAGCGCCGCCTGAGGTCCCCTTGAGACGCGCCGCCAGCATGGTCGCCATGCGCTCCGGCAGCCTGCGCATCTGCGCGTCCGGCGTGATGTGAATTGTGACCTGCTTCTTGGTGGCCAGATCCTTTACCACCAGGGTGGATGCGGCTGGATCGGTTGCTGTGATCGTTCCTGAAATATTCCGGAAAGTGCCTGACACCACTTCTTCGGCGTCAATGCTGGTCCCATCGGCGCTCTTGGCTCCCCGCGCGCGCAACTGGTCGCTGGGGTGAATTGCGTCGATGGGAGCAGGCAGGGCCGCATCGAAACTCACCGATGCCGGTGCGTAGCGCTTGAGCATGGTTGCCTTGGTGGTGTGAACGGTGATGGTCTTCGCCGCGGCGCCCGTCCCGCTGGTCAACACAATGACGCCAGCTCCTGCGTCAACGCTCTTCACCAGTCCGCCCAGGCCGCGTTTCTGCCAGTCTTCCCGGTCCTGCTGCTGCTTCTGGGCAACGTCGGCCTGCTTCACGGCGATGATTTGCAAGGCCTGCGTCGTTCCGGCCGGCGCGTCGGGGTCAAGTTTAACCAGCGTCCGATCGCCCACCGCAAGCTCGCTGAATTGCATCGTCACCGCCTTGGTCAGGTCCTTTTCGCCGGGCGCGATGCGCTTGATGGCCGCGGCGGTGGGAACCTCCACCGCATAGGACTGCCCGGCATCCGTCTTCACCGTCAGCGTGGTCCCGCTGATGCCGGTGATGGCACCGATAAAACGCGCCGGCACCTGTCCCCACGACGTTGCCGTCATCAAGGTTGCCGTCGCCAGCAGGGCCGCCAAAAGCGATAGGCGTGCCTTCGCAGCGAAACTCCGAAGCTTCATGATGCGATTCATAAGCCATTTCTCCGCGGTCCGGACCTTGTCCGCTGCCGGGGGTCGAGAGTCATTCCTAGTTCGGTAGACGAGCCAATCCACGAAAAGGTTGAGCGCAAGACGCGCTACTGGCCAGGATTCGGGAGGAATCTTTAAGAATGTCTGTAAAAGGCCACCTTTGTTCAGGTTGTGAGCCACTGATCCTTAAGGCAACCTTAAGACATTCAGGGCGGATTCGCGCCTTGCGCTGCGCTTGGGATCGATTCCATTTTCAACCCGTTTGAACCGCCGATGCAAGCTCCTCGATCACTCTCGAGTTGCCAGCTCCGCTGTCTCAAGAAACGTATAACTCCCCGACGGCGAAGGCGTCACTTTCGTCAGCCTGCGATTATGCACCACCACCGTGTCGCGATACCAGAGGTTGATGGCAGGCAGATCGCGCGCCAGTATCTGCTGCGCCTCCGCATAGTCGGCGCGCCGCCGCGACCTGTCCTCGTTCTGCTCCGCATCTCCGAGCAGGGCATCGAGCCGCACATTCGAATAATGGCTGCGGTTAGCGCCCTGGGGAGAAAAACGTGCGGTCGAAAATGCGTAACTGAAAATATCCGGCTGCTCAATCCCGATCCAGCGCAGCGAATACATTTGAAAAGCGCCCCGTGTCACGTCCGAGTAAAACGTTGCGTATTCGTAGCTGCGCAGGTCGAGGGCAATTCCAACCGCGGCCAGTTGCTGCTGCAGCACGGCGGCCAGCAGGCGCGTGCCCTCGTCGTTGCTGGTCTTCATGACGATGTGAAAGCGGATGCCGTTGCCTGCACGCGAATGCCCAGCTTCATCCAGCAGCCGATCGGCGCGCACCGGATTGTAGTCGAACCGCGGGCCCTCGTCGTTGAATGCCCAGTGGCTCGGCGGCAGCAGACTCATCGCTGGCCGCGCATGGTTACCCATCAGCGTTTGAATAATCAGATTGCGATCGATGGCGCAAGAGATTGCCTGCCGCACCCGCGCGTCGCTCAGTAGCGGATCGCGCAGGTTGAAGCTCAGGTACTGAATCTCCGTACCGCCCGTTTCTTCAATGCGCAAATCGGGCCGCGCCGCCAGCACCGCCAGCGAATCCATGGGAAGGGAATTGATAGCCACGTCGCCCGACCCCTTTTCCAATTCCAACGACTCCGTAATCGCGTCCGGAACCACCGCGAATCTGACCCGCTCGAGCTTCGGCGTCACCGACCAGCTCAGCGGATTGCGCTCCACAATCACATCCTGATCGATCTGCTGGCGCACGAATCGAAACGGTCCCGTGCCCACCGGATGCTGCCAGAAGTCGCGCCCGCTACCCGCCGGAACAATGCCCATCGCGCCGGTAGAGAGGTTGGAGAAGAGAAAATTATCCGCGTGTTTCAGGTGCATGATCACGGTGTGGTCGTCGGTAGCCTCGATGGTGTCGATCGATGCGTACGCCGCGGTCTTCGGTGTGATCACGCCCCCAGGGCCGTCGGGGTGGAGCATCGACTCGATGGTCCACACCACATCGCGCGCCGCCAGTGCGCGCCCGTCGTGGAAGCGCACGCCCCTGCGCAGATGAAACACGATCGTGACCGGGTCCGGCTGCTGCCACCGCTCGGCCAGCGCCGGCGTGAACTTGAAGTTTGCATCGTGCGTCACCAGTCCATCGAACAGCAGTGCGTCAATGCGCTGCGACTGCGCGTCGGTGCCGATGCGCGGATCGAGATCAGCAGGGCTGCTCTCAATAAGGAAGACCACCGTGCGGGGGTCGCGCAGCGCCGACCGACAACCGATGAGAACGAAAAGTATAGTGAGCGCAAAGAGTCCGCGCACACGCCGGCTATACATACGTCACCTGTCCCAGGATCGCTTTCCGCTTCGCTCCCGTGGCCGCAGGCACATTGCCCGGCAGCCGGTGCCATGTGTGCCACGCCAGCAACGCAAAGGCCGCAGCCTCCTTGGCTTCCGCGGGAAGACCGAAGTCTTCGCTCGCCGCTAGCTCGCAGCCCATCGGTTCCAGCCGCTGGGCCAGCATCGCCATCAGCGTGCGATTCCGCGCCCCGCCGCCGGAGACAATGTAATCCACGGGTGCGCCGCGCATCCTTCGCCGCACAAATTTCTTGTAGCTTGCGGCAATCGTCTCAACAGTCAGCGCGGTCGCCGTCGCCAGCGCATCCTCCGGCCTCTTGCTCGACCGCCGGCAGGCAGCGAGAAACTTCGCCGCGTACTCGCGTCCAAACTCTTCGCGCCCCGCGGCGCGCGGCGGCTTCAATTGAAAGTAAGCATTCTTCAACGCCGCAGCCAGTATCGGCGCAATGATCTTGCCCTCGGCCGCAGTGGCTCCATTGCGGTCGAACTGCTTGCCGAATAGTTCCAGAGCCAGCGCGTCGATCACCATATTGCCCGGCCCGGTGTCGAAAGCAATGACCGCATCCGGCGTCGCTCCCGCGGGAATCGCAGTGAGGTTCGCAATGCCGCCAATATTCTGCAGGACGCGACCGCGCGCCGGATGAGCAAACAGAACATAATCGAGCAGCGGAACCAGCGGCGCACCCTGCCCGCCAGCCAGCATATCCGCGGGCCGGAAATTCGAAACCACCGGAATGCCCACCGTTGCAGCAATCACCTGTGCCTCGCCTGCCTGCCAGGTGCACGCAAAGCTGCGGCCAGCATAAGTCGTTGCCCGCGCCTGGTGGTAGAGGGTCTGTCCGTGGCAGCCAATCAGGTCGACCTTCACCGCATGTTTCTTTATCGTCGCCTGCACCGCCTCCGCGTAAGCCACGCCCAGTCTCCAATTGAGCCGCGCCAGCTCCGCGGTTGACCTCGCAGTCGCGTTCATTGCCGCCAGCACCGCGCGCCGCAGCGCCGCCGGAAACGCGAACCCCTCGTGCGCCAGCAGTGTTAGCCTTGGCCGGAGCCGGCCCGCTGCAATCTGCACTACAGCCACGTCAATTCCATCTGCAGAAGTGCCACTCATGATCCCCGCAACCGTCATAGTCTTTGCGCTCATGCAGTCTCTGCCTCCGCTGGTTGAGCCTTCGCAATCCGCTCGCCATAGCGCACAATCCGCGCACGCAGCGCTTCAAACTGACGCGCGGAGGGAGCAGCGGGAGCCTCGCCACCAAGCAGCTTCTTGCGCTTGAGGGAAGTCTGCTGCGCGCGCGCCAATAAAATGTCGCGGAAAGTTGCCGATCTCTCCGCCTCCGCAAGCAAAGACGCATAAGCCCGTAGAATCAACTCCGGGCTGTGGCAAATCTCCATCAGGTCCATCCCCGCGCGAACCGCGGCGATCACCGCTTCTTCAATCGCCAGGAACTTGAGAATCCCGCCCATCTCCAGATCGTCGGAGAAGACGATGCCGCGATAGCCGATTCGCTTGCGCAGAACATTTGTTATCCAGTAAGCCGAAGCGGAAGCAGGCCGATTCCCACCCGGCGTATCCGGATAAGCCGCGTGATTCACCATGATCATCGGCAATTCATTGCGCAATTCGCGATAAGGAGCAAGGTCTTCCCGATTCAGCTCGCGTAAGCTGCGTCGAATTGCCGGAGTCTCCAGGTGCGAGTCCAGCGTTCCGCCCCCCAGTCCAGGAAAATGCTTCCCGCATGCCACCACGCCATGGGCAGCCAGCCCGCCAAGAAAGCCGCGCGCGTACTCGATGACGCCATCCGCCGTTGTCGCCGCCGCACGCGTCCCCATCACCTTTGCGGAAGCGGGCAAGGCAAGATCGAGCACGGGCGCAAGGGTCGTGTTGAAGCCGAAGGCGCTCACCGCCTGCGCGATGAGTTCACCATGCTCGTATGCCAATTCTGTTGGGTGCCCCAGGTCTCGATTTTGAGACCTGGGAAAACGAGGATCTCGACCGGGTGCCCCATCCTTTCGCGTCTTTTGCGAAAGGGTGGGCGTCCGCGACCCTCGATCGTCTCTCTCTCGCGCGTCTGCCCGCGCAACCGCCTGCGCCGAAGGCATCGGCGCCAGTGCATCGCGTAGCCGGTCAACGCTGCCGCCCTCCACATCCACGCAGCGAAAGCTCTGCGGCGAACAAAACTCACTCGCCTCACTCAGCAGCGCGCGGGTTTGTGCTGCGTCCACAATATTGCGGCGAAAGAGAATGATCCCTGCGGGCCTCACCAGCTTGAGCCATGCGCGCTCCAGCTCCGTGAGCCCGGCGCCGCCGAGGCCCACCACCAGCAAACTTCCCGCCGCCTGACGCACATTCGCTGTCAATCCATTCTCCTGGCTTCGCGTTTCATAGCTAACCCCTAACCCCTAATCACTAATCACTAATCCCTCTTCTTCAATTCCTGCTGTAACTCCTCCAGCAGATTCAGCGCCTGCAGCGGCGTGAGCGAGTTCACATCTGTTGCTTCAATGCGGTCTACTATGCGCTGCGACAGCGGCGTGAAGATGGTCAACTGCACCGGCTCCGCCGTCTCCACCTGTACGCTCTGCCGTTCCTGCTTCTCATGCTGCTTGAGCACGCGCTTGGCTCGTTCAATAACTACTGCGGGCAACCCCGCCAGCCGCGCCACTTCAATGCCATAACTCTTGCTTGCAGCGCCGGGCTCAATGTTATGAAGAAACACAATGCCGCCGGCCGCTTCCTTGACTCCAACGCGCAAATTCCGCACCCGCGGCAGTTTCTCCGCCAGCATGGTCAACTCATGATAGTGAGTGGCAAACAGCGTGCGCGCGCCCGTCTCGGCGTGCAGATACTCGACCGTAGCCCATGCCAGCGCGAGCCCGTCAAACGTGGCCGTGCCGCGCCCCATCTCGTCGAGAAGGATGAGCGACCGCCTGGTGGCCGTATTCAGAATCGTCGCCGTCTCCGTCATCTCCATCATGAACGTCGACCGCCCACGCGCCACGTTGTCGCTCGCTCCAATGCGCGTATAGATGCGGTCAACGAGACCAAAGCGCATACTTTCGGCGGGAACAAAGCTACCCATCTGCGCCAGCAGCACTAACATGGCCGCCTGGCGCAGATAAGTGCTCTTACCGCCCATGTTAGGACCGGTTATCAATAACAAACTCGGCCCCTCGCCACCCGCCTTCAGATAAATGTCGTTGGCAATGAACCGTCCCTCGCGCGTATCTTCCATCCATTGCTCGATCACCGGATGCCGTCCCGCCACAGCCTCCAGCATCGGCTCCTCTTCAATGGTGGGCCGCACATAGCGCCGCATCGCCGCCAGGTGCGCAAAGTTAGCCAGCAGGTCTGCTTCCGCCACGGCGCCGGAGCTGCGCCGAATCCGCCCCGCAGCCTCCAGCACCGTCTTGCGCAACTCAACGAAGATCCGTTTCTCAATCTCGATCGAGCTGTCATGTGCGGTAAGTATCTTGCGTTCGTATTCCTTTAACTCCGGAGTAGTAAATCGCTCCGCATTCACCAATGTCTGCTTGCGCTCATAATCCGCCGGGGCCAGCGACAAGTTAGTCTTAGTTATCTCGATGTAATATCCGAAGACCGTGTTATAGCGCACTTTCAGCGAACCAATCCCGGTGCGTTGCCGTTCACGTTCTTCAATCGCCGCAATCGATTGCCGTCCTGTCGACGAGATGGCCCGCAGCTCATCCAGCTCCTGGTCTACGCCCGTGGCAATCGCCCCGCCATCCACCAGCGTGAGCGGCGGCTCAGCCACCAGCGTCTTCTCAATCAACGCGGTTACATCTTCCAGCTTGTCCAGCCGCGCAGCCAGCTCGCGCCAAAGCGCAGCCTGCATCGCGTCGAGAGCAATCTTCAATCCAGGCAACCTGTCCAGACTCGCAGCCAACGCCCGCACGTCGCGCGGCCCGGCCGAGTCCAACGACAATCGCGCCAGCAATCGTTCCAGATCCAGAATGCCGCTGAAGGCCCGCCGCACTTCCTCACGTTTCAGCAGGTCGCCGTGCGCCTCACCCACGGCTCCATAGCGCGCTTCCAGCGTCTGCCTATCCACCAGCGGCCGAAGAATCGTACCTCGCAGCAGCCGCTTGCCCATCGGCGTCTGGCACGCGTCCAGCGTGTGGAACAGCGTCGCGCGCGAGTCCTGGCCCGC
Organism: Occallatibacter sp.; assembly: GCA_035510955.1. Taxonomy (GTDB): domain Bacteria; phylum Acidobacteriota; class Terriglobia; order Terriglobales; family Acidobacteriaceae; genus Telmatobacter. The sequence goes on along the minus strand of DATKGE010000378.1, from coordinate 8,613 downwards.
GAACAACGGCTCCACCAGTTCGAGGTTCCGCACTGTCACCTGGTCCAGTTCGAGCGCGGTCGAGTGCTCCTGGAACTTCAGGCTGTCAATGTGCAGCGCGTCAATCTTCTGCGTGGTGCGCACATAGTGCAGCACCGCGCCTGCCGCAATGGCCGCCGCTGGATGCGCATCCAGCCCATACCCTTCAAGCGTGCGCACATTCAGTTGCCGCTCCACCAGCGGCACGGCAAAGTCGCGCGTCCACACCCAGTCATCCACGCGCGTCCGCGCCGGAATCCGCTCCAGCAGCGCCGGCAGCTCCGCGCTCGCCGGCAGCAGCACCTCGCTTGGACCCGCCTTCACAATCTCATCCACGGCCTGTTGCCGGGCCGCCGCACCCGTAAATTCCGCAGTGCGAAACTCGCCGGTAGAGACATCCAGCAACGCTACCGCACAAACCGGCTCCTTGGCTGGCCCGGTCTCAAACAGGCCGGCGAGAAAATTGTTCTGCTCCTGCCCAAGCGCATTGTCGAGCGCCGTGCCCGGCGTGAGAACCCGCGTTACTTCGCGCCGCACAATTTTCTTGGTGAGTTTAGGGTCCTCCATCTGGTCGCAGATGGCGATGCGATAGCCCTTGCGCAAGAGGCGCGTCAGGTAGCCTTCCACCGCGTGATAGGGAACCCCGCACATGGGTTGAGAGCGCTCCCGGTCGCGCGCCGTGAGCGTCAACTGTAGCTCCCGGCTCACCATCACAGCGTCGTCGTAGAACAGCTCGTAGAAGTCGCCCATGCGAAAGAACAGCAGGGCGTCGGGATTCTCGCGCTTGGCCGCGGTCCACTGGCGCATAAACGGCGTCAGCTCCGCCATCGCCTGGTCTTTGAGGGCAACCTGGGGAGCGGCGGGGAGAACAGCCGGCGGGGTCGTCTTCAGTTGGTCTTCCCTGATCACGTTGCCTTTAAGACTATCGCGGCACGCTGGTTTGCTGTTGCGCGGCGAATTGCCCAGGGTCACGGCGGCGCTTGTCACCCCATCGCTTGCGCGGGGTAGACTTGAGCGGAATGGAAGGCCCTGCATCCAGGGTCCAGGAAAGGAATGCAATGACGAATCAAAGGTTTGCAGCGGGAATGCTGCTGGCAACATCAATGGCCCTCGCCGCCGGAGCAGCCAACTCGCCCAAGCCGGTCAACGCCAAAAAGCTCGATGCACTGGAGGTCCAGGCCCTGGAAGCCATGAAGCAGAGGGCCGCCGAACTGAAAGTCACCGGCGTCGCCGTGGTCAATTACGCTCCCGGAGAAACCGTCCAGGCCTGGACCTCGAAGATGGCCGTCGTCGGCCGCATGATCGACCCCAAGGCCAGCGCCAACGGCAATAACCTGCTCGGCATCGCCTACGCCAAGTCCGCCGAGATGGCCGACACGCTTGAGAACAGCGGCACCGCCAAGCGCCCACCCATGACCGGCGAGTTCGGCTGGCAGGGCGGCATCATCGCCCAGGTCAAGAGCGGCCACATCATCGTCTCCTTCAGCGGCGGCAAGTCGGAGGACGATGTCGAAGTCTCCAAAGCCGGCCTCACAGCGATGAAGAACGGCCTTTAGGCCCCTGACGACCTGTGCCTTGGAGCCCGAATCCGTCCCGCCCGGTGATTTGCATCACAGTATACTGAGCAGTTACGCCTTTAAGGTGAGTACCGTTATGTATCTGCTCTGGCTTCGAGTTGCGGCTATCCTGTACGCGGCTGCGGCGCTTGCCGTCTTCCCGGCCGTGCTCTATAAAGTCGACCGCTGGCGCCGCTGGTGCGTCCACCTGGGCGGAATGGCGGTCTTCTTCCACTTTGTTTCAGTGGTGGAAATGCTGGCCCAGGCCCACCGCCTGGTTCCTGTCGGCGTGCGCGAAGTGCAGTCGCTGCTGGGCCTGGCCGTGGCCGCGGTGTTCTTTCTGCTGTGGTGGTTCTACGACGCTTTCTCCCTTGGTTTGTTTGCTTTGCCGGTAAGCTTCTTTCTGGTGCTGATTCCTGCGCTGGGGCCGGGTCGCTATGTATTCCCGTCGCAGGGGGTGCGGGTTAGCTGGCTGATTGCGCACATCGCGGCGCTTCTGCTGGCGTATGTGGCGCTGGGATTCAGCCTTCTGGCGTCGATCCTTTATCTGCTGCAGGAGCGGCGCATCAAGAGCAAGCCCAAGGCGCGCTTGCTCGCCGGCGAAGGCGCCTGGTGGGCGCCCTTCGACTGGCTGCCGCCGCTGGATACGCTGGAGCGGCTGGCCGAGGCCATGCTGGAGTTCGGCTTTCCCTGCATGACCGTGGGCCTGGTGATCGGCGTGGTGCTGGCGCAGGAGACCTCGCTCGGCGCGGCGTATTTTCTCGACCCGAAAATCATTGCGGCCTTTGTGAGTTGGGCCATTTACGTTTTGCTGCTGCTGGTGCGGCGGGCAGCGGGGCTGCGCGGACGCAGGGCCGCCTACCTTTCCGGCGCGGTCTTCGCGGTCGTGATCGTGGTGTGGACCGCCAATTACTTCAGCCACGTGCACAGGTTCGGTGCCCTATGACGCTGACCCTGGTTGGAGTGAACCACAAGACCGCGCCCATCGCGCTGCGCGAGCGGATCGCCATTAGCCGCGAGGACCTGCCGGAGACCACCCGTGCGTTGGCCGCTGTCGAAGGCGTGACCGAGTGCATGATCGTCTCCACCTGCAACCGCGTGGAACTGCTGGCGGCCGTCGTCTCGCCGGAAACCGACCTGACCGGCTTCCTGCACGAGCACTTTGGCCTGGACCGAGCGCTGCTCGAGCCGCACATCTATCAGCAGCGCGACCGGGACGCCGTTCGGCACCTGTTCCGCGTGGCCGCCAGCCTGGATTCCATGGTAGTTGGCGAGCCGCAGATTCTGGGCCAGGTGAAGGAAGCATTTGCGGTTGCGCGCGCAGCAGGCACGGTTGCGGGGCAGCTTGAACACCTGTTGCAAAGTGCCTTTGCCGCAGCGAAAAAAGTGCGCACGGAAACCGAGATCGGGTCGAACTCGGTTTCCATCGCCTCCGTCGCCGTCGAACTGGCAAAGAAGATCTTCGGCTCTCTGCAGGGACGCACTGTCTTCCTGGTCGGCGCCGGCAAGATGAGCGAGCTGGCAGCGCGCCACCTCGTCCAGCAGGGCGCCGGTGCCATCCTGGTGAGCAACCGCACCCAGGACCGCGCGCACCGGATGGCCGAGCAGTTTTCCGGCCGCGTGATTCCCTACGAGCAGATGTACGAAGCCGCCAGCGAAGCCGACATTGTCATCAGCTCCACCGGCGCGCCGCACCCCATCTTCCGCCGCGAGCACGGACAGACCTTCATGCAGCGCCGCCGCAACCGGCCCATGTTCTTCATCGACATCGCCGTGCCGCGCGACGTGGATCCGGCAATGGGCGAGCTGGAAGGCATTTTTGTTTACGACATCGACGACCTGCAGGCCGTCGCCGCCGCCCATCTGGCCGAGCGCACCCGCCAGGCCAGCGACGCCGAGACCCTCATCGCAGGCGAGGTGGAACGCTTCCACCAGCGCCAGCGGACGGTCAACGTGGCTCCGGCCATTGTGGCGCTGCAGCGGCAGGCGGAGGAGATTCGCCAGGCGGAACTGCGCAGGGTTCAGGCACGGCTCGGTGGGCTGAGCGCCGAGCAGATTGGAGCTGTCGAGGCGCTCACGCGCGGGCTGGTCAACAAGTTTCTCCATCCGCCGATGCAGGCGCTCAAACAGGCCGCGCGCGAAGGAGACCAAGTGCGCCTGGATGCGGTGTGCGAGGAGTGGTCGGTTTCCGTGGGCGCGGGACCGGAACCGGTGCGGGATTCCGCGCCGGCTCAGCCGCAGGCCATCGGCAGCGAAAAACCGGAAACAGAAAGAGCTGAGAGCGACCCCCTGAGCGCAGCCAGCGCGGAGACCCGCCGATGAAGCTGCGCATGGGAAGTCGCGGTTCGCAACTTGCCCTTTGGCAGGCGAATCATATTGCCGCTCTGCTGCGCGGCGAAGGCCACGAAGTCGAAATCGAGATCATCAAGACGACCGGCGACCGGCTCCAGGAGGTGACCTTCGCGCAGGTCGGGTCGAAGGGAATGTTCACCAAGGAGATTGAGGAGGCTCTTGCCGAAGGCCGCGTCGACCTGGCTGTTCATTCGCTGAAAGATTTGCCGACGGAGTTGCCGGAGCCTTTTACGCTGGCGGCGACTCCTCCGAGAGTGGACCCGCGCGACGTTTTTGTGTCGGTAAAATGCGGCAGTCTGGCGGAACTTCCGCAGGGCGCACGTGTGGGCACCAGCAGCCAGCGGCGACGGGCGCAGTTGAAGGGTCTCCGGCCGGACATTGAGGCCGTCGAGTTTCGGGGCAATGTGGATACCCGATTGCGCAAGCTCGCCGAGGGCCAGGTGGATGCGATCCTGCTGGCCGCGGCCGGGCTTGACCGGCTGGAGAAAACCGATTGGGTGAGGGAACGGTTGGAGCCAAAGGATTTTTGCCCGGCGGCGGGGCAGGGATCGCTGGGGATCGAGACGCGCAAAGGCGATGCGGCGGCGATTGCGGCGGTTGCGTTCCTCGATGATGCGACGACGCGCTTTGCCGTGACCGCCGAGCGCGTGGCACTGGCGGAGCTGGGTGGTGGCTGCCAGGTGCCCATCGGAGTACATTGCCGTCCGCGCCCGGTGGAACCATGGGCCGCGGCCGGCGGCGCCCAGCCCTTCGAGGAGATATTTGCCGTGGTGGCCGCTCCGGACACCGGCGCGGCGGTGCGCATTTACCATCAGTCGCCGCGCGGCGATTTCGATGCGGTGGCGCTGGGACGGTTGGCGGCAAAAATGCTGATCGAGGCGGGTGCCGGACCGCTGCTTGCGGCTGCTGTCGGCGGGGATGCCCGGTGAGTTCGCTGCCGCTGGCGGGACGGCGGGTGCTCGTGACCCGGGCTGCGCATCAGGCGGGGAAGCTGAGCGATGGGATTCGGGCCCTAGGCGCAGAGCCGGTCGAGGTTCCGGTGCTGGAAATTCGACCGCCGGAAAGCTTTAAAGCGCTTGATGAGGCGCTGCTTGAACTTGCTGGCTACGATTGGGTGATTTTAACCAGCGCAAATACGGTTCGGGCTCTTGCCGAGCGAGCGGCTCATTTAGGAGTTGCGTTGACCCAACCGGTTGGCTTAAAGATTGCAGCCGTCGGGGGAACCACTGCCGAAGTTGCGCGTAAGAAAGGCTTCACACTTACGTTTGTCCCGGATTCGTATGTGGCCGAAAGTTTGGTGGATGGGCTGCTTGGCCAGGTGGCCGGAAGTAAGATTCTTTTGGCGCGGGCAGCGGTGGCGCGGGACGTGATTCCGGATGCGCTGCGGGCCGTTGGCGCTTCGGTCGACGTGGTGGACGCCTACCGGAACGTGATGCCGGAGGTGGCGCCGGAGCAGCTGCGGCAGGCGCTGGCGAAAGGAATTGAGGCTGCGACCTTCACCAGTTCATCGAGCGTGACGCATCTGGCGGAGGCGGCCCTCGCTGCCGGGGTTCCATGGCCGTTTGCGGGGGTTGCTGCGATTTCAATTGGGCCCATCACCAGCGCAACGCTGCGAGAGATGGGGTGGGAGCCGGCGGTAGAGGCCGACCCCTCCGATATTCCCGGCCTGATTGCTGCGGTGGCTCAACTGCTTCGACGGCCTTGATCCCGAATCCGTGCGGCAAAGATGACCTCAAGTGTCTCAACAATGGTCAAGGGTGATACTTTACCTTTTGGTCGCGTTCCGGCCGGACTGCATCCATCTACCAGCGGGCTGCTGCGCTGCATCAACCCGGTTGCGGTTTGTGTCTTTTGTCAGGCTGAACGAGTTTCGGAGCTAGTTTTCTATGATGGAGTTCCACATTTCGCGGAATGCGCGTGAACGATACCAGTTTGCGGAGTCTCTTTTTTCCTACGCAGGAAACGTCGTCTTCGCCAACATGGCCGCGTGCCGGCAGTTTGCCCACCGCATGAACCAGGTGCGCGAAGTGGACAACCATCCGGAGCGCGCGGTTCACGCTGGGCAGCTATATGCCATGGGGCTGATCGACGAGGCCAGCCACGTGCTGATGGCCCGTTACCGCGAGCAGTTCGATCCCCAGGTGATGACCAGCGCGCTGGAGTGGTTTGGGGCGCAGGTGGGTGAGGACGCGCTGGACAAGATGCTGCTGACCTTTGTCGAGCATTTCCCTGGACAGAGCGTGATGCGCGGCCAGGAGACGCCGCGGCAATGGCTGGCCGGCGCGACGGAGGGAACGTCGCACCGCGCCGCCGCACTGGAAGAACTGCTGCTGCTGTGGACGGCCAACCGCAATGAAGCTTTTCGTCCCTTCGAGGAACTGTTCGAAGACAAGACCCTGGCGGAGAAGACCGTTTACCGCCAGGTGACGCAGCAGCTGCCGGACTACTTTGCCACCCGCCCGCTGATCCCTGTTGAGGGTGCAAAGCCAGTCAGTCTGCTGGACATGCTGCGCAAGCCGGCAGTGGATTCACCCGGTTCATTGAGCGAGCAGCTTGCGCTGATCCGCCTGCTTTGGAAACCGCTGCTGGGCGACAGCATGGAGCGCTTCCTGCTGCTGGCCGGTGAGATTCTCCGCGAAGAAGAACTGGCCATCTGGGCGCAATTCAACCCGCCTGACCCGGATGCCCAGGCCAGGGCGCTTGCGGCTGCTGCGGAAGCGGCGGCGCGGCGGCGTCAGCGCGGCGATCAGCAGTGGCCATCCGATGTCAGCCATGCCGATGTGCCCACCTTCGGCGATCCGGCGCATGAATACGAAAAGTTCTCGGCCGATACCGCCTGGATGCCCAGCACGGTGCTCATTGCCAAGAGCACCTACGTGTGGCTGGCGCAGCTCAGCAGACAGCATGGCCGGCACATTCACCGGCTCGACCAGATTCCCGATGAAGAACTGGCCACGCTGGCGGCGCGCGGGCTCAATTCGCTGTGGCTCATCGGCGTCTGGGAGCGCAGCCGCGCGTCCAAGACCATCAAGCAACTTTGCGGCAATCGCGACGCCGTGGCTTCGGCATATTCGCTTTTCGACTACAAGATCGCCGAAGACCTGGGCGGCGAAGGCGCGTACATCAATCTCCGCGACCGCTGCTATCACCACGGCATCCGGCTGGCCAGCGACATGGTGCCGAATCACATGGGCATCGATTCGCCGTGGGTGATCGAGCATCCGGAGTGGTTTATTTCCCGCCAGGAATCGCCCTACCCCGCATACCGCTTCGACGGACCGGACCTCTCTCACGACGGCCGCGTCGAGATCAAGATTGAGGACCACTATTTTGAGCAGACCGACGCCGCTGTCGTCTTCCGCCGCCGCGACCGCTATAGCGGCGAGACGCGCTACATCTATCACGGCAACGACGGAACCAGCTTTCCGTGGAACGACACCGCGCAGCTCGACTACCTGAATCCCGCTGTTCGCGAGCAGGTCATTCAAACCATCTTGCATGTGGCGCGGCTATTCCCGGTGATTCGCTTTGATGCCGCGATGACGCTGGCCAAAAGGCACTTCCATCGGCTTTGGTTTCCGGGACCGGGGTCGAGCGGCGCCATCCCTTCGCGCGCCGAGTACAGCATGAGCCAGGCGGAGTTCGACCGGGCGATGCCGCATGAGTTCTGGCGCGAAGTGGTCGACCGCGTGGCCGCCGAAGTGCCGGGCACGCTGCTGCTGGCCGAGGCCTTCTGGCTCATGGAGGGCTACTTTGTCCGCACGCTGGGCATGCACCGCGTCTACAACAGCGCCTTCATGGTCATGCTGCGCGACGAGGACAATGCCAAGTACCGCTCGGTGATCAAGAACACACTGGAGTTCGATCCCGACATCATGAAGCGCTATGTGAACTTCATGAGCAATCCCGACGAGCGCACCGCGATCGACCAGTTCGGCACGGGAGACAAGTGCTTCGGCGTGGCTGCGCTGATGTCGACGCTGCCGGGGCTGCCGATGTTCGGGCATGGGCAGATCGAGGGATTCACCGAGAAGTACGGCATGGAGTACTATCGCCCGCGCTACGACGAGACGCCCACGCCCTGGCTTGTGGAGCGCCACGAACGCCAGATCGCTCCGCTGCTGAAACGGCGCTGGCTCTTTGCCGAGAGCGGCAATTTTCTGCTCTACGACTTCTTTCAGGATTCCGGGACGGTTGACGAGAACGTGTTCGCCTATTCGAACCGTAACGGCATCGAACGGGCGCTGGTGGTCTACAACAACCGCTACGGAACCACGCGCGGCACCATCGATTTCTCCGCGGCGTATGCGGACAAGGGCGCGGGACAACTGCGCCAGCAGCGGCTGCGCGAGGGGCTTGGACTGAGCGGCGACGGGGAAGCGATTCTGGCCTTCCGCGACTCGTTGACCGGCCTGGAATATCTGCGCCGGTCCGGTCAACTCAGCAATCAGGGACTGAGGCTCGATCTGCACGCCTACCAATGTCATGTGTTTCTGGATTGGCGCGAGCTGCGCGCGACGGCCCGTCAGCCCTGGGACCGGCTCTGCGATCAGCTCAATGGAAGCGGCGTGCCCAGCCTGGACGACGCGCTGGTGAATCTGGAGCTGCGGCCGGTGCACGACGCGCTGCGCCTCGAACTCGACTCGGGAATTGTGCGCCTGCTCGCGGATCTGGCCGAGCATCCCCG
>DATKGE010000377.1:0-3093 GCA_035510955.1 Occallatibacter sp. | reverse complement strand
CTGCTCGGCCTGCCCGGCTGCAGTGCCGTGAACGCCGTGATGCTGGCGGAGCGGATTCGCGCGGAGGTGTTTGCAACAGCCTATCGGGTGGGCGCCAATTCCATTCGGCTCTCAGCGTGCTTTGGCATTGCCTCCAGCATGGGGCGGTCACCGGTGGTGGTGCTTCGCGAGGCGGAACAAGCCCTGCAATGGGCGCGCACCGCCGGTCCGGAGTCCATCCAGTGCTTCGGAGATTGCCCGAATCCCTACGACGGGCCGGTTCGATATCTCTCCTCAAGCTCAGGGGATGAGCTGATGGCCTGGTAAGCCAATCGAAGGAAGCGACACCCAGGTTTCTGAATCGAGAAATGGGGCGCCCGCAGATTCATTGTGCGTGAAGGGAAGACAGTTTCTTTCGTCTCGCAAACGCGCCCACAATCTTTCTGTAGCTTCCATAGAGCCCGATCCCGGCCAGCGCGAAGACCATGGGAAAACACTCCAGGGTGTAGCGCGCCTCGGGAGCTTCAATCGTCGTGAGCAGGGCGCTGCGCAGGACGAGGTAAAGCAGCATACACTGCCAGTATCTTGGCCGGAAGCAGAGGCCAGCCAAAGCCAGGAGAAGATAGACCGCATTCAGCACTGCGTAGGCCCAACTGAAACGCGTCTCCGCGTAGTGGTGGCTGTAGACCCACCAGTCGAGGTCGATGTTCAGATTTTCGACGCGCGGACGGAGCCACATGTCGGCCATGCGGCCGAGCGGGAGCCAGAGGTAATAGCGCAGCGGATGGGCTTTCACGCGCTCTTCGGCCAGTTGGGCGAAGCGCGCATCGAGCTCCGGCGAGAGGTCCTGCCCGTTGTCGTCGTAAGCGGCAGCGATTGCGACCGTTTCAGCACGTTGGGCGGGTGAGTCGAAGGCGCGACTGGGGAGTTTGTTCAGATCGAGCGGGTTGCCGGGCACGTTCCAGTAGATGTCGTAGGTGGAGACAAAATCCAGGCACCAGGTCTTCATCCAGCGCTGCCAGCCGGGATTGATGGGCTCGCCGGGATCGGTGGCGTAGCGCGGAGCCAGCGGCTCGAGCAGGTGAAAAACGCGCCAGTTTCTCGCGGTCCAAATGCCAAACGGAAGCAGCGCCAGCAGAACGCAAACCGTCCCCATGCGCACCAGGGCGGCCGCCCGCGGCTGATAGACCGGCGCCTGGTAGGTCGGGACTTGGTAGGTCGGGGCTTTAGCCCCGACACCAGCCCCGGCTGAATCAACGTGGGCTTTAGCCCCTGAGGCCTGCTCTCCCGCGCTCCGACGCAAGCCCAGCACCAAAGCCGGGGCAAGCGCTACGCCCAGCAGCGCTCCATCGGGTCGGAGCAGCGCAGCGAGTGTGATTGCCAATGTGAACCAAAGCGCGTTCCCCCAATCGGGCCGCGCATGGAAGCGCGCCAGCGCCCAGAGAGCCAGTGCAATGGCAAACAAGGTGGGCGTCTCGGTAAGCGGAGCCACCGCATACGCCGCCGTGAACGGACAGAGGGCAGAAAGCCACAGCGTCCAGTGCGCCGCGCCCTCCCTGATCGCGGGCGGTGCAATTCGCCGCACAAAGGCGGCCAGCAGCAGACAGCCGGCCAGCTCCAGAGCAATCTGCACGTAGCTGACCGCGGTGTAGTTTGACACCCCAAAAAGCTTGAAGCAAGCGGCCAGGAAAAGCGGATATCCAGGGAGGCGGATGAGCGTTTCATGGACCACGCCGTCGGAGCCGGTGATGGCGAACTGACCGTGCTGGAGCAGGTTCTTGGCCATGCTGCCGTAAAGCAGCGTGTCGGTTTCGATCTGCGGAAGATCCTTCAGCATCCACAGCCGCATCACCGCGCCGCCGGCCAAAGCGAGCGCGATGCTCAGCCAGTTCATCTTTCGGCCCAGCGCCGCCAATTGATTCTCCGTCTCAGCCCCCATACGATTCGTAATGTATAGCGTAAGCTGCTTGCATGAATTTCGCCCAAACGGTTCTTTTAGAGTAGCCTGGGGTTGTGTCCCCGAGTTTCGTGGCATTCGTTCAGGGCCGTCTGAATTGTCCTGAGCTTCCCAAATGCAGGTTCCCTTCGGCTTCGCTCAGGGCCGGCTTTCGAATCCGCTCAAGTACGCCCAGTTCAGGATAAGAGGGCACGGAGCTGCCACAAAACCAAGTGGTCAGAGGCCTGGTTGCTCAATCAGGCAGTATGTTCGATTCCGGGGTTCTATGAGGGCTCTCCCTTTGCGTCGGACCGGTCCGAATGCACGGGAACGCCGCTGATAAGACCCTGAAAGTTTGTGAGGGCCTTGCCAAGGATCACCACGCCCTTGGAGGTGATTTCATACTCGCGAATATCCTTGGCGTGATTCCCGCCGCGCATCTTGATGACCACCAGAATCTTGCGAAGCTTGCCATCGATGGATACGTAGCGCATGCGGATGATGTCATCGCAAAGGAAAGAAATGGAGTAGGTGCTGAACGGAAATTCGGTGAAAGACTCATCCACTTCAACCGTGCTTAGAATCGTCACCCCGATTCCTGTCAGTGCGAAGATCATCCGGTAGAGGGATTCGCGAAAGTCGGCGCGGAAGCCGGGCGACAGAGCCATTTCAAAGCCGGCCAGGGAATCGATCACCAGGCGCTTGGCGCCGATCTTCTGCACCTCGTCGAGAATCGACTGCATTGTTTCATCCACCGACAGATCGAGGGGACGGAGATAGAGGATTGTGAGTTTCCCGTCTTTCTGCGGCGTTTCCAGATCCAAACCTAAATTGGCGGCCCGCAACGCATACGCTTCCGGGCGTTCCTCAAAAACCGCTATAATTGCCGGTTCCCCCTGACTTACGCCATTTGCAATGAATTGGGTTGCCAGAACAGATTTCCCGGTTCCCGAAGAACCTGCCACGAGTATGCTATCGCCCTCGGGCACGCCCCCTTCCAGCATCTTGTCCAACTCCGGAATACCGAAGCAAAGGCGCCGGCCGCCGGGCGGATTTCTCTTGCGTGCGGTCAACCCAAACGTGCGCGAGAAGGCTTGAACTCCGGCATCGGTTATGCGGAACGTATGCAACCCCGGGACGGAATCCTGGCCGCGCAGTTTTATCTCTCCCCTCCCCTC
>DATKGE010000376.1:0-5502 GCA_035510955.1 Occallatibacter sp. | reverse complement strand
ATGGCCATCGACCGCGCCTCACTCGAAACCCTCCGCGACCTGATCGCGGACGCATCCCTGACGCTGGAGACCGCCCCAACCTTCCGCAGAATCGCACGGCCAATTGCCGCGAAAGCCTGACCGCCGCGCTTGCTCTCGCTGAAGACCTGCTCAAGCAGCACCGCATGGCGGCGGCGGCGGTCTTGGGCCGCAAGGGCGGAAGCACCACGGCCCGTAGACTAGGCGCGGAACACTACCGCAAGATGGCGGCGGCGCGCAAGAGCCACGGCGGCGGGCGCCCCCGTAAGCAAGCCGACTAATCCATCAGGATCACAACCAGCTAGAATGGGTGTTCCTAAAAAGAAACGCTCGGCGCGGTGGCCGGGGCTCCGGACTCGGTGACGCCTATTGCTTCGTTGCCATCGAACGAAATACCAAGCTCGTCTTGAACTTCGCCCTAGGCCGTCGCAGCCAAGCCACCACGGACGCCTTCATTGAGGGCCTCCGCGCCGCGACCGCCCCTCAGCGCTTCCAGATCTCTACCGATGGCTTCCAGCCCTATCTGAGCGCAATTACGACTACCCTGAGCGACCGTTGCGACTTCGCCCAGGTCATCAAGGTTTATTCCAACGCGGACCCGGAGGGCCAGCGCCGGTACAGTCCCGCCGATGTCACGCACACGGAGAAGGTCCCAATCATGGGAAACCCCGATCCGGCGAAGGTCTGCACGTCCCACGTGGAACGCCAGAGTCTCACGATTCGCATGAGCATGCGCCGCTCGACGCGGTTGACGAACGCCTTCAGCAAGAAGTGGGAGAACCTGTGGGCCGCGTACTGCCTGCACTTCGCCTATTACAATTTCTGCCGAATTCACAAGACCTTGCGCGTCACGCCCGCGATGGAAGCGGGGTTGACGAACCAGGTTTGGGAGTTGACGGATTTGCTAGCAGAATGAAGGGCGTGCTATCCTTTGGGGTACTACTATATCCCCACCCTCAAACACCCTCAGAATAGCGTTGTACAATGGATTCAGCCGTCATGTATACTTGCTTCGACACGGCCAGAATACCAGTGTTCTTCCACACGAGAGGGAAATTTGCTAAAACAGACAACGGTTGAATTCGAAGGAAAGAACGTAAAGGCCGAAGAAATCGAATTCGAGGTCGAAAAGGAACCATGGAGTGTCTATCGTCTTGCAGATGGAACCGTCGTTAGGATGAAGCAGGCTCTCGTCAGTATCGTTCGGCTCGTTGATGTTTACAAACCAGATGGCGAACCGATCTATACATTCAAGGCTTCAGGCATCGTACATACCGATGTCCCAGAGCTCTTAAAGAAAAAACAGAAGACGCAATAGGTAATCCTTTAATGCTGGTACAATCTATAGACCTTTCGTCGCAAATGAACAGCCAGCTCTTCTCGTTTCAGGGATCATCGACGGTAGAGCGCGCTGAATTCGTCTTCGAGCGCTCCAATTATGTTTACCCGTCCCAAGTCCAATGGTTCCTGATCCCGCCCGTGACGGTTGACGCCGGAGACGTTAAAACGTCGTTCGCCACAGGGACCACTGGAGTAAACGCCCCTTCGATCTGGTTCAACGAAATCTCCTTACCAGGACGACAATTCGTTCTTAGCCAGTACCTCACCCCCCGGCTGTATTGCGAGGACTCAATGTGGTACTGCGAGTCCGAAAGCTTGGGCATCCTCGCATTCGGGCAATCACGGGAAGAGGCTATTTGCTCGTTCCTTCAGGATTTTTCTGCTCTGTGGGACGGCGTTGCACAAATCCCTGACGAGTCCCTCACTGCGGACGCACTGGATGTTAAGCGCACGTTTCTTCGCATTGTTAAAGACGTACGGCAGGTATAGGCCGTGCTGAAGCCAAGAGATGTGAAGCAAGCCCTTTGCGCGAAGGGATTCAGGGAAGACAATAGCCGAGATCACAACTACTACTTCTTTTACTATCAAGGCAAGAAATCTCACATCAACACCAAAATTAGCCACAACGAAAGCGATCTAAACGATTTCCTTTGCTCAGCGATGGCCAGACAGGTGAAACTCACTAGAAAACAGTTTGGGGCGTTCGTGGAATGCGCGTTGACCGGTGAGGCATATGAACAGCTTCTTGTCACGGCAGGTCATGTCAGGATCGAACCATCATCTCCCCAGCCTGAGAAGCGCCCTTAAATTTTGCCTTGAATCTATTGCAATCTGCAATCAACGCACATTTCAGGCACTACCGGGAAGTCCGGCTCACAAAAAAACGGCCGCGGGCCCTGATGGGGCGCGCGGCCGATTTTGCGAAGCAGGTGTTGTTAGAAAAGGATCTTTCCGGAGAGCTGCACCACACGGACGGAAGAGTCGAAGCCCAGGAAAGAGCCGTAAGGGCTGGTGGTGGTGGCGGCCATGCCGGAGATGACACCGGTGGAACCGTCGCCCAACGTGGCATCCGGGGTGGCGAAGTTCGGGTGGTTCAGCGCGTTGAATGCCTGAACTCCGAATCCGAGACTTACCCGTTCGGCGATCTTGAAGGTGCGATACAAGTTCAGGTCGAGATCGAAGTAGTGCGGCCCAAACAGTTGGTTACGCGTTGCCGGAGACCACGCCGTAAAGTTGCTGATGTTTCCGCTGTTGAGGTACACATTGGAGTTGATGCAAGGCGTAGCGACGCCGGGGGCGCCGGCAGCCCCGACGCCGCAGCTCATCTGACCCCAACCCTGTCCCAGCGGAGTGGCAAAGATGGCCCCGCCACCGTTGCCGAGGGCGGAGTTGTAGCCATCGTTGACAGTGAACGGCAAGCCGGTGCGCCAGAAGATCTTGCCCGAGAACTGCCAGCCGTTGACGATGTGGCCAACCATGGCATTGCCGGTGTGGACGGTGGGATTGACCACGAAATCGCCGTTGAAGCTGTGCTTGATGTCGTAATCCCCGTTGCCGTAGTTGTTGGTGCGGAGATTGAGCGGATTGACCTGTCCGCCGGTGATGATGCCGTTTCCGTCGCCGAAGATGCAGCCGTTGGAGCACTCGTCAAGGTCGTGAGACCAGGTGTAGCTGAAGTGGGCGGAGATGGAGTGGGCGAAGCGCTTGGTCACGATGAAGCTCAGACCGTTGTAGTTGCCGACGGCGCCGGTCTGGATTTGCGTATATGTTGCGTAATTGGGCACCGCGGGAGCGGAATTAATCCCCTTTACGCCGGGATAGAGCCCGTATTCATCATAGGCATTGGGCCAGGCGTTCGAGTAAGGAAGTCGGGTGGTACTGTTGCCCGCGTAGTTCACGCTGAGGACGACGTCTTTGCTGACCTGGCGTTGGATCTGGAGATTCCATTCGCGCACCATGGGAGCATGCATGGTGCCCACGATGGAAGTGACGCTGGGAGCTGCGAATACCGAGCCGAGAGCCGTCAACTGCGATGAAATCTGATTATACGTCTTGCTGAGGCTGAAGGCGTTGGCCGAAGCCGCCCAGGTGGCTGGACCACCGGCGGGATCGAAGGGCAACGTGCCGGCGGAGGGCCGGACGCGGATGGCCACGGAGACGGGCGGGTTGCTCAACAGGTCGTCCACCAGGCCGGCGGGCGGGTTGTCGTACGCCAGCATGAAGCCGCCGCTGACCACCGTCTTGTGATCCCCACCGGGCGACCAACTAAAGCCAATACGCGGAGAATAGACCAGGGGATCGACGCCCGGGTATGCCTTGTGCTGGCCCGGCGTGATGTCAGCCGAGTACGGAACGTTGCCCGGATTGGAACTGGTGAAGCTGGCTAGAGAGGTGGTCGCGCCAGTGAAATTCGCGAAGCAGTTGAACTGGCACACGGGGTTGGAATTGTGCTCCACGCGGAAGGCCAGGGTCAGCTTCAAATTGCGCGCCGCGCTCCATTCGTCCTGCGCGTAGATTCCCATTCCCCACAAGGCGACGGGAACGTCCGAAGCCAGATTGTCGGTCTTGCGGTACTGGTAGGCTAATCCGTTGGCGAAGTTCTGGAGACCGTTCGTGGTGTAGCCGAAGTAGACCGCCGGATTGTTATAGAAGAAGTTGTGATCGCTGACGTCGTACCGGCGGAAATTCTCGCCGAACTTGAAGCTGTGGGAGCCGCGATTCAGGGTGAAGTCATCAATGAACTGGTACTGCGAAATGTTGCGGCCTTGAGGAAAACTCCCCTGCGGATTGAAGCCCGTGAAGGGAACCGTGCCGGAATCCGTGATCTGGTATGGGAAAGTGGCGGCAACTTTCGTAGGATCCTGGGCGAACTGCGCCACGTAATGGCTGAACGCGGCGGTGAAATTATTGGTCGACCGCGCCCCGAGGACGTGGGTTTCGCCGAACTGCATGTCATACGCCGGCTGGTTCGAGAGCGCGTCGAAGTTGGAACTGATGGGATCGATAGACGTGGGCTGCAAGCCGTGGTCGCCCTTGTAGCGGAAGAAGGCGTTGTCGTTCTGGCCCAGCTTCTGGTCCACCTTGAAGGCCAGAATCCACTCCCAACCGAGGAGGCTGGCACTGCCCGAAGCCACCTCGGCGCAGGGGGTAGTGGCTGGATTGTAGCCCGGAAGCGTCGTGAGGGAACTGCAAGCGGACGAGTTGGGGATGGTCACTGCGCCCGCCGCGCCAGGCGCGTTGGCCCAAAGCCCGAGCATGGTTTTATAGGCGCTGGCTTCAGCCGGATGCAGGTTCGCGACATTGTTGGCAACGGCGGTGGCAAAAGCCGGAGTCGGGATTTCGTTCGAGAAAACGTTCGGCAGGATGAAACGCAGGCCTTCGGTATCGACGAAGAAGAAGGTCTTATCCTTCCTGACGGGGCCGCCAAAGCGCGAGGCCCACTGGTTGGCATTGGAGAACGGCTTGGGGTTGCCGTAGTAATTGCTGAACCAGTCATTGGAGTTCATGACGCGGCCGTTCCACCAGTACGCGGCGTTGCCGTGGAACTGATTGGTTCCCGACATGGTTACATAACTGATCTGGGCGCCGGAGAGCTGTCCATACTGGCCGCCATAAGCGTTCCCGATGACTGTGGCTTCCTGCAATTCGTTCTGGCCGATGGTGAGGTTGGAGGCGCCCGAATTGTTGATATTGAAATACGGGTCCATGTCGTTCTCGCCATTGACGGTGAAAAGATTGGAGGTGGCGGGCAGCCCGTTGATCTGGAAGTTGCCATAACCCATGGTGACGTTGACCGTTACGCCGGGCGCGGTGTAGGCGATGTTGGTGATGTCGCCGCCGGCGGAAGGCAATTGCGCCAACTGCTCCGGGGTGAAACTGGTATTCGTGCTGGGTTCGGTATTGACCAGCGGCGCCTCGGCGGTCACTTCGACGGTCTGGGTGGCCTGACCGACGGTCAGCACCAGGTCGATGTTGGTCACCGAACCGACGGTAACTTCAGCGCGCTGCTCCAGCTTCTGAAAACCGGCCAAGTTGACGGTGATGGAATAGCGGCCGGTCTTTAGCAGGCCGAAGCGGTATTCCCCGGTGGCACTGCTCTTGGCTTCCTGGGTGGAGCCCGTATCCAAGCTCTTCAGCGTGAGA
>DATKGE010000375.1:0-21163 GCA_035510955.1 Occallatibacter sp. | reverse complement strand
TTTACCCCTGCCTCGAACGCCAAGCTGCTCACCACCGCCGCTGCTTTCGCTCTGCTCCCCGTCCAGGACCTTACCTTTACCACCAATATCGTGGCCAGCGGGGTCATCGACCCGCAGGGTGTTCTGCATGGCGACATCGTTCTGCTCGGATGCGGCGATCCCACCCTGAGCCGCCGCCGTTACCCCTACGGCGCGCCGCCGCCCGCCGCCGCAACGGGAACCTCCAATACAGCCACCCCCTTGGAAACTCAGAAGCCGCCCACGGACATGGATGTCCTCGATCTGCTCGCCCAGCAGGTCGAGCAATCCGGCATCCGCACCGTGGATGGGGCCATCATCGGCGACGACAGCTTCTACGTCGATGAGCCCTGGGGCCAGTCCTGGGGCTGGGACGACCTGCAATGGAGCTACGGAGCGCCCATCTCCGCACTCACATTTGCCGAAAACACCATCGAGCTCAACATCACCGCCGACCCGGCGAAAGCTGGCGCCACCCTGGCCAGCTGGGCTCCTGACGTGGACTACTACACGCTTGAAAACACCATGATTCCCGCTGCCGCCGGACAGACCTCTCATCCCGGTCTCAATCGCCGCCCCGGCTCGTTGCTAGTCCGCGCCTGGGGCACCATGCCGGCCAACGGGCTCCACGCCGGCCTGGCCGTCGAAGACCCCGCCGAGTTCACCGCAGCCGCGTTCAAGCAGGCGCTCATCACCCACGGCGTCGTCGTCACCGGCTCCGCCTTCGCCCGCCACAAATCGTCCATGGTTACCAGTGAATTTGCCGACGAGCGTTCCCAGCCGCTGCGCCTCAGTCCCTCGCAGCAGAGTCGAGTCCTGGCGCCCCTCGAGGACCGCCGCGTTCTCGCCACACATGTCTCCGTTGCCTTGGCCCAGGACATCACTCTCACCAATAAGATCAGCCAGAACCTCCACGCCGAGCTGCTCCTCCGCCTGCTCGGCAAGATCTTTGGCAGCGACGGCAGCTTTGCCCAGGGCACGCGTGTGGTCCGCCAGTTTCTCCTCGACTCCGGCGTCAACGACCCCGATTTTTTTCTTTATGACGGCTCCGGCATGAGCCCCGACGACCGCATCGCCCCGCGTGCCTACGCTCAATTGCTCAGCTATGCGTCGCGCCAGCCTTGGGGCGCATCGTGGAAGGACACACTTCCAGTTGCCGGTGTCGACGGCACGCTCGCGAACCGTTTCAAAAGCTCCCCGCTCAAGGGTCGGCTGTGGGCCAAGACCGGAACCCTCAACGAAACCAATGCTCTCAGCGGCTATCTCACTGCGGCCAGCGGCAAGACGCTGGCATTTTCCATTCTCGTCAATGGACACCGCCCCGGCAGCGACGCCGAAATCCAGGCCATCGATCACATCGCCGAAGCCATCGCCGCGTCAGAGTAGTGCCTTGTATCATCAAAGCCAGATGCGCGCTCCCTTCTTTGCAGCTTTCATGATCCTGCTGGCCTGTGCCGCGGCCCTGGCCGGCTGCCGCTCCCTGCCCCCCTCGAAGCCAGAGGCCGAGTGGACCATTCAGGAAAGCCGGGGAGCTATCGTCTTCCAGCAAAAGTGCTCCCGCTGCCACCACCCCACCACCACACGGCCCCTCAACGGCCCCGGTTTGCAGGCGCTTACCAAGATCAAAGCCATGCCTTCCGGCGCGCCGCCCACGGACGAGCGGCTGACCTCAGTCATCCTGCACGGACGCAACATGATGCCCGCCACCCAGCTTACTGACGCCCAGCTGAGCGACCTGCTGGCCTACCTCCATACCCTATGACCATCGACGCCGAAACCGACAAAGTCGAAAAGAGCCGGCCGCAGCCGCCAGGCCGCGATCTTCTCCCGCTCCCCGGTCTGGCCGCCATCAGCCTCTATCTCTTCGTCCTTGCTGGAGTCATCATTGTCGGCGTCGTCGGCGGACACCACTACCCGCCCCTGTTCCTCATCTTCGCCGCCGCCTTCATCACAGCAAGCGCCGGCCTGCTGATGCACTTCCGCTGGGCCTGGGCGCTGGCGCTGGCTGCCGTCTTTCTTCTGGTGGCCTACAACCTGTGGATATTTTCCAGCCAGCATCAGGGAGCCGCACTCGTTCAGGGCCTGCTCAACCTGGTCTTCTTCCTTTACCTGATCAGGCCGGAAGTCCGCGAAAAGCTGCGCTGACGCGTTACCACAGCGTCTTGCACACTCCAGACCTGCGTATCTCCAGGTCATGCGTAGCCAAGGTGCAACCGTGCACAATCGCGGTGGCGGCAATGACTCGGTCAATCGGGTCGCCGTGGAAAGGTTCCGGAAGTTCGGCCGCACAAATCACGATAGGCGTCGTAAGCGGTAAGGACTCAAGCCTCGCTTCAATCGCAGCTATAAAATCCGGGATCCCCGAATTCAAGCGCAGCCGCTTGCGCCCCGCCGCGTAGGCGATTTCATATAAAGAAAGCGGAGAATACGCAAGACTTTCCCCTTCAATGCGGGCTTCTACAATTGCCTCGCGCACCTTAACGGACAACTGCTCCGCGTCCATCATCAGCCAAATTACGACGTGCGTGTCGAGAAGGATCATTGTTTAGGAAAAGGGGACCAATCCTCCTTCAGGTGGCCCCACTCCTCCCGTGGAATGAACGGCTCGCTGGGATCGATCGTCTGGCCCGGCACCAAAAGCATGTGGCGCAGACAGCCAAAGATCGCCTCCGGGCTCTCCTTCTGCGCCTGCTCAACCACTGGTCCCAGCCGCGCTACCGGCTTGCCGCGCTTGGTCACAATCACCGCTTCCCCGCTGGCTTGCACTTCGTCCATCACCGCAAGGCATTTTGCCTTGAATTCCCCTGCCGGCATCGTCCGCATTGGGAGTCACCTCTTCATGGTCATCTCATCATGACCATGGTCATTTTATCATGGTCATGAAGCTCAAGCCAATTTCACTCCTGCTTTGCCGCCAGAAAATGATAATCTCTGCCCATGCCTCGTGGATCCCTGAAGCCCTTTCTTTGCCTCGCCCTGAGTGTGGTCGTAAGCCTCGCCATTCTCCCCGTCTCTGCCGCCGACGCCCCCAAGAAACGCGACATCACCCTCGACGATCTGGCCCGTTTGCAACGCGTCGGCACTCCTGTGGTCTCTCCCGAAGGCGACTGGGTGGCCTACACCGTCAGCCAGACCGACACCAAGGAAGACAAAAGCCAGACCCATTTGTGGATGGTCAAATGGGACGGCTCTGTCCATCTTCAGCTCACTTTCGGCAAGGAAGGAGCGTCGGCCCCCAAATTCAGCCCGGATGGCCGATCCCTCAGCTTCCTTTCTTCGCGTCCCGGTCCCGCCAAGGGCTCGCAGGTCTGGCTTCTCTACCGCCGCGGAGGTGAGGCCGAGCAGCTTACCGCCATCACCGACCAGGAAATCGAAGGCTACAGCTGTTCGCCGGACGCGAAAAAGCTCCTGCTTACGCTCCATCCCAAGGCCGAGCCCGACCCCGAGGAAGGCAAACCGCCTGTCCCGCCCAAGCCCATCGTCATCGATCGCTACCACTTCAAGCAGGACGTTCAGGGATACCTCCGCGATGACGCCTTCGACTCGCTCTACCTCTATGACCTGGCCACAAGAAAAGCCGAGAAGCTGACCACCGCTAAGAACGTTCCGGAAGAGGACGCCGAGTGGTCCCCCGACGGCGCATGGATTGCCTTTGTCAGCAACCAGGATTCCGACCCTGACCGCGGCAACAACACCGATGTTTTCGTTGTGGCGCCCAAGCCCGGCTCGACGCCGCGCAAACTCACCACCTGGTCCGGTCCCGATGGCGGTCATCTCGCCTGGTCGCCCGATTCCAAGTCCATCGCCTACACTCAGGGCGCCGAGTTGAAGCTTCTCGAATACTCGCAGTCCCGTGCCGCCGTAGTTACATTGGATGGCAAAGTAAGTTATCCCGCCGCCAAGTTCGACCGCAGCGTTCGCCAGCCGATTTATTCGCCGGATGGACATTTAAGCTATCTCGTCTCCGACGACCGCAACCAATACCCCGCCGAAGCCGAGTTAGAAGGCAATGGCGTCAAGCGTCTTCTAACTCAACCGGGCGCCGTGGTCGGATGGGATGAAGCAGCAGGCCACACCGCTGTGCTTTATGCCAACGACAGCGAGCCCTCCGAAATCTATGCCCTCGAAAACGGCGCGCTGCGCAAACTCACCACGCACAACGACGCACTGATTGCCGAATTGAATCTCGTGCCCACTGAGGACATTGAGTTCAAGAGCAAGGACGGCACGGACGTCCATGGGCTTCTCACCAGGCCTGCGGACTTTAAAGCCGGCACACCAGTGCCGATGATCCTCTTTATCCACGGCGGGCCAAACGGACAAGACGAGCATAGCTTCGACTTCCTCCGTCAATGGGTGGCCACCAAGGGCTACGCCGAACTCAACGTGAATTATCGCGGCAGCTCGGGCCGCGGTCAGGACTATTCGAAAGCCATCGCCGCCGACTGGGGCAACAAGGAAGTCGAGGATCTGCTGGCCGGCGTCGACAAGGCAATCGCCCTGGGCGTGGCCGACCCCAACAAGTTAGCCGTTACCGGCTGGAGTTATGGCGGTATCCTCACCGATTACACCGTTGCCAGTACCGATCGGTTCAAGGCCGCGATCAGTGGCGCGGGGGTTGCCTCTCCCATGTCGTTCTATGGCGTCGACCAATACATCCTTCAGTACGACAACGAGCTTGGCCCGCCGTGGAAAAACCTTCAACTCTACATCAAGATGAGTTATCCCTTCCTTGAAATCGATAAGCGAATCCACACGCCCATGCTTTTTATGGGCGGCACCTCAGACATGAATGTTCCTCTGCTGGGCGGCGAGCAGATGTATCAGGCGCTGCGTTCGCTGGGCCGGCCTACCGAGTTAGTCGTCTATCCCGGCCAGTTCCATGGGTTTACGCGTCCAAGTTATATCCGCGACCGGTACGAGCGCTGGCTCGCCTGGTGGGATAAGTACCTCAAACCCGCGCCGGCTCCCGCACCCGCACCCACACCGGAACCGAAGAAATAAGAAGGCCGCTGCAACGCTTGTCGCATGGAGGCCAGATCGTATGAAGCTGATTTTCATTTACGGCTTGCCGGCTACGGGCAAACTCACCGTAGCGCAGGAGCTTGTAGCTATAACCGGCTACAAACTCTTCCACAACCACCTCGTGGTCGATCTACTGCTGACCGTCTTCGAATTCGGTAGCCCTGAGTTCGTCGCCTTGCGGGAAGAAATGTGGCTCTCGATTTTCGAGCAAGCCTGTCGCGCCCAGTTACCAGGATTGATCTTCACCTTCGCGCCGGAAGCAACCGTACGCCCAGACTTCATCGCCAATACGCGATCCACCGTTGCCGCTGCCGGCGGCGAAGTCGATTTCATTGAGCTCACCTGTCCACTTCCTGAGTTGAAGCGCCGCATGGGAAGCCTGTCCCGGCTGCAGTATAAGAAGCTGACTTCGGTACCGCTGTTCGAGCAACTGCACGAGGAAGGAAGCTTCGACGCGAGTTACATGCCCAGGCCAAAGCTATCCATCGACACCAGCGACAACCAACCCGCCCGCGCCGCGCTACAGATAGCCCGCGCCCTCAACCTGCTGCCAGCAAAGTAACTCGATACTCCTAGATCCTGCCGTTTCAATCAAGATCCCACCGCTACAATAAGAGAAGCCATGGAACTGATCCAGATTGCCCCGGCGCAAAAGATTCCCACCCCCAAGCCCGAGTGGCTCAAGGCGCGCGCCCCCATGGGCGAAAACTACCACGACCTGAAGCGCCTGGCCCGCTCGCTCAACCTCCACACTGTGTGCGAGAGCGCCCACTGCCCCAACATTGGCGAGTGCTGGCATCACAAAACCGCAACCTTCATGATGCTCGGCAACCTGTGTACGCGCCGCTGCGGCTTTTGCGCCGTCCCCAAGGGCCGTCCCGAGCCAATCGATTTCGACGAGCCGCGCCGCGTTGCTGAAGCTGTTGCCACGCTCGGCTTGCAGCACGCCGTCGTCACCAGCGTCAATCGCGACGACGATCTTGTAGGCGGCGCGCGTGCCTTCGCCATGGTCATTGGCGAGATTCGCCGCCAGGCCCCCGGCTGCCGCGTCGAGGTGCTCATCCCCGACTTCCAGGGCAACCCCGAAGCCATCCGCATCGTCGTCGATGCGCGGCCCGAAGTGCTAAACCACAACACCGAATCGGTCCCGCGCCTCTACCGCGTAGTCCGCTCTGGCGCCCGCTACGAGCGCACCCTCGAGCTGCTCCGCTACGCGAAAGAGTTGAACCCTGCGGGGATCACCAAATCCGGCGTGATGGTCGGCCTGGGCGAAGAGACGTGGGAGCTGCTGCAGGTTTTCCGCGACCTGGCCGCCGTCCATTGCGACATCCTCACCATCGGCCAATATCTGCGCCCCTCGCGCGACCACCTGCCCATGGCGCGGCTCTATACCCCGCGCGAGTTTGTCGAGCTCAAGACTGAGGCGCTGAAGATGGGCTTCCGCCACGTCGAGTCCGGGCCGCTGGTCCGCTCGAGTTACCACGCGCACGAGCAGGCCGCTTCGACGGGACTGGCCGTAGTCACATAGCAACTCCGGCTCCCATCGGCCGGGGAAATTTCGTCCACACTGCTGAGCCGTTCCGCCCCCGTCAACCCGTTAATATATTGTTTGGAAGGAACGAGGAGAAAGATGGCAGGCTCATTCATGGCCGGGAATCCGGCGCTCAAAGAACTTTCCGCCGACCTCAAACGCCGCATGGACCAGGCCGTGGCCACATTCCAGGCCAATCTGGCCTCCACGCGCACCGGCCGCGCCAGCGTGCACATGCTCGACCAGGTCAAGGTGGACTACTACGGCACGCACATGCCCATCAACCAGCTGGCGCAGGTCTCCACGCCCGAGGCGCAGCTCATCCTCATCTCCCCCTACGACCCGACCGTCATCAAGGAGATCGAGAAGGCCATGCAGGCCGCCGACCTCGGACTCAATCCGCAAAGCGACGGCAAGGTCATCCGTGTGCCCGTTCCGCCCATGACCGAGGAGCGCCGCCGCGACGTCGTAAAGCACCTCAACAAGGTCCTTGAGGAGCACCGCACCGCCATCCGCAACGTCCGCCGCGACGGCAACGACGTGCTTAAAAAGCTGGCCAAGGAAAAGAAGATCGGCGAGGACGAAGAGAAGCGGGCACTGGAAGAAGTGCAGAAGATGACCGACGAAGAAATCCGCCGCATGGAAGAGCTATCGCGCAAGAAGGAAGCCGAAGTGATGCAGGTGTGAGCGCCACCGCACCGCACCGCTCTCGGATTTTGTTCGCGACGCAGGCTTGTATCTACTTATTCCGTGGGCGAGACGTCGTAGGCGGTGTGTAAAGGCAGGAAGACACGAACGGTCGTCCCGTGCCTCTCGGCTTCGTTGCTGCTTTCGATGCTGATTTTGCCGCCGTGGCCTTCGACGAATTGCTTGGCGATGAACAATCCGATTCCTGTTCCAACCGTAGAACGCGTCGTGAAGAACGCGTCGAATACCCTGGGCAGGATTTGAGGCGCAATCCCCACCCCATCATCCGCAAGTGTCAGAACGACCCCCTCAGAGGGGACCTCGGTGTCGCTGACAGAAATCGAAACAGTACCGCCGATAGGCGTTCCATAGATGGAATTCATGATGAGATTCGAAATCACCTGCATCATTTCGCCACGCCGCATCATGACTTTCCTTGAAGATTCGAATGACTTCCTGAGCGTGATGCCGGACGCCATGCAGCGAGGCTCGTAAATCGCGACGGCGTGTTCCGCGATATCGCTGAGGCTTGAGCAGCTTGCGGATGCATGCTCGCGGTAGTACCCCAGCGTCTGCTTGGCGATATGCGAGACGCGCGCCAACTCGCTTTCAGCCGACGCCAGGAATTTGATTCCCTGCGAGTCGGTGATCATGGGGCGGAGAAGGTAAAGAAGGTTTACGATCGCTTCCAGCGGATTGTTAATCTCATGGGCGATGGTTGCGGCCATGCGGCCTGTCGCCGCAATCTTTTCCGCCTGCAAAAGCGATTGCTCCAGTCGTTTGCGGGTGGATATATCGCGCAGAATCTTCGAGGCGCCAATGACCCGGCCATCCGCGTCCCTGATCGGGGAGACAGTCAGGGACACTTCGATCGAGCGGCCGTCCTTCGCCAATCGAACCGTTTCGAAGTGCTCCACCCGTCTGCCTGCTTTTATGTTTTCGATGATCGTCTTCTCGTCCGAGTGGAGCGGCTCGGGGATGAGCTTGAGAATCGATTGGCCGACCATTTCCTCCGCGGAATATCCGAAGACACGCGTTGCGGCGGCATTCCAGCTTTTAACGATTCCGTTCAGATCCTTGCTCAAAATCACATCGTCGGACGAGTCGACAATCGCTGCGAGTTCGCCCAGATGTCTCGTAGTCTCCCGTAACGCCTCCTCCGTCTTCCGAATCTCCGTTATGTCGCGAATCGTGCCCAGAATTTTGCCTTTGGAGGCGTCCGACTCGGGTTGGAGATTTCCCTTGATTTCGATGCGGCGAAGGGTCTTGTCCAGGCGATAGATCATTCCTTCAAAATGGAGCGGCTCGCCTTTTTGTACTGTGCACTGGACGGCTTTCCGAAACGAGTAGGCGTAGTCGGGATGTACGACGTCGCGCAGAAATTCCGCTCCGTTGACCAAGCCCTGCTCGCGGCTCCGGCCGAAAATCTCATACATGCGATCATTTTCCC
The DNA here is from genome assembly GCA_035510955.1 of Occallatibacter sp. Lineage (GTDB taxonomy): Bacteria > Acidobacteriota > Terriglobia > Terriglobales > Acidobacteriaceae > Telmatobacter. Next base: position 12,452 of record DATKGE010000375.1, on the reverse strand, counting down.
AACTCCCGGTGTCCTTGATCGTGTCCCAGACAAAGACTCCGAGTTCCGCAACCTCGGTGGCAAGCTTGAGCCTCGCCTCGCTGTCGCGCAGCCGCTGGGCTCCCACGACGGTCGCCGTCATGTTGCGGAAGGCATCGTAAACGCCCGCGATCCGGCCGTTTTCATAAACGGGAATGAGAGAGTAGCTCCAATAGTGGTCCTCCAGCACTCCGTTCAACAGAATCGGGATGAACATGTTGTCCCGCACCGCCGTCTCGCCCCGGTAGAAGCAGGCTTCCAAATCTTTACCCACCAGGTCCCATGCCTCATGAAACACCTCGCGATAAAGACCGCCAAGAGCCTTCGGATGCTTCACCGTCAGAGTGGAAATGGCGGCGTCATTGTAGAGAAACACCATCTCCGTGCCCCAGGAAAGGATGGTTGGAAAGGGAGAATGGAGCATCAGGTTTGCAGTTGCGACCAGGGTCTCGGACCACTCTTCAATGCGCCCGAGCGGAGTTTTCGACCAGTCAAAAGCACGAATGCGACAGGCCATTTCACTCTTTCCGGTAATCAGCGTGTGGGCACGGTCAGTGAAGGTTGTTTCATTCATGCGATCGTCTGTTCAACATGGATTTTCAGCGCCCATGCGATGCTTCTCCAACCTCAATCTAAACACATTGGACAAACTCCGCCGTGAGCGGGCGGCGGCATTCATGCCGCCGGCATCCTCACTACCAGATTGTCTGAACCGCGTACTGCCGGATCAATCCATCCGAAGTGAGCAGAGGCGCGTCTTCTTCAAGCGCCTGAGCAATGAGTAACCTGTCGAACGGGTCGCGGTGAATCCAAGGCAGCTTCTCAATGCGAACCAGGTCTCCCAGACGCACCGGGATCATGACGAAGTCCTGCTCGCGCAATTGCTCCGCGATGCGGGTGACATTGAGCCCGGAGGTTGGCAGCCGGCCCAGGCTGATCTTGATGGCAATCTCCCACAGCGACACAATGCTCACCAGCCGTTGATTCGCTCCGTCCTCTAGAATTCCGAGCGCCAGCTCCGATAGGCGGGCGTCGCCGCCCATCCACCAGAGAAGAGCATGCGTGTCGACGAGAACTTTCAAGGCCACAACCTCACTTTGAGTCGGCCTCGGTTTTTTGCTTGTCCGGTTGCGGCTTGATCAACTCTTCATCCGGCATGCCGCTTAGAATCTGACCATCATAAAACAGGCTCTCAAGCTCCGGATCAGGATCTAGGAAGTTATCCGGCACGGTGAACAGACCCCTGAGTGCGCCAAACTTGAACTTCTTCGGCGCGATAGCCTGCACCGGTACAAGCTTGACGGCCGGCTTGCCCGCACGGGCAATGATCACCTCTTCTCCAGCCTCAGCCTGCAAAATGAGGCGGGAGAGATTCGTCTTGGCGTGATGGATATTGACTTCCATGGACAGAGTATAACATATTAGCTTAGCTAAGCTTAGCTAAGAAGGCGAGAAGTTTACCTGCCTTGCATTCGTTTTGACGGACAGATACTCAGGCGGAATTTACGGATAGATCCGGTGCAGCGTCCGCGCAAACGGGATCGTCTCGCGCACGTGGTCTAGCCCGCAGATCCACGCTACGGCGCGCTCGATGCCCATGCCGAAGCCTGAATGCGGCACGCTGCCGAAGCGGCGCAGGTCCAGGTACCACTCGAATGCCTCGCGCGGCAGCTTGTGCTGGTCGATGCGCTCGCTCAAAAGCTCGTAGCTGGAAACGCGCTGCGAGCCGCCGATGATCTCGCCGTAGCCTTCGGGCGCCAGCACGTCCACGCACAGCGCCAGCCGCGGGTCCTTCGGGTCGGGCTCCATATAGAACGCCTTCACGTCGGCCGGATAGCGATTCACCATCACCGGCCGATCAAATTGAGAGCTCAGCCAGGTCTCGTCCGGCGAGCCAAAGTCGTTGCCATATTCGAAGGGCGCTTCCAGGTGCCCATCCTTGTGCGCCTGGTTGAGCATCTCCACCGCATCGTCGTAGCGCAGCCGAGGAAACGGCGGCACAATCGCTTCGAGTTTCGTTCGGTCGCGCCCAATGACCTCAAGCTCCGGCCCACGGTTCTTCAGCACGCTCTGCACAATGTGCGAGAGGAAGTTCTCCGCCAGTTCCAGCAGCCCGTCCAGGTCGCAATAAGCAACCTCCGGCTCGATCATCCAGAACTCGGTCAGATGCCGTCGCGTCTTCGACTTTTCCGCGCGAAATGTCGGTCCGAAGCTGTAGACCTTGCCCAGCGCCAGCGCCGTGGACTCGATGTAAAGCTGGCCGGATTGGGTGAGAAACGCCGGATCGCCGAAGTAGTCCACGGGAAACAGCGTTGATGTGCCCTCGCAGGCTGCGGGGGTGAGGATCGGCGGATCGGTGCGGATGAATCCGTTCTGGTCGAAGTATTCGGCGGCCGCCCTCATGATCTCCGCCCGGATGCGCAGGATGGCCGACTGCCGCGGTGACCGCACCCACAGGTGCCGGTGCTCCATCAGGAAGTCGACGCCGTGCTCCTTCAGCGTGATCGGGTAAGGGTTGGTCTCCGGCACGCGCTGCACCACCTCGACGTTCTCCACGTCCAGTTCGAATCCGCCCGGCGCCCGTTTGTCGGCGCGCACCTTGCCGGTCACAATGACCGACGACTCCTGCGTCAGGCCCTTCAGCGCTTCGAAGACCTGCGGCGGCACACCCTTGATGTGAGCCACGCCCTGCACAGTTCCTGTGCCGTCGCGAAAGATGGGAAACAGCAGCTTTCCGCTCTCGCGCAGGTTATAGAGCCACCCGCGCAGCGTGACGGACTGGCCCTCGTGCCGGCCGAGACTGGCAATGGTTGCTACCGGTGGAGCTGGACTTGCGGGCGTGGGTTCCGGCGTGGCCGTCGCAGGCGTACTGGTCTCATCACTCATTGATAATTTCCTCAAGCGACCGGCCCAAAAAACAAAGCCAGCCGGACTCTCCAGCATAAACCGCGCGGCCGCCGGGGCGGTGCGCCGAGCGGCGCCCACGGAGGCTCTTCGATCAACGTCGGGCTCAACTCCGCAAAGATCGCATCCCCACCGCGCGGTTGTGATATGCGCGGCGAACAAAAAAAGGCGAAAACATCCCGGGAGACTGGGTGCAAAGTTGAAGCGTCCGGTCGTTTGAAAATCTTTAAAGCATGAGCAATACAGGACAGATTCCGCGGCGAAATGGGCCTAGGCTCCGCTCACTAACCTGGTTTTGATTAGTTTGGCTGGAAGGGGTGCGCCACCGAAGTGAACCTGAGCGGGCGGATATTCCACTCTTCTCCGCCAGACCAAGTCGAGGACTCGAATCGCGCGGATCCCCCTTCGCGAAGGAGAAATCTCCCAAGGAATTGTGCGCTTCCGCGGCTTCCAATTTGCGCCCATCGCGGGGAAATCAAATTGAAGTGACCTCGATCACGCGCCGTGAGTTGGAAAATGGCTATTCTGGTTCCACCTCGGCCAACATTGGGCCGCGCCCATCCTTAACCGGCAGTGCGCCTTTCGCACACCTGGAGGTATCAATGTCCCTCACTGTCGTCCTCGCCGTCGGCCTGGATTCATGGCTGCTGGCGACTCATAGCACAGTCTGGAGATCCGAAGGCTATATCGTCATCGCGGCAGACTCCCTGCAAGAGGCCATCGATCAATTCAAGGGCGGTGATTTCGACCTGGTCCTGCTGGGCGATTCCATCGCCCTCGAAAACAAGAAGCGGCTGGCTTTTATGATTCGAGCATCCGGTTCGCAAACACCGGTAATCAGCATTGCCGATCCCTCGGCCAATGGCGACCCGTTTGCGGATGCAACGCTGAACAACGATGCCCGCGCCCTTCTCAAAGGCATGAGCGAGTTAGTCGCCGCAAAGGCGAGGCCTCCGGCGATTCTCTGCGGTAATGCGAGCTGAGCGGTTGCGGCTCGGCGTCGAGATCGGAGCCCCCCCGGTATCCACTTTCACCACAGAATAGCTGCATCTGGGCATTCTTCAACTCTGCAGGCAAAGGAGGTTCCTCCGGGTTTGGGATGCGCTCATGGCGGTGCGTTTCCTTCCCTTACGATGCGTCTGTCCAAGACTGCCTTGCCTGATTTTGCCTCTGAAAATGAAAATATTCGAGCAGCGAAGCGATCGTGCTGCCTGTCCGCTGTTCTACAGCGCTGTTAGGGTTTGAACAGCGTGCCTCGGTTAGGACCGCGAAGAGTTGATTCCAAGCGATGCTCTAGCGTCGTGGCGCCAGCGCCGCGGCCAGCGCTCGATCCACCGTGGGATGGATGAATTGAAAGCCCGCGTCGCCAAGCTTTGCCGGAACCACCCGTGCGCTGGCGAGCAGCGCCTCGTTCGCCATTGCGCCCAGCGCCAGCCGAAGCGCAAACGCCGGTGCGGGCAGAACGGCCGGCCGATGGACCGCTTTGCCGAGCGCGCGTGTGAACTCCGCGTTGGTCACCGGCTGCGGCGCGATCAGGTTCAAGGGCCCGGCCAGCGAGGGCGTGTCCATGGAAAACAGAATTGCCGAACCAGCGTCCGCCAGGCTGATCCAACTCATCCATTGCCGCCCGGAACCGAGCCGGCCGCCCAGCCCCAGCCGGAACAGCGGCAGCATTTTGGCCAGCGCGCCGGCACCCGGCCCGAGCACAACTCCAAAGCGCAAATGCACCACCCGAATTCCCGCCTCGACGGCCGGCCGCGCCGCCGCCTCCCACTCCCGGCAAAGATCTGCCAGAAACCCACTGCCCGGAGCGGAGCTTTCATCCAGCAACTCGTCGCCGCGGTTCCCATAAATCCCCGTGGCGGAAGCCACCATCAACGTCTTCGGCGGCTGCCGCAGCGCTGCCAGCGTGCTAGCCAAGGCCCGCGTCGACTCCACCCGGCTCAACCACATTTCGCGTTTCCAGGCCGACGTCCAGCGATGTGCGGCTACGCTGGCTCCCGAGAGGTGAATGGCCGCGGCAAGCCCTTCCAACGGCTCAGGATCTGAAACAGGTGTTGAAGCTCCGGGAATCCACCTCACCTGCCCAGCCTCGACCGGATCGCGACGCACCAGTTGCAGAACCCCGGCTCCGCGGTCTGCGAGCGCCTGCCGCACCGCCGATCCCAGCATTCCGGATCCTCCGGACAGCAGGATTACCGGCGAAATCGAGCTTGCATTCACGGGATTCTCTTTCCCCTCCGCTGAATACCATACGCCCAACAAAGAAATGACAATTCAGTGACATTACAATTATTTTTGATCTGGACAACATTCCGTCCTGCTGTGCATCCTATTGCTTGTCGAGTCTGGAGGCGGGGATGGGCGAGTTGGCGGTGGTGAAGAGCGAAGAGACGCAAAAGACCCAGGTCGATCCCGAAACCGCCGAGCGATTCATTGCCGAGAAGCGCATTGGCGAGCGCATCAAGCGCCTGCGCCTCAAGAAGTCCATGGGCCTGGTCGAGCTGGGCAAGCACACCGGCCTCTCGGCCAGCTTCCTTTCCCAATTGGAAACCGGTCGCGTCGTCCCCACCTTGCGCAACCTCTCCCGCATCGCCATGGTCTTCTCCAAAGACCTGTCCTATTTTTTTGAGTCCGAGCCCAACGCCCTGTTCCGCATTCACCGCCGCAAAGAGCGTGTGCGGCTGCCGCAAACCGGCGTAGTAGTGCCGACCTACTATTTTGAGAGCCTCGGATACATGGTGCCCGACCGCCACATGGATCCCTATTTTGCCGAATTTGTGCCGCCGGCCAAAGACATGGAGCCCAAAGCGCACGTGCATCCGGGCTTCGAGTTTCTCTATGTGCTGGATGGCGACCTGGAGATTCATCACGGCGACCAGGCCTGCACGCTGGAGACCGGCGACGCCATCTACTTTGACGCCGGCACACCGCACTCCTACCAATGCGCAGGGAAGAAGCCGGTGAGCGCAATCATTGTAACCATGCACCAGGCCCCGCCTGCTCAAGCCTTGCCGATGCGCGCCGTGGCTGCGCCGCCGCTGGTCAGAGCGCCGGTAGCAGGCCGTTGAGGGGGCTCCGACGAACGCAGAAAAGCGCCCCCCCCGCAACCTGCCGGACGATTTCGCAGTCCGTTTTTTCCTTCGCGCTCCGCGCCGGCTTCTCGATTTCGTCCGCCTTGCGAATCACGCCAATCGACAGCGTGTCCTTGTCGTTTTTGTCCACTTCGGCCTGCAGGTCCTTGATTAGTTCAAGGGACTTATTGCAGTCGCCCCTGGTCACGCAACTGCCGCGCCGTGGCCTCCAGAAACGTCTCCACACTCACCCCCGGGGGCGTCTCCAAACCCGACTTGGCCTGGATCGCCGCCGCAATCCGCACAGCCAGCGCTTGCCGGGTTGCCAGGCTCATGTCCAGCCGTCGCGAAAAAAAGCCCTCCAGCACCTCCAGGTCGGCCGAGGAAAGTTTGGAAATCCCCAGCGCAGACAGCGTGACGGCCGTATGCGGCTCCGGGATGGGAACACTGGCGCGAAAAAGCTGCGCGGTAAATGTGCGCGACCCGGTATCGCCCCACAATGGCGTCTCTGACTCACGATCCCGCACCACCAGCGTGCCCGCCGCCAAGTCGCCTAGCCTCTGGTGCTGCCGCGTGACGAACATGGTGATCACGCCTACCGCATAGAAAAAAGGAAGCTGGTCCACATAGCGCACCAGGTTGCGCGCCATTGACTCCACCAGCCCAATGGACCGCCCGGAGCGCTGAATCACGCGAATCTTCGCCACGCGCTTGCCCGGCGTTCGCCCGTTCCAGAACGCCTCGAACAGCGTGAAATAGCCCCAGTTGAAAAGAAAGAGAGTGAAAATAACAATCGCTTCGGCCCACTGCGCCGAGATTCTATTGAAGGTGCGCAGCGCCGGCAAAAGCAGAAAGGCAAGAACCACCACCACCACCAGGCCCGCTCCCCAGATCAGGTAATCGACCAGCAGCGCGATGAAGCGGCTGCCGATGCCCGCCAGCGGCAGCTCGATCGAGACCAGTTCCGGCGTGTCGATGCTAATCTGATCTGGGCTAAGCTGGTCTGAACTCAGGTCCCCACTCACGTTCATGGCTCAAATCCTCTCCAACCAGTGGATCGCGAAGCGCCGGCCCCACTGGGACAGGCTGGCTTCCCTTCTCGCCCAATCCGACGCCAGCGGCCTCGGCCAGCTTTCCCGCGCCGAGTTGCAGGAGATGGCTCTGCTCTATCGGCAGGTTGCTGCCGACCTCTCCGTCCTTCGCCAGGACTCCACCGCCCGCACGTATTCGGTCCATGTGAATCAATTGCTGGCTCGCGCCCACCATATCATTTATTCCGGCCGCAAGACGAATCTGCGCACCCTGTTTCTCTTTCTGCGCGACGAGTATCCGGCCGTCTTTCAGCGCCAGATCGGCTTTGTCGTGGCGTCGATCATCGTCTCCGCCGCCTTCGGCATCCTCGGCGCGGTGCTCACCAGCGCCCGCCCCGACTTCATGCGCCACTTCGTCGGCCCGGAGATGATCGCCACCATGGAGCGCCACCAGATGTGGACCGAGTCCATTGTGAGCGTCAAGCCCACGGCCACCAGCGCCATCATGACCAACAACCTGTCCGTGAGCTTTGTCACCTTCGCAGGCGGCATTGCCTTTGGTTTGGGCACCTTCTTCGCGCTCTTCCAGAATGGCATGATGCTCGGCGTTATCGGCGCCGCCTGTCATCAATACGGCATGTCGATTCTCCTATGGAGCTTTGTCGCGGCCCACGGGTCGCTCGAACTGCCCGCCATCCTCATCGCCGGCGGAGCAGGCTTCCGCCTGGGATACGCCATGCTCTTTCCCGGGGAGTTGCGCTGGAAAGACTCGATCGCCCACGGCGGTCTCGAAGCCACGCGCCTGGTCTCCGGCATCATCCCCATGCTGGTCATCGCCGGATGCCTGGAAGGCTTCTTCTCCCCATCGCACGCGCCTATCTGGCTCAAGTTCACGGTCGGCGGCATGCTGTTTACGCTGCTCAATCTGTGGCTTTTCCGGCCACCCGCCGTGGGGCAGACCGCGCTTGCGCGCCACGAGATTTAGCGGTTCCCGGCTTGACTTGATATATACACAAGGGACAATATGTACATATAGGAGAGAATCCCCATGGCCGTTACCCTCACCTCCATCCGGCTCGACACCAAACTCGCCGACGAGGCAGTCCGCGTTCTTGGCGTCAAATCCCGAACCGAGGCCGTCCACGTTGCTCTGAAGGAGATCATCGGCCTGAAGCGGTTCAAGAAGCTGATGAAGGAGTACGGCGGCAAGGCCACCTTTGCCGGATACGATGAGTGACATCTTCGTCCTTGACTCCTCGGTCCTGGTTGACGATCTTCGCACGGGACGCCACAATGATCGGATCAGGGCACTCGATGGCATTCTGCGCAACTCCTCGGTGGTCCTCGCGGAACTCTGGCGTGGCGCCATCTCGCAGGCGGACCAGGAATTCCTCCAGTCCCTCGAACGCCATCACCCCACGCTCACGCCGACGGAAAAAAACTGGCTGGAATCGGGTCGGCTTCTGTCAAAAATCCGCACCGATCACGGATTCGAATCGCACAAGCTGCGGGATTTGCATTTCGATACGCTGATTGCCCTCACAGTCCGCTCCCACGGCGCCTGCCTGATCACGTCCAACCGCGCCGACTTCGAACTGATTCGCGATTACCGAAATTTCAAGCTGGAAGTCTGGTAGCGCCGCGCTTTCAATCAGCGACTGCTCCGCTGCCTGACTGTCTGTAATTATCCGGACCGCGCCCGCCCCTCATACCTTCACAAAAATCTTCTTCCGGTAAAGTATCCACACCGGAATAAAGCAATACGCCAGCGTGCAGAAGGAAAACGCAAACGCCGCCCATCCCGGCGTGGGCATGTGGATGAACACGTGGTCGGCCAGCCAACCCATCGGATTGGTTTTCTTGCCACCTGCCACAAACTCGATGTGGTCCAGAATCCCCGGCACCAGTTCGCTGAACATATAGGCCGTGATGGAATTCGCGCCCAGCACCAGCCACGGATAAACCAGACCCTTGCTCTCGCCGCGGCCCCAGCCCCACACGTCCATCACCAGGTACGACAGCGTCAGCACCGTCAGCGAATATCCCGCCGCCACCAGCACAAACGAGCTGGTCCACATATTCTTGTTGAGCGGGAACTCGAGCGACCACAAATATCCCAGCGCCAGGCAGGTCACCGCGCCCGCGGCCAAACCAAGCGCAGTGGACTTCGCAGCGCGCTGCCCGCGCAGCCACAGCGCCGCCAGCACGCCCAGCAACGCAGTCCCAAACGCCGGCAGATCGCTCAGCAACCCCTCAGGATCGCGCACGTTGTGGTCGGGATATTCAAGATAAAGATGGTGCGGCATGATCAGCCGGTCAAGCCAGCTCACCAGGTTCATGCGAATGTCCATGAAAGGAATGTCGCGCCCCGGCATCCCCGCTCCCGGCACCGGAACCCAGCGCAGCAGCACCCAGTAGCCCACCAGCGCCACCACCAACCCCGCCACCTTGGTCCACACCCGCTGATCCCAAATGTAAAACAACCCCACCACCAGGTAGCAGATCGCAATCCTCTGCAGCACGCCGTAAAAGCGCATGTGAGTCCAATGGAAAAATGGGAAATTATTCACCACCATGCCCAGCGCGAATAGAATCACCGCACGCCGCACCGTGTGCCACGCAAGCTCCTTGCGCGTCGCTCCGCGCTTCATCCGCGCATGGAAGGCAAACACAATCGATGCACCCACGACAAACACAAACGTTGGAAACACCAGGTCGGTCGGCGTCAGCCCGTTCCATTGCGCGTGGTTCATGAATCCCCACGAGCCACGTCCGCCGTTGTTGTTCACCATAATCATGAACGCGATGGTTATGCCGCGCAGCACGTCCAGCGAAAGCAGCCGCTGCACAGGGGTAGAAGTTGTTGCCGGGTTCGTCATGCTTGTTTAGATTCTCCGTTATGGCCATTTGCGGGGATGCCCACTACCCTACGCGCTCACCCCTCGATTCGCCAAACGCAATCCCCATCCCCGTCTCAATCCCGCGAGATTGCCAGCGGATGCTTCGGCTGATAAAGACCCACGGCGCCACCGCCCGGAAGCCCGGCCTTGGTGATCGATCCCCACCGTGCCTCTTGCACCTCCGCGCAGCGCACGCCCTTCTCTGCCAGCGCCGCAATCTCAGCCTGCAGATCGTCACACATGAAATAAAGCTCGTGCGAGCCGTTCTCCTCCGCCGGATGAACCGCCAACTCTCCCGGCGGCAGTTCGAAAATCAGCCATCCTCGCCCCGCGTCCACTGACACCAATCCAAGCACATCGCCAAGGAAGCGCCGATCCGCCTCTGCGTCCTTGCTGTAGATCACCGTATGCGCGCCAAAAATCATGTTCTCCGCTCCTTTCTGCATCTCCCGCAAGCGTGTCGCAAATCCGCCGCATTCCCCAGCCTACTCCCGCCGGCGCGCTTTTCTCCATGCCGCGCAACGAACGCCGGTAGCCCGCCGTCAGTAATCGCCGCTGTTGCTTTTGCCCCATTCGCTGCTAAACTCCCCCTTCAGGGAAATTCAAGCAAATTCGCTCGTGCCCGTCCGGAGGCAATCCATGTCCGACTTTCAACCCTTTGTTTCGCCTAGCGAGAACCGCCCCGAATTCACCCTCCGCGCTATCCTACTCGGCTCGTTCTTCGGCATCGTCTTCGGCGCCGTCACGGTGTACGTAGGTTTGCGCGCCGGGCTCACCGTAGCCGCCTCCATTCCCATCGCCGTCCTCTCCATCAGCATCCTGCGCGCCTTCGGCCGCGCCTCCATCCTTGAAAACAACATCGTCCAAACCACCGGCAACGCCGGCCAGTCCATCGCGTCAGGCGTGATTTTCACGCTTCCCGCTCTCGTCTTTCTCGGCTTCGATCTCGAGTACTCCCGCATCTTCATGCTGGCCCTCATCGGCGGATGGCTTGGCGTGCTGTTCATGATTCCCCTGCGCCGCCAGCTCATCGTCCAGGAGCACGACGCGCTGCCCTATCCCGAAGGCACCGCCTGCGCCGACGTGCTCATCGCCGGCGAACGGGGAGGCTCTCTTGCCAGCCGCGTCTTCCTCGGGCTCGGTCTCGGCGGCGTTTACACGCTGTTTCAGAACGGCAACCTCTTCAAAGCCTGGCCGCACGCGCCGGAATACCAACCCGACTTCGGCCCCCAGCATGTGCTCAAGGGCGCTTCCATCAACGCCGACGCCACCTCGGAATACCTAGGCGTGGGCTACATCATCGGCCCCCGCGTCGCCGGGGTCATCTTTGCCGGAGGCGTCTTTTCCTGGCTGGTTATCATGCCTCTGATCTACTTCTTCGGCAAGGAGCTTGGGGCACCCGTCTATCCCGGCCAGGTCCCCATCGCGCAGATGGAACCCAGCGACCTCTGGGCCACCTACATCAAGCCCATGGGTGCAGGCGCAGTCGCTGCCGCCGGGCTGATCACGCTCATCAAGACCCTGCCCACCATTTTCGGCGCGCTCGGCGCAGGCCTTCGCAACATGCGCCCCGGCACAGACGCTGCAAAGGCCAAACCCATCCGCACTGAAGACGACCTTTCCATGGGCGTCGTGCTTATCGGTTCGCTGCTCATCGTCGCGCTCATGTTCGTTTTTCTTGAATTCAAGCCGGTGCCCGGCGCCTTTGTGGGATGGGCCGCCAATCTCGCCGCCTCGCTGCTCGTCGTTGTATTCGGATTTCTCTTCGTTACCGTCAGCTCGCGCATTGTCGGCCTGGTCGGCTCCTCGGCCAGCCCCGTCTCCGGCATGACCATTGCCACGCTCATGGCCACCTGCGCGGTCTTCCTGGTCATGGGCTGGACCGTCCCGGCGTACGGAGCCCTCGCCATCACCATCGGCGGCGTCGTCTGCATCGCCGCCTCCAATGCCGGCGACACTTCGCAGGATCTCAAGACCGGCTACATCATCGGCGCCACGCCCCGCCTGCAGCAGATCGCGCTCATGATCGGCGTGGTCGTTTCAACCGTCGTCATTGGATTCACGCTCAACCTCATGAATACCGGCCTGCAGGAGTTCCACGCCGCGCCGCAAGCCTGGGACATCAATGCCAGCCACCCCGGCGTAGCCATCCAATCCGACGCGCAGAAGCTTCCCGCGCAGATCCGCGTTGTCGGCGAAGACAAAACCAACGCCCTCCACTCCCGCTCCGAGTACACCGTGCTCAACGCCATCGGCTCCACCGAGCTGCAGGACGGCAAATATCTCTACTCGCCCGCAACCGGCCGCATCGAGGTGCATTGGATACAGGGAATCGGCAGCGTGAACGCTCCCGCGCCGCAGGCCAAGCTGATGGCCACCGTCATCAACGGCATTCTGAGCCGGAAATTGCCCTGGGGACTGGTCCTGCTCGGCGTCTCGCTGGTCATCGCCGTCGAGCTGCTCGGCATCCGCTCGCTCACTTTCGCCGTCGGCGCCTATCTGCCCATCGGCACCACCCTGCCCAT
>DATKGE010000374.1:0-9554 GCA_035510955.1 Occallatibacter sp. | reverse complement strand
GCGCGGATGAGAGCCTTCAAGGCCGCCTCATCGACCTTGTCGCCTTCGTGGATGTCGATGGCGCGCCGGACATTGCCGTCGAGGCTGGAGTTGAATAGACCGGAAGGGTCCTCGAGCGAAGCTCCCTTGGCGAAGGTCATCTTGACGACGCTCTTGTACGTCTCTCCCGTGCAGACGATGCCGCAGTGGGACCAGACGGGAGTACCCCTCCACTTCATCTCTTCGACGATCTCGGGGTCTGCCTTTTGAATGATTGCGCGCACTTTCGCTAGCGTCTTCCCGCGCCAGTCTCCGAGGTCGTTGATCTTCGCGTCGATGAATGCAGAGGCTGATTCCAATGGGACGGGCTTTTTCATGTCGAGCTCCAACTCTGGCAACTAATTTAGCTGCGTTCAGCGTAACGTGCAACCTCCGCCGGTTGCCGGGTCGGCCACTTCTCAACCTGCCACGAATCAACCTGGCACGAATCAACCTGCCACCAACGATGGGTGCCCCGAGTCTGGATTTTCAGAACTGGGAAACATCGGAACCCGGAGTTGGAGAGAACGAGAACCTGCTGGTTGAGGTTCGTCCTTTCCCACATCTCAAAATCGAGATGTGGGGCACCCAACGTTATTGGCGAGGCATGGACTAACCGCCGTTTTGCGGCTCGACTGAAGTCGGGCCCTGTTACAAAGCCGACGTGTGCCTCGTGTTGATTGGCAATGTTCGCTGCTTCCCGTGTTTATGCCGGCCTGCCGATTTTCGCTGGAAAGAGGACGCCGATGGTGCGGCTTGGGGGTCGCAGCGCCCACGACGCCACGGTCAAACCAGCGATGATCAATGGGGCGATGACGTGAAAGGCGTAAGCGCCGTAACCGCCGACCGCGGCGCACGAGAGGGCCGCGCCTGTGAGGTCAAAGAAGATGCCGGCATAGGCCCATTCTTTGAGCCGCGGAAAACGCGGCACGAGGATGGCAATGGCCCCAAGCACCTTCCAAACGCCCAGGATGGCGAAGAAGTAGAGCGGGTAGCCTAGTTCGGGCACGACGCCATGGGGGTTGGCCCGATATTGCAATATCTGCGCGACACCGCCGCTGATGAAAAACGCTACGAGGATGGTCGTAGTCCAATAAACAATGGATTTTGCTTTCATGTTCAACAGTGCCCCCCTAGCGAGGACTCGCGGGGCCGAAGCCCGGGATGGTTGGGCGAATCTTGTGCGGGGGTTGAAGCCCCCGCCTCCCTCCGTCCGATGCAGCAGGAGTGGATTCAGCCGGTGAATTTGTACTGCCTGGCTAGTTCGAGCAGGGCGTCGGTCACATTGACATCATTCGCCGCCAGTGAGACCTTCAGATCGTCGATGGAAGAGTTGATGGCATCGATTTTGAATTCGCCTTTGATGACCAGGGTAGTGATGGCGCCCTGCTTGGTCTTCAGTCCGACAAACAACCCGGCACTGCCCACGTGAATGTGAGGCGTACTGGAACCGCCGGTGACGTAGCAGTCGCCCTTATATGCCCCGGTGCCGGCCTTTTCATAGGCGATATTGGCATCTTTCAAACGCTTGAGATATACGGATGTGCTGAACATGGACGGCCTCCGTTCCGGGCTGAAATTTTCCCGGAGTATAGCACGGCGGAGCTCGGATAGAGCCGCGGAGTTTTGGGTAGGGGCTTTGCCGTTTGTGGAGGGGATAGGCGAGAATGGGAGGGACGCCATGCCAAACACTGGACGCACATTCGACGCTCCCTTTACCGACGTGCCGGGCGCGCTGGCCGAGATTCGCGCCGGGCGCATGGTGGTGGTGGTGGACGACGAGGATCGCGAAAACGAGGGCGACCTGGTGTTTGCCGCGGAGTTTGTGACTCCCGAAGCGATCAACTTCATGGCCAAGCATGGGCGCGGGCTGGTCTGCCTGGCGATGACGGAAGAACGCGCGGATTATCTGCGCCTGTTTCCCATGACGCAGCAGAACACCTCGCGGTTTGGAACTCCGTTTACCGAGTCGATTGAAGCGCGCGAAGGGGTGACGACGGGAATCTCGGCGGCGGACCGGGCGCAGACGATTCGAACGGCGATCGATGCGCGGTCGACGTATGCGGATTTGGCGCGGCCGGGGCATGTGTTTCCGCTGCGCGCGCGCAAGGGCGGAGTGCTGGTGCGGGCCGGGCAGACCGAGGCTTCGGTGGACCTGGCGCGCCTGGCAGGGCTGACGCCGGCCGGCGTGCTGTGCGAGATCATGAACGACGACGGGACCATGGCGCGCATTCCCGACCTGATTCCGTTCTGCCGCGAGCATGGGCTCTTAATCCTTACTGTTGCTGAACTCATACGGTATCGGTTGCGGCATGAGCGCTATATTGTGCGGGCGGGCGAGAGCCGCATTCAGACCAGGTACGGTGAGTTCCGCATGATCGCTTATGAGAGCGAAGTGAATGGCGGCGAGAGCCACATTGCGCTGGTGCGCGGGGAGCTTTGCGCGGATTGTCCGGCGCTCAATGACGAGCCGGCGGGCGGCGCTTCGGCGAACGGTTTGCAAGGAGAATCTGGAAAAGTGGAGCTTCGGCCGCCGTGTTCGCAGGCGGTGCTGGTGCGGGTGCACACGCGCTGCACGGCGGGGGACGTGTTTGACGCGGACTGCAAATGCCGGGAGACGCTTGACCAGTCGATGCGCATGATTGCCGAGGCGGGTTGCGGGGCGGTGCTCTACCTGCACAATACCTCGCGGGGCTTTGAGGTGGAGCGGGCTCCGGCGGCGCACGATGTGTTTGAGCCGGGTGGCGAGGCGGTGATGAAAACCGACGCGGGCCGGCTGATTCTGCATCAGGAACTGAGATCGCGCGAGGGCGTGCAGGCGCGGACGGGGCGGATCCTAAGGGCCATTGGACTGGGCGGGCAGATTCTGTCGGACCTGGGAATTCGGCGGATACGGCTGCTTTCGAATACGCCAATGCACATCCCTGCGCTGGAGGGGTTTGGCCTGGAAATTGTAGAGCAGGTGCCGATTCCTGTGGAGGAGTGCAGCCGCGTGGGCTGAGGACGTTGCTGCGGGGAACATTTGACTCTTCCCAGGAAAAGCCCCGGATTCGCGGCGCCGCTCCGGTTCCGGCCGATTTTGCGGGACTAACAGCGCGGGACTAACCAGCGCGGAACTAGCCAGTGCGGGACTAGTGTGGTGTCCCAGGAATTCTCATCAGAAATGTTGAAGGCCAAATGCAGATTCTTCGGCTCACCACCCCCAAACTGAAAGACGTTTGGGGCCCCGTTCACTCAGAATGACAACCCGATAATGTTAGGAACCTCCGGGACGCCACACTAGCCCAGGTAGACGCAACTCGGTAAATTCATCGGGTCGGCATTGCCGCTTCTGGATTTTCCCTGTTCCACCGCGCCACAGGCGACGGAGACATTTTTTCCCTTGACCGTCCCGGCCGAGCGGGAATGCTCCATGTTGAAGTCTTGGGCAAAGGACCGATTTCCTTCGCCGATTGACCCCGATTTAGTTCTTGAGAAACCCATTCCATTGGGTTCGCCCACCTGGCGGTACGAACTCTGATTGCTGCTCCGATTCACAGTTCGATAATTCATTTCGACGCTCCTCTTGTGAAGGGTTATCGGTTTTGAATCGCCTGTTTTTTCTTCAAAGATGAGCCCGTCAAGAGCACACATT
This sequence comes from Occallatibacter sp., assembly GCA_035510955.1. Classification (GTDB taxonomy): domain Bacteria; phylum Acidobacteriota; class Terriglobia; order Terriglobales; family Acidobacteriaceae; genus Telmatobacter. The sequence goes on along the minus strand of DATKGE010000374.1, from coordinate 5,902 downwards.
CCAACTCTTGCGACGGGCCGAATGCCTGGCAACCGCACCATCAGGCTGCGGCTCCCACGTGCGCGTTACGGCGCCTATCCTGAGGCTGCGGGCGCAGCAGAGCTGCAGCGGGTATCCGTCCAGACAGATTCGCAGCAGACACGCACGCTGCCTGGTGTTCCTGGAGTTCAATCCTGGCTCGTTCCATTTCGACATTGTTGTAGGCAGCGAACTTCTTGCTGACTTGATAGTAGGCAAGGGAGCCGGACTCGATGTACTCTCGCTGCCTCGCCTCGAACGCTTGTTGCAGATTTTCACAAAGCAGGCAATGCATGTGGCTCTCCATTCTTTCGTCAGATCAACAGGTTCTGGGAGGTGTTGCAAAGCTTCTGGATAAACGGCCACTGGATGCCGAGGCGAGCCTGTCTTCTGCAGGGCCTCGATCAACCGTGGTTTTTTCGCAGCCTGAAAGCCGCGCTTCTTTTCCGTTCGTGATGACCTGGCATCCGGCGTAGTTCCACCCTGAACCGAAAGGCTCTTTGCGGCTGCAGGATTGTCAACCAGGCAACTGGTTTGCTTGGACTAGATCGTGAGGAAACCTCTCAAAGAAATACGATCCGAGAGGGATTCACTTCAGATGGACTCTATGCGAAAGAGCTTCTGAATGTTGAGCAAGATTGCTCACTTAGCGGCCACTTTTTTGCCGAGCCTCATTACGTTCTTAGGTTTTGATCATGCGCTGAGTTCCTTGATATGTCAAGCACTAGCGGGGGTACATTGCAAAAATTTTCACACGTATTTTACGGCGCAATTTGTTTGATCTTTGAAGGAGATCGGCGGGTTTTGAGGGTATGTCGATGAAGCCAGCGCAGTTGGGCGATTCGTGACACAGGTGGGCAGGGCGAAACAGTTTCGGCACCTGTTGTGAGAGGACGGAAGCGGCACTGTCAATCGCGGGAACCAAATCCCGCATTGCTTCGTACAGGTTGGCGAGAGGTTACGACAATGCGAGTATTGCGTCTTGTCCGGTTTTGTTTCCCCGCGCTGGCTTTGATGGCCGGTGCTTTCGCTTCTGCCCAGGCGGGGGATTGGCAGAAGTCTTATCCGGTATCCGGGAAGGCTTCGCTCACCATCAGCACGGGCGATGCGTCGGTGGAATTGCGCTCCTGCGGCGACTGCCGCGAAGTGCGCATTCATCTGGAGTGGAGGGACCGCAAGCCGGCGGACTATACCTTGACCGAGTTCCAGAGCGGCGATCACGTGAACTTCGATCTGAAAGAGAAGTCGCACCTGGGGATTCATTTCACGATGGGGAACCTGCACGAACCGCGCCTCACGGTGGATACGCCGACAGCGCTGGATCTGGATGCGCGGACCTCCGACGGCGCGCTGAAGGTTTCAGGAGTGCAGGGCACCCTGGAACTACATACCAGCGACGGGTCGGTGGACATTGAGGATGTGGGCGGTGCGGTGCGGCTGACGGCCAGCGACGGGTCCATCAAGATCCATCATGTGACCGGAACGCTCGAGTCGCGCTCCTCGGATGGCCAGGCGATGGTGGAGGGAAAGTTTACCGCGCTTCAGGTGCACACCAGCGACGGCAATCTGGATCTGACCATAGCCAACGGCTCGCAGTTGAACACGGCTTCGCGCATCGAGAGCTCCGATGGGCGGGTGACGGTGCGGCTGCCGCGCGCCATGGCGGTCGATCTGGATGTCCATACCAGCGACGGGCAGATCGACTGCGCCCTTCCGTTGACCATGGAGGGGTATAACTCGGCGCATAGCTCGGGGCATAACCTGCGCGGGCACTTGAACGGCGGAGGCGTTCCGTTGTCGGTGCATACCAGCGACGGGAATGTGACGATCGCGGCGCTGTGAGCGGGGCCGGCTGGGGGTCGGTGCGTGAGTTGGGCTTTAGGGGTAAGTTGGCGTTGTTGCCGGGGAGAATTGCTTAATCCTTGCCGATTCGGTACTGACCAATGCTGCAGGCTGCCCACTCAGGCGTGACAAGTTTGTTTCACTGGTTCCCAGACAGGGGAAACGCCGCTTTCGAAGGCACTAGCACAATCAGAGCGACACAAAGCAGAGCGATCATAATCAGCGGCAGCAGTTCTGAACGTAACTGTTTCAACTGGTACGCTTGCACAGCCATTATGGCGTCGTGCGCAAGCGTACCCCATCCGGTGAAGGAGATCAGGCTGCGATGGGCCCCAGGCGTCCTAACAGCCAGCAGCAGAAACACTCCCAGCACAAAATAGACAGCGAGCATCATCTGATCGCCGTAGTCTGACTGCTGGTGCAGCGGTATTGACGTAAGGAGCGGATAGATTCCAGCTAAAAAGAACAAACCACTCAACACCAACAGAATCTGCAGCACTCGTTGCAATCGCAATGGCACACCTCAAAATCAGGATCTGACCAACGCGATACCTGCCCAATACCCTACCACGGTCGGGTTAAGTACCCGCTGACACATCCTAAAATTGATCCCATCAAACGCCGATTACGCCGGGAGTGTTTCTCGACTGACGCCGATGTGCCCGGTACCCGGAACCCCGGTCGCGCCCTGACGCAAGACCAACAGGGATCCTGGCAAGAGCGAGTTCCTCACCAGCCTGTATGGGCTATTTGAATCGCAGGCCAGTGGCCAAAAAACCACGTGTGGTAAACCTGCCTGCTTCGAGAAATATGGCAATGCGCCGGAATACCAGGCTCTGGAAAGGTGTTTCCGCTGATGGGAAAAGCTGCTGGGAAGCCTACACCGGCAGAGTTTCGCATTTGCCGGGGGTGCGAGACCGAAATGGTGCTGGAAAAACGGAAATACTGCGAAGGTTGTCTGAATTTATGTTCACGAACAGAAAAGCGGTCAAAATTGATCACACCGCATAAGCATCGCCTTGGTATGATTACCGAAGCTTCCCGACGGCAAGACTCGGCATCGCCCCATCGAGCGGGAGTTCGACCCGCCATCGATTCGCTCGATTACGAAGACGCTCTCTGAGGCCACTTTACTCGCATCCCCGTATTATGCGTCCCAGGAGAGGTTGTATCCATTGAGCGTTCATCTGGTAAATCCCAGCGACAATTCCTTTGGTACTGCGGTAATCACGCCGCGCTGGCTGTTTGTGCTTGCGGCGGCAACACCGGCCGAGGTGGGCGATCCCATTCTGGTGGATGAGTCGCTGGAGCAGATTGTTCCGGAGAGCATCCATCCGGGCGACATTGTGGGCATCAGCGTGCACACCGGCAACGCATTGCGCGGATACCAGGTGGGGCGCATGGCGCGCGCACGCGGGGCGTGGGTGGTGTACGGGGGAATTCACGCCACGCTGTTCCCTGAAGAGGCGCTGGAGCGCGGCGAAGGGCACGCGGTGGTGAAGGGCGACGGCGACATTGCCTGGGGCAAGGTCGTTGCCGATTGTGTAGCCGGGAAGCCGGAGAAGATTTATGAGGGCGGGCGCATTGAAGGCAGCCAGTTCCTGGCCGCGCGCTGGGACCTGATGGATCCGGCGAAATATATGTGGGCCTCGGTGCAGACCATTCGCGGATGCCCCAAACACTGCTCGTTTTGCTCTGTCTGGCGGACCGATGGGCAGAAGCCGAGGCAACGGAAATTTCAAAGCGTGATCGACGAGATTGTGACGCTGCGCCGGCTGGGATTCCGGTTTATTGCCCTGGCGGACGATAACTTCTATCCGGTAACATTTACCGATCTGCGCCTGGCGCGGGAGCAGGGCAACACGGCCAAGCTGGAAGAGCTGACGGCCATTCGCGCGGAACGTCTGCAACTCATGGATGAGTTAGCCAAGCTGCCCAAGGACATGGTGTTCTTCACGCAGATGACCATGGAGGCGGGCGAAGACGGGAGTTATCTCGATGCTATGCGCAAGGCGAACATCAAGGGCGCGCTGGTGGGCGTGGAAGCGGTAACTCCGGAGGGATTGAAAGCGGTCTTCAAGGATTGGAACTACTCCGGCGAGGCGCTGGCCAACCAGTTACAGACCTTCAAAAAACACGGCGTGCATGTGCTGGGGTCGTTTATCTTCGGGCTGCCGACCGACAGGCCTGCGACCTTCGACGCAACCGTGGCCATGGCCATGAAGGCGGGCGTGACCTTTGCGCAGTTTGTGATGATGACGCCGTTTCCGGGCACGGTGGATTTTAATCGCTGGGAGAAGGAGCAGTCGACGCATCCGACCATGGTGGGCGATGTGCCGATCACCCGCTACTGGATGATTCCGACCGAGGTCCGGCCCAAGATGTTCACGCCGCATCCGACCATGAGTTCCGATGAGATAAGGGAGCGGACGCAGAAGGTGTGGGATAAGTTCTACACCTGGGGCGCGATCTGGGATCGGTCTGCTTGCACACCGAATTTGAGGTCGAGGATCGCGTTTATTTTTCTATCGAAGCTGTACCGGCAGATGTATGCGGGGACGGGTATCTCGACCGACAGCGCGCGGCGGAAGAAGTCCAAGCGCTGGGCCAAGTGGACGGCGCGGCAATGCAAGAAGCTGTTCGAGGCGCGGCCGATGCCGGAGTTGGCGTCCCGCGAGTGGGAGATTGGGATTCCGTCGATGGGGCAGGCGGCTTTCAATGGCGGCGGCGAGATGGCCGGGCCGTTTGTGGTGATCGGGAAGAAGTAGATTCAAAGGCGAGAAGGATCTCCTGTCGATGCACCTCGAAGGGGTTGCAGAAGAAGAAAGAATGAATGCAGGTCCTTCGACTGCGCAGGTCGCAAAATGCGCGACCTGCTTCGCTCAGGATGACAGCCGTTTTTTGGCGCTCAGGATGAAGACATCAACACACGAAGGGTGCGAGCTTAGGCTCGCACCCTTCGTTATTTTGCACTCTCTAACTCGGGAGTTATGAGTTGAGTTACCAGCCGAGAACGTAAGCGAAGATCAGCGGCGCAACGATCGATGCGTCGGACTCGATGATGAACTTGGGGGTGTCTTCGCCTAACTTGCCCCAGGTGATCTTTTCATTGGGGACGGCGCCGGAGTACGAGCCATAACTCGTGGTCGAGTCGCTGATCTGGCAGAAGTAGGCCCACAGCGGCACGTGCTCGCGCTGCAAATCCTGGTGGAGCATGGGGACGACGCAGATGGGGAAGTCGCCGGCAATGCCGCCGGCAATCTGGAAGAAGCCGAGCGGGGTTTTCGCGGTGGTCGCGGTGTACCACTCGGCCAGCTCCATCATGTACTCAATGCCGGTGCGGACTGTGTGGACCTTTTTCACGTCGCCGGAGATGCAGTGGCCGGAGTACATGTTGCCCAGCGTCGAGTCTTCCCAGCCGGGGACGAACATGGGCAGGTTTTTTTGCGCGGCGGCGAGAAGCCAACTGTTCTTGGGGTCGATCTGGTAGGACTTTTCGAGGTCGCCGGAGAGCAGGATCTTGTACATGAACTGGTGGGGGAAGAAGCGCTCGCCGGCCTGGTCGGCGCGGACCCATTCCTTGAGCACTTCGTTTTCGATGCGGCGCATGGCCTCCATCTCCGGGATGCAGGTGTCGGTGACGCGGTTCATGTGGCGGGCGAGAAGCTTCGCTTCGTCGGCGGGGGTCAGATCGCGGTAGTGGGGCACGCGCTCGTAAAAATTGTGCGCGACCAAGTTGAAGACGTCTTCTTCGAGGTTGGCGCCGGTGCAGGTGATGGCGTGAATCTTGTCCTGGCGGATCATTTCCGCGAGCGAGAGGCCAAGCTCCGCGGTGCTCATGGCCCCGCCCATGGTGACAAACATCTTTCCGCCCGAGGCGAGCAGTTTGTTGTAGCCTTCGGCTGCGTCAACCAGGGCTGCGGCATTGAAATGGCGATAGTGATGCTTGATAAACGAGGTAATGGCGGGCATGGATTTCTTGAGAGCTCCAGTACCTAAATTATCACAGTTGAACCAGGTGCCGAGAGGCCGCGAAGTGCTG
>DATKGE010000373.1:0-8724 GCA_035510955.1 Occallatibacter sp. | reverse complement strand
TAGCCGGGAGACGAAATAAATGGCCACACCAGCGACATTTCGCATCTGGCGCGGAGATCCAGCGGGCGGCGCATTTCAGGATTACTCGACCAACGTGGAAGAGGGGATGGTTGTTCTGGACGCCGTGCACCGCATCCAGGCGCAGCAGGCCACCGACCTGGCGGTGCGATGGAACTGCAAGGCCGGCAAGTGCGGATCGTGCTCTGCCGAAATCAACGGCATGCCCAGGCTCATGTGCATGACCCGGCTAAGCGAAATCGATCTTACTACGCCGGTCACGCTGGAGCCGATGCACGCGTTTCCTGTGATACGCGATCTGGTCACCGATGTTTCGTGGAACTTCCGAGCCAAGAAGACGATCAAGCAATTCAAGCCTCGCCCGCCCGATGCGACCGATGGCACATGGCGCATTCAGCAGGCCGACGTCGAGCGCGTGCAGGAGTTTCGCAAATGCATCGAGTGTTTTCTCTGCCAGGACGTGTGCCACGTACTGCGCGAACACCACAAGCAGGACGAGTTTATCGGCCCGCGCCTGCTCGTCTATGCTGCCGCACTCGAAATGCATCCGCTCGATACCGAAGACAGGGTCAGCGATTTGAGATACGCGCACAACATCGGTTACTGCAACATCACCACTTGTTGCCGGCAGGTGTGCCCGGAGTCGATTACCATCACCGAGAACGCGATTATTCCGCTCAAAGAGCGCGTGGTGGACCGTTACTTCGATCCCCTGAAGAGGCTGTTCCGCATCCTCTGACTGAAACTTTTTCTCCCCATGCCGTGGAGATTTGCTATCGTGGCGGGGTTTCCTGGGCATCGAAGGGAACGAGTTCCGGTTCCAACTCATCCCATTCATAGGCTGGATTTTGAAGCAGCCGCACGCATCGATTCCAGCGAAGGATTGCATCGTCGTTTCCTTCAGGGCGGATTTTCTCGGCCTCTGCGAAAGAGCGCAGAGCGTGGTCCAGGAGCGCTGACAGTGAACGAGGCAGTTGGCCGGCTTTGAGTTGCGCTTTGGCACGCCGCTCGTGCAGAATCCCAGTGTAGTAAAGCCGCTCATACGGGTCCTTGAGCTCTCGGAAGATCTCTTCGGCTTCCCGGTAACGATCCGACCCACGGCCGGTGAACTGATCTGTAAGCGCGAGCCCGAGCAAACGTGCTGCCAACGGATGCTGCGGTTCGATGGCCAGGATATCGCGGCAGATCGACTCCGCCTCTTCCGGTTCGTTGAGCGAGCGATAGCGTTCCGCCTTGGCGATGGCCGCGGCAATTCCCGCCGTCGAAATGCGCTTGATCTTATGTTCCATGGCCCTCTCCCTCCACGCACAGATTTCACTGCCGCTCTGAATCCTGCCAACATGGCCGCATGCGAACGAGCATTCGGCAGTGGTTAGTCTCCCTATTCTGTTTTAAGATCCTTTGCGAAGAATTGATTCCGCTCGTCCGACCTCTCAAGGACGCAGGTTGCAGCAACGGAAATCGCGCCTGCTTTCTTAAACACGACATTATCCTTCTTTCTCCGCCCATAGTCCAGACTTGATTAGACAATGCGGTCACGTCCATCGAAGGCCCGGGCTTGAAAGCAACCGGTATTAAAGAGCACCGGTGCGGATCAGGCTCAGCGTTCCAGCGCTTCGCGTAAAGCTTCTGGATCGGTAGTGGGCGGTAGACAGGTGCGGCCCTTGCAAACGACTGCCCAGGCAGGAGCTCCGTCCGGCGGCGGAACCAGCGGCAACACCTCCGCCAGCGTTTCAGGAAGATTCTCTGTTGACAGGCTGTGGGGAGCGAAGCGCATCACCGTCTTGTTGACGGCAAAGCGCGCCACTGCCGTGGCTTCGAGTCGGAAAGCCTCAGCACCTGTGCCCACAACGATTACCTGCACGGGGTCCAGCAGCAGCCGCTCCAGCGCCAGCCCGTAGCTGCCGGCGTAGAGTCCAAAGTGCTCCACAATTCCCGCAAACGAAGCCAGCGTGTCTTCGGCAATCTCGCGATACTCCTTGCGCCCGCCCAGGTTTTCCATCCTCAGCAGCGCCGAAGCCGCGGTGGGATTGCCGGCCGGCGTGGGTGAATCCTGCAGCGGCTTGCGCCGCGCGCTCAAGACGCCCAGCGGCGCCTGGCCATCGCGCAGCCCGGCGGTGTCGTAGAACGCTCCGGCGGTGCGGTCGAAAAAGCGATCGATCATGGCGTCGGCCAGCTTGGTTGCGACGCGGTAGTAGTTCATCTGCCCGCTCGCCAGCCAGCAGTCGATGGCGGCATGAATTGTGAACGCGTAATCGTCCAGCGTGCCGGGCACTTTTTCCGGAGCTGCTTCATGCGGCGATGCGGCCTCGCCATAAGCGATCACGTGGTAGAGCGTCTGCGCTCCGTCCCAGGCTTCGTCGAGCAGCCGGTTCATGGTGCGCAGCGCAAACTCCTGCACGCCGTCCAGGCGCAACACGCGGGCCGTTTCAAGGTAGGCGGTAACCGCCATCGCATTCCAGCCGGTATAGAGCGTGCGGTCTATAAACGGCGTGGGCCGCCTGCCGCGCGCCGCAAGCAGCTTCTGCTTTGCGGAGTCGCGCAGCGAGCGCATGACTTCAAAATCGCCTCCGTCGGCTTTTTCGTCCAGCGCCTGCTTCACGTGCAGCACGTTCTTGGCCGGGTTGTGGTGCATGTCGCCCAACTCGCCAATGTCCCAATAGCTCGAGGCAAACTCCAGCTCCGCGGGGTCGAGCGCGGCGCGCGCCTCGTCCAGTGTCCAGGTAAAGTAGTCGCCGTCGTCGTCGAGGTTGATGTCAGCGTCCTGCGAGGCATAAAAGCCGCCCCGCTCGCGATCCGTCATGGTTGTATCGAGCCAGTCGACAATCTGCCGCGCTGTCTCAAGAAAATCCTGGCGCACAAACGTCTGAAAGCCATGCACGTAATTGCGCAGCAGCTCGGTGTTGTCGTAGAGCATTTTTTCAAAGTGCGGAACTACCCATCGTTCATCGACGCTGTAACGATGAAAGCCGCCGGCCAGGTGGTCGTAGACCCCGCCCATCGCCATCTTTTCAAGAGTCACGGCGAAGGCCACGGCCGCCTCGCCGTTGTCGCGGTTGATGGCCACCTCCAGCAGCAGGTCAAGCGCTGAGGGATGGGGGAACTTGGGCTGCGAGCCGAAGCCGCCGTTGCGCGGGTCGAATTGTTTGAGCGCCGCGGCGGCGATCTTATCCACGAGCGCCAGCGTAAGTTCGCCGCTGCGGCCGCTGAAGCTCTCATTCTGCTCTATGGCGGCCATGACGCTTCCCGCCGAATCCAGCGCTTCCTCGCGCCGATCGCGCCAGGCATCGGCCATGGTCGACAGAACGCGCCCAAAGCCGGGGCGGCCATAGCGATCGCTGACCGGAAAATACGTTCCGCCGAAGAAGGGGCGGCCGTCGGGGGTAAGAATCGCCGTCAGCGGCCATCCGCCCTGCCCGCTGATGGCCGACACCGCAGACTGGTAGCGCGCGTCCACGTCGGGTCGCTCGTCGCGGTCCACCTTGATGGCCACAAAGCGCTGGTTGATGAGCGCGGCGATCTCGGGGTTCTCGTAGGACTCGCGGTCCATCACGTGACACCAGTGGCACCACACGGCGCCAATGTCCAGCAGGATGGGCTTGTTTTCCGCCTGGGCGCGCGCAAAGGCCGCCTCGCCCCACGGGTGCCAATCCACCGGCTGATGCCGCGCCGAGCGCAGATAAGAGGACGCCGCCTGGGCAAGCGAGTTGGCATCGGCGGGCGTGGAAACGGCTTCCGGGTCCATGGCCTGAGAATACATGGGCCATGCCCGGAACTAAAAGAGAGTTCCGGGCTCAAAGACACGCCTGCAAAACGATCTATAGGTATTTGCGGACCGTATGGCGGCCCTAGCTCTTGGCCAGTTCCGCTTCGATGGCCGCGGTCAACTCCGGCGCATCGGGCTGGGTGTCCGGCGCAAAGCGCTTTACCACTTCGCCGGAGCGGCTGACCAGGAACTTTTCGAAGTTCCACAGGATTTCGGGATCGGGATTGCCTTCGATTCCATAGCCCCTCAGTTTTTCGCGGAACGGTACCGCGGAAACGCTCACTGCCTTGGGCTGCGCGGCGATCAGGGCCTTGTAGAGCGGGTGCTTCTCCTCGCCGACCACGGTGATCTTGTCGAAGAGCGGAAACTTGACGCCGAAGTTAGTGGTGCAGAAGGTGAGGATCTCCTCGTTGCTACCCGGCTCCTGGGCCTTGAAGTCGTTGGCCGGAAAACCCGCGACCACCAGCCCCTGTCCCTTGTATTGCTCGTAGATTTTTTCCAGGCCCTCATACTGCGGCGTGAGCCCGCACTTTGACGCCACGTTGACCACCAGCAGGACGTGGCTCTTGAACTCGTTCAGCGATGTGTCTTCCCCGGTAATCTTCTTCACCGGAATGTCTAAAATGGATGCGCTCATAATGATCTCTCCCTGACGCCTTTCTAACACTCCCGGCCTCATCGCAGCAATTGCTTCGCCACCTTGACATAGAGCTCGACCGCCTCCAGCAGTTCCCTCTTGGCCAGCTTTTCGAAGGGTGTGTGCGCAACATGAATCGATCCCGGACCCAGCAGCAGCGGCTCGCCCCAGTTACTCAACTGCGGAATGTCGGTAGTGAATTTGGCGATCATCGTCGGCAGGCCTTCAATCGCGCGCAGGCGCACGAACGGAATCTCCAGCGTGAAATCCACTTCGGCCAGTCCGGCGGCGGCTTCCACAATCGCGGCACGCACCGGGGCCGAGTCGCCCACCAGGCGGATGAGCACCTGCGCCTCTGCTTTGTCGGCGATGACGTTGGGCGCGTGGCCGCCTTGAATCTGGCCGATATTGAGTGTGCTGGGGCCCACGTCTTCGACCGATGGCAGCGGCAGCGCCAGCACTTTGCCGAGCGCCTCCACCAGCTTGTGCACCGCGCTCTCGCCCAACTCCGGATAGGCCGAGTGCGCCATTTTTCCGCTCGACTTAAGCACCGCGCGGAGTGCGCCTTTTGAGGCAAGTGCGAGACGATTGTCCGTCGGTTCGCCGTTGATGAGATAGCGGCTGCCCTTGGGTGCGGCGTTGGCGGCCTTGGCGCCGGCGGAGTCCCGCTCCTCGCCGGAAACAAACAGCAAGCCGATCTTGAATCCCTCCGCACGCAGCGCTTCCGCGGCAGTTACCTGGGCGGCGATGATTCCCTTGGCGTCGCAAACGCCGCGCCCGTAGAGGAACTCCGCATCTTCGCTGGGAGAGATATACGGCGGCACCGTGTCGGTATGCGTGGAGAAAACCAGGTCCGGCGTTTCGGCGCCCATTCCGGCGTAAACATTCCAGCGCGCGCCGGCCGTTTTGCTCTCAGCCGGCTGGGGGACGGGCGTCTTTTCCACTGTCCATCCGCGCCCGGCCAGGAAGCCAGCCAGAAAGTCGCCCACCGCGCGTTCATGGTAGGTGGTTGACTCGATTTGGCACAGTTGGAGCGTAAGCCGGATGGGATCAAGTACATCGGTGCGGGCAGCATCGGGCATGGTGCTGCCAGAATACCCTACGGCATCCGCGGCCACAGGCAGTTCAATCGCATCCCCAGTGGTGAAACGATTTGCCTCGTCGGTGACGGAAACGGCAACGGAAGCACAAAACTCATCGCAGAGCGTTGCCGGAAGCTGAAAAAAACCTCGTCTGAGCGTAGAATGGTGAGTGGAATGATCGGCGTATCCGCATCCCCTCGCAGCAGCACGATTCCGGCGCCCGCCCCGGTGCCAGTCAAGATTCGGAGCGTGGAACTGGCCGGTCCAGCCGGCAGGCTGGAGGCGGTATTGAACGAGGGCGCGCCCGATGCGCCGTTCGCGGCGCTGGTCTGCCATCCCCACCCCAAAGGCGGCGGAACCCTGCACAATAAGGTTGTATATCACGCCATGAAGGTGCTCAACGAGGCTTCATTCGGCTTCTCGCTGCCGGTGTTGCGCTTCAACTTTCGCGGCACGGGACTCAGCCACGGCACTCACGACGGCAAGCTCGAAGCCGGCGACGTGCTGGCCGCGATGGACTGGCTTGTAAACGAATACAACCGCCCCTTGGTAGTGGCCGGATTCAGCTTCGGCGCGGCCATGGCTCTAAGCGCCTGTTGCGGCCGCGACCAAAGCCGCGCCCCCATCCGCGCCTCGGTCCGCGCCCTTGCCGCGCTAGGCCTGCCCACCGAAGCCGAGGGCCGCGAATACAAATATCGATTCCTTTCTAACTGCACCATCCCCAAGCTTTTTCTTAGCGGAGACCACGACCAGTACGCGCCATCTACGCAGTTGGCGCACGTGGTGGACTCTGCCGCCGAACCCAAACGGCTGCTGCTTGTTGGCGGCGCCGATCACTTCTTCACGGGTCAACTCGAGGCCATGCAACAGGCACTCTGCGGTTGGCTCAAGGAGCAGCTGCAATGACCCCGGTCAGTGATATCGCACTCGATACTCTCCATACCACAGCCACGAAAATCTTTACCGACGCTGTTGCGGCGTGCAACATCGCCTCAGCATTCGACCGCCGCCTGCGCTTCGAAGGCGACACGCTGCATCGGCTTTTGCCCGACGGCAGCGGCCCGGCAACCATTAAGCTTTCCTGCTACAAGCGCATCTTCGTCATCGCCCTGGGCAAGGCCGCGGGGCCCATGCTGGATACGCTGCTCGATCGCATGACCCGCCGCCAGGGCCTGCGCGGCATCTGCTGTTCAGGCCAGTTACCCAAGGATCGCAACTGGCGCATCCGCTACTTTGAAGGCGGTCATCCGCTGCCCAATGAGGACTCCTTCGCCGCGGCCCGCGCCACACTGGCCCTGCTGCGCAAGGCGAAGAAGGATACGCTGATTTTCTTTCTCATCTCCGGCGGCGGTTCCGCCATGTTCGACCTGCCGCTGGACCCCCAGATCACGCTCGAAGAGACCATCGAATTCCACAAGCTGCTGCTTGGTTCGGGCGCGCCCATCGGCGAGATCAACACGCTGCGCAAGCATTTTTCCGCGGTCAAGGGCGGACGCCTGGCCATGGCCGCGCCGGAGGCGGCCAAGGTCAGCCTGCTGGTTCCCGACGTTCCGCTCCGCTCGCTGGATGCGCTCTCTTCCGGGCCCACTTCGCCCGACCACTCGACGGTAGCCGAAGTGCGCGAGTTGCTGGCAAAGTACGATCTGAATGCCAAGCTGCCGTCCTCCATCCGCAGCTTCTTCGAGCGCGAAGACCTACCCGAGTCGCCCGGCAACAAGGGGTGGCGTCCCACGTTTTTCCCGCGCATCGGCAAAGCTGAAGCGACGCCCGCGCGCCGTGTAACCGCGGCCGCTTCCATGAGCGGCGAGGACCCCGCCTTTCGCGATTCGGTGTTCGAGATTCTGCTCTCCAGCCACGACCTGGTGGAGAACGCGCGCGCCCTGGCCCAGAAGGCCGGTTACTACGTTGCGGTGGACAACAGTTGCGACGACTGGGACTATGCCGCTGCCGCTCGCTACCTGCTCGACCTCTTCCACACCCTGCGCGCCAAGCACAAGCGGCTGTGCCTGATCAGCGTGGGCGAGGTGACGGTAACGCTCGACCGCACACCTGGCGCCGGGGGACGCAACCAGCAGTTTGTCATGGCCTGCGCGTTGGAGTTGGAAAAATATCAGGGCGAACGCCTCACTGTATTCAGCGCCGGCTCCGATGGCATTGACGGCAATACCCAGGCCGCGGGAGCCATCGCCGACCCCACCACTGTGGCTCGCGCCCATGCCTTCGGATTTCACCTCAAGGCTTCGCTGGCCGCCTTCAATGCTTGTCCCATGTTCACCGCGCTCGGCGATTCCGTTGTGACCGGGCCCACCGGCCAGAACCTGCGCGATCTGCGGCTGCTGATTGCCGAGAGGGACTAGTGTACTGTCTCCAAAGTTCCTATCGGAAAAAGTTCCTATCAGAAAATGGCCTGTCATCCTGAGCGAAGCGTACTTCAGAGGAGTCGAAGGACCTGCATTTGGCGCGCTCACGACAAACCAGTCAGCCCAGGACGGCCATCTGCTTAAAACGGGCCCCTCCTTCGCAGCACCACGCCTCATGCGTTAACATGGCTTTCAACCCCTGGATGAGGATGGCTTCGTGGTTCGAAAAGGAACACGCAAGACGGTCGTCAAGACGCCTGACATTCGTACCGTAGCCGCCCTGGCCAAGGTCTCCATCGCCACGGTCTCCAGAACCATCAACAACTCACCTGCAGTCAGCGACCGGCTGTCCAAGCGCGTCTGGCAGGCCATCGAGCAGTTGAATTATTTCCCCAATACGCACGCCCGCAGCCTGGTCTCCGGGCGCAGCCGCATTCTCGGCATCATTGTCGAAAATATTACCAACCCATTCTTTCCTGAGCTGATCCAGAGCTTTGAAGAAATCGCTGTGGCTCACGGCTACGAGATCCTGGTCAGCTCCTCCAATGGCGACCCGGCCGTACTGACCACCTGTGTGCGCCGCATGTTGGAGCGCAAGGTGGAGGGCGTGGCGGTGTTGAGCTTCGGCGCAGAAGAACCGGTGCTCGATCAACTGGTCAATCGCAACATTCCCATGGTGCTGGCCGAGTTTCATCTCGACGATCCCAAAGTGAGCACCATTCTGCTCGATTACTCCACCGGCATTCACGCCGCGGTTCAACACCTGGTGGAGTCTGGTCACAGCAAGATCGGCTTTCTCGCTGGCCCGCACAAACTGCACTCGGCCATCACCCGCGAGAACGACTTCCGCACCGCCATGCG
>DATKGE010000372.1:0-7291 GCA_035510955.1 Occallatibacter sp. | reverse complement strand
GCCGACTTCAGGGTACGAATCTGCGGATGAGGCCCGTAGGACCGGATTTCAATGCAGTTGGGATCGGTTCCTGGCGCGCTTTCACCGCTCCAGTGAACCTCACTGTGAGCATTGTTTGAATCAACCAAAGGCCCATTGTGCAGTTTTCGGTAACACAGATATGGACCACGAATGGCTCAAGCTGGCCTCTGAGGCTGACCAGAAAGTGGGTTGGCCACTGCGCTGCAGATAACGCTGAGAAGACTGCCTTTAGCGGTGGAATGCAATCGCTGTGCTGCCTGAGCGGAGTCCAGCGCAGCTTGGAAATCGCCCTGCCTCAGCGATTGCCGGGCGGCCTGGCGCATGACGTAGGCGTGAGCTGCCAGCAGCATCAGCGCGATGAGGTCGGCGCCGCAACGAGAGCACTGCGACGCCCCGCGAAAACGAGCCCGGCAGACTGGACAGGAGGCCGGGCTGCGAAGATCGTCCTTCATACGCGGCCCTCGACAAAGAAGAGCATCTCGCCCAGACCGTGAACGGCCTGCTTGAGTGCGGCGGCATCGCGATTCTCGATTGCGGATTCGATGGCCTGGTTCAGGTCGATCGCTTCCTCGCGGTCTTCATCGTGGATTTTGTCGAGCAGGAGGCGGGAGCGCTCAATCATCTTCCGGCCCTCGTCCTCGGCAGCGCTCCAATCGTCCTCGGCCACATCCGCGGCATTCGGCGCCGGATGCACTGTGAAATCACCGTCGCCCTCAATCAACGGCGCGTCCTCGTCGCCGAACTCGGCGAGATCGTTGCTCTCATCGTCGAGATCGTCGTCCTGCCGGGTGGCGTAGAGAGCTTCGAGACGCTTGCGGGCGGCGGCAATTTCGGCTTCGCTCCTGGCTTCCAGGGCGCGAGCGATGGTGATGTGCTTGGACAATCCCGACTTCTTCTCGATCGCGGTTACCTTGAGGATGCCGTCCAGATCCAGGCTCATGCGGCAAATCACTTCATTGAAATCGCGCATGGGAGTCAGGCCTTCGACGGTGAAGTCGCCCACCAGGATATTGCGCAGCGCATCCTCATCCTCGCCTTCATACACGCGGACCTCAACTTCTTCCTGGTAGGGGTGGCTGGTGTAAAAGCGCTCGCTGCGGGTGACGGGCAGAGGGGTGTTGCGCCGGACGATCGGCTTGTAGCAGTGCGGATAGGAGACGCCGCCCCGCTCGCCAAGGAAGGACACGCCGAATGAATACGGAGTCACATCGACCAGCACTCGATCAACCTCGTGGCCGGCGAGCCGCGACGCCATTACACCTGCGCCCAGGGCAACGCACAGGTCTGGATGTATCTCTTCCCGCGGCGTCAAGCGGGTGCGTTCCTCGATCATCCGCGCCACCAGAGGCGTGCGCGTCGAGCCGCCGACCAGAAGAATCGCATCCAGCTCGGACGGGCCTTTGCCGGCATCGGCAAGTGCCTTGGACATATGTTCGAGCGTCTGCTCGACGAGGGGGCGGATCATGTCCTCATACTCCTCGCGAGCGATTTCCAGTTCCAGATGCAGGGGTTTGCCGTCGACCGTGGCCAGCGCTTCTTCGCGAACGGTAACCTCCGGATCGAAGCTCAAGCGGCGCTTGGCCTCCTCGGCGGCCCACCAGATACGCGCGCGGGCGACGGGATGGCCGCTGCGCAGATCGACACCGTGTTGCGACTGAAATTCGCTGAGCAGATGCTCGGCAAGCAGATCGTTGAAGTCGTCCCCGCCCAGGCGATTGTTGCCATGGCTGGCAAGCACCTCGGTGATGTCTCCTTCGAGCGAGACAATCGAGACGTCGAAGGTGCCGCCGCCCAGATCGTAGACCATGGCGGTATGACGGCTGCCTTCTCCATACGCCAGGCTTGCGGCGGTCGGCTCATTCAGAATGCGAACCGCGTCGAGACCTGCCAGCGTTGCGGCCTCGCGCGTAGCCTGGCGCTGAGAATCGGAGAAATAGGCGGGAACCGTAATGACCGCCTTAGTAACGGGCCGATCAAGTCGCTGGCTGGCCCAGGAGGCAAGCTCGCGCAAGATCAGCGCCGAGATCTCCGGCGGCGTAAACTGGCGGTCTCCCAGCGTAACGGTCTCGTCGCTGCCCATCTTGCGCTTGATGCTGCGGACCGTGCGGCCGGGATAGAGCGCCAACTGATTGCGCGCCGCCTCTCCTACCAGCAGGTCTCCCGAAGGGGAAAGACCCACCACCGAGGGCAGCATATTTTTGTTGCCCGAGCCGAGAATTGACACCTTGCCATCGACGAATGCCGCTATCTCGGAGTTAGTCGTGCCCAAATCGATGCCAACAATCAAATCGCCCAAATCGCTCATTCGGATTTCCTCTCGGGGTTGCGCGCCACCTTGACCTGCGCGGTGCGGTAGACCTCTCCGTTCCATTCGTATCCGTTGCGATAGACCTCGACAACAGTTCCCTCGGGCACGGAGCCGGTTTCTTCAATATCGACAGCCGTCATGCGCTGCGGATCGAAGATTTGGCCCCGGCACGCAATTCGGCTCACGCCCGAGTCCACAAGCGCCTCGTCCAGGCTGTCCAGGGTGAGGCTGTAGCCGTGGGAGAGCGCAGAGAGAATCTCCTGGGTGTGGCCCGCGTATCTGGCGCCCACGCCCAGCCAGCGCGCCAACCGCGGCAACCGTTTTGGAGCCAACTCCTCGGCGGCGTTGCGCGCGGTGTTTCCTCCCCGTTCTACCCGGTCGCGCAGATCGAGCAGAACACTAAGGGGAATGCGAATCTCCTGCTTTCGTGCCTGCTGGAATTCAGCCTGCTGCATTCGAGCCTCTTCGGCTGAAGCATTCTCCCCGCCGCTCCGTCCTTCAGCGGCGGATTCCTGCAGGCTCTGCGCGCTCCGACTGAGGGTTTCATTCAGTTGCTTGAACGTCCTGCCCTGAAGCCGGACTTCCTGCGTAAGCGCGGTCATGGCCGCCCACAGAGAATAAAGGTCGCAGCCGATGCTGCCGGGGTGCTCGCTTTCCAGCGGTGGAAGCGGATCTCCGTGCGCAAGCGCAGCGAGCAATTCAGCGGTCAGTCCTTGCGGCGGTTGCTCATCGGCTATCGCGCGGTCAAGCCACGCCTCGAAACCGCGTACTATCCGTTCCCGCTGATCCGGTGAAAACACCGCGGAGGAGAAATCTTCTTCCATTTCCATTTATCTTTCCTTGAGTGCCGCCAGCCATGGACCGGGTCCGACGAATTGTCTATCGTTGTCCATGCCATCCAGCAGGGATGCCAGGGGCGCTTCCGGATTGACTGAAAACAGCGTGTGCTGCGCGCGCCTGCGCCGGTCGCGCAAAAGCTCGTACGCGTCGCGAACCTGCTCGAACTCGGCCGGCGACCTGTCTGGCGGAAATTGCTTGAGTTTGGCAAGATAGGCGGCTCGAATCTGCTCGTCCTCCGCGCCGGGGCCAAGGCCCAGCACTGCATACGGATCGGGAATTGGCAACGCGCTCTGGTTCATCGTCTCTCCCTAAAACAAACTGCCCTGATCCGGCGGCAGAGCCTTGGCAGCTTTCTCCTTCTTCTTAAAAAGGGAAGACGCCGGCGATCCTGGCTGGGAAAATGTTTCGCCCAGAATTCTGTCAAGAGCTTTTTGGGGATTCTCGCCGCGGGCATAGGCTTTTTTCAGTTCCTTGATTGCCGCGTCGGAGAGGCCCATCAGTTTCCCAATTCCCTTCAGAAAACCCGGAATTGAAGAGGTTCCCGGTCCCACGAAACTGTCCTCCTGGTCGAATTCGTCGCCATCGTCGAAGTCTTCGTCTTCGTCCTCATCGTCATCCATGTACACGTAGCCATCGTCCACCGGCCCGCCCCGTCTTGCCCGGCATTTTGGGCAGTCGCAGGAGGAATAGCCAAGTTCCTCTGCATATTTCGGATCGTCGCCAGGTTTGTGGCCGGGATACTCCTTCAGGGCCTGCTCTTCTTCCAGAATTTTCCCGAGCAGCTCCGGTGAAACGGGACGGCTGGCAATCCTTGGGTCGTCCCCCATTTCAATTCCGGGCCTCCAGCGCTTGCGTTCGTTCTCCTTCTTCCCGTTCAGGTGATCCATGATTCTTCCAGCCAGGGCAGTGTTACGCTCTCGCCTGGCCAGTTCCAGGGATGCCGTTATGCAACCCTCCCGCCTGACTGAGGCCCAGGGCGGCAGGGAGCGGGCGCGCAGGAAGAGAAACTCTGCGTTTGCTCCGCCCTTGGCCAGTCCCGCTACCGAGGCGACGTAGCCCAGTTCCGGTGAATAGCCGTCCAAAGCTGCCTCGCCAAGAACCAGCATTTGCGTGGCATCCGCCGGGCAGTTGGGCATCTTCAGCGAAGCAATCAGTGGATCGATCCAATCGCGCGGCAGCGTGATGCGCAGACCGGCCCACTCGCCCAGAGCACGGGCTCTGGCCACGCCGGCCAGCAGTTCGGCGGCAGAGATCTTTGCAACTTTCAACACCCTCGACGAGACCGCGAAGAGCATCTCCGCCTTTTCCGCCGCAGACACAATCAGCAGATGCGCGGCCACGCTGCCTATCAACGTGTTCAGGCTCGCTTCCTGCTCGTCCTGGACGGCCTTGTCGCGGCCAACCGCAGCCACGCACCAGCGAAGAGCCGCGGCCAGCGCGGCAATCTCCCCTGGCCTCACCTCCGGCACTGTCTCAATCTGCTCGATTCCACCCAGCGCCAAGTGAGCCTTGCGTTGTTGCAGATGCCGCAAGGCCGCTGCGAGCAACAGCCGCAGCTTTGCTCGCCGCACCTCGGGATTCAGCCGGTCGAGTTGTTCCGCCTCTTCCAGATACTTCAAAGATTTCTTGAATGCGTTGCGCTTCTCCGCAGATTCCATCAGGTAAAGCAGAGGTTGAATATCCGCGGCCCGGGCTTCTCGCCAGTGCTCGGCCACCTCGTCCGCCTCCTGCCAGCTTCCATACTTGCGGGCACAACTCAACGATGCCTGGAATGCCTCCGGATGGGGGTCGGCTTTGCAGGCGCGTTCATACAGCGTCTTTGCGGAAGGCACCCCTCCATCGTCCTGTTTCCATTGGCCCGGCTTCCGGTAAGTGGCCATCGCGGCCCTCAGATCCTCGATGGTTTCGTCGGGTGCCTTCTCCATCAACTGCGCCATGTGCAGCGAGAGAACGCCATCTTCCAGGCCGCCGGCGGCAAACCAGTTCTCCTTGATGGCCTCGCGGCGAAAGTCCGACCAGACCGCTCCCGCTTCCGCGTAGCCATCTACATTGTGCTGGTCTTCCAGTGACCTTGCCAGAAGGCGGAAGTAGTAAGCGTCCCATCGCGGAGCGCCGCCCACGGCCGCGTTGATAGCCGATGGCTCGATGTCCAGCAATCCACCGCGCACCGCAATGTGCTGGCGCAGGCGTTCCCGCACGGCCGCGTTGCAGTGATCGCTTGCAGCCATCGCGGTCCGCGCCGCATCCAGAATCCGCTTCTCCTTCTTTGCCCGCAGCGCATCTTCCAAATCCTTCAAGGCGGAACGCAATGCCGCGCCATGATCTCCAGCTGCGGCAATGAGCTTTTGTCCGGCCAAGCTTGGTTTGGAATCGGTTCCCGCCGCCGGCTTCTTTTTCAGCATTACGGTGAATGCAGGAACGAGGCGCGCCGGAACAGAATCGATCACAATCGTCTGGAGCCACCTGGCGCATTCTTCATCCTCGCATCGGTAATAGCAGGCAATCGCCCGAATCAGGGCCTTCCACGAAGCCAGTGGACTGCGCCGCGACACCTCCGGCAGCGCCAGAACCGCGTCTTCCACCGGCCCCGTGGTCACCGCCCGGAACACAGCCGCCAGCGCCGATGCAGCCGTCCGCAGGGAATGCTCCGGCGGCAAGGACGAAACTGAGCCCAGAGCGGGCAGATCCCAGATCCGTTGCCGGATGAAGGTTTCAATGCGGTCGCGTTCTTCGACCGGAAGCTCGCGATCGGCGAGAGCTGCGACGACCTCCTCCAGCTTGCCATCCTGCGCGCATACTTCCCGGTCGAGTTCTCTCAACCGCGGCAGTGCCGAGGGGAACCGCTCCCTTACAATCCCCAGCAGCGTCTTGGCCTCCACCGTCATTCCCAGCCTGAGCAGATCGTCGATGCGAGCGTTGTAGGCATCTGTCAGGAGGGCTTCCGACTCCGCGGTTGCACAGCGCTTGTAGAGATCCTTGGCAAGCTGCAGAGCGGACTTGGAATGCCTGCCGGAAATCAGTTCCCGTACCCGCTCAGTTTCTTCCGGCAACAGATGCGCGCCCCCCGCATTGGGGACTGCGTTGAACGCTGGACCATTCTTCTTGTTTTGTTTTCGCGACATGGCTCAATGTGATCGAAGATAGTCTAAACGCCGGACTCAGCCCGCTTCTGGAAAACAGGGCGCGACAGCGGCGCAGAGTCCATCCGAGTCTGAAAAAGTAGTATGGGTTCCGCGCACGCAGGAGGAAACGGCGTTCGCTATGGATGATCGTCGACCCGGGCTGTGGTACACGTCAATGGTCAATTGAAGGAAATCTGCTGAGTCACTCGTCGACATAACAGGCGTTCCACCGATTAGTAACGGCAAACGTTAGGTCTCTATCGGGACTGCCCCGGCAGACCAGGCAGGATTGAGCCGGGTTATTTCATCCGGGGCAGTTTCGATAGAGTCGTTTGAACTGAGCCGCTGGCGTTTGCGGCGGATGCGGTGATCTACCTATGTATTTTCAATGTCGGCGACTGGCTCATTTGGAGCATTTCAGGCTCAGAGCGCGATTCGTGGAGTAATGGAAGCCCCGTGTGCGAATGGAACTGTGACCGGTAAGGTGTGAGCCGGTGGCGCAGACTGGTTGCGTAGGCAGTCTGCAGGCATAGGCCAGCCTTGCATGCGAGAGCATGCCATGGGGGGACCGGAGTAGATTCGTCGTGAGCCATGGATGTTTTATGAGCTGTCAACGATGCACCTCTGTGGAGTGGCGAGGCACAGGTGAGGCTGGAAGTAAAGTTGAGCACTGGTGAATCGTTCGATGACCAGCATGGTTGCTGAACAGGCGGTGCAACGCGGCAGATTGGTTGTTTCCGAGTGCTCTGCGCTGGTCGCCGCGCCAAGCAACTCGCTGCAACGTGCGAGGGCGGTTTCCCTTCTTCGGTTGGCGAACAAGCCGAAGTGGCGGATGCGGACCAGGCCTTTAGGCAGGACGTGAAGAAGGAATCTACGCAGGAACTCATCTGCGGAAACGGTCATAACCTTCTTCTTGCCGCCGTGGGCATAGTCTCGCCAGCGGAATGACACGCGATCGTTCTCAAAGGCCACGAGACGATGGTTAGAGATGGCGACGCGA